>NZ_JBEZKB010000020.1:0-185328 GCF_040651475.1 Streptomyces sp. NPDC048442
ACACCCACCGCACGCGCCCACACCTGCGCATACGTCAACGACACACCACCACACACCACCGCAACCCCATCAGGCGTCCGCGCCACCTGCTCCCCAAACCACACCGGCAACACACCCACCGGCACCTCCACACCCACACCATTCCACCCACTCAACAACAACTCACGCTCACCACCACCCAACACATCCACCCCACCCACCAACACACCCACATCCACCACCACCGCACGCAACACACGCTCCAGACGTTCCAGAACGAGTGCGGCCTCCTCGCGGGAGAAGAGCTCGGCGCGGTAGTCGATGCGCAGGTTCAGTCCGGCCGCCGTACGGGAGACGACGAGGGTCATCGGGTAGTGCGTGGCGTCGCGGCCGGTCGCGCCGACCAGGCGCAGTCCGGACTCCAGCCGGGAGGCGGTGGCCGGGTCGACGGGATAGTTCTCCACCAGGACGGTCGTGTCGAAGAGTTCGCCGATGCCGGCCAGCGCCTGGATCTCCGCGAGGCCGAGGTGCTGGTGGGGCCCGAGGTCGGACTGCTCGTTCTGGACCCGGACGAGTGCCTTGGACCAGGGCTCGTCGTGCTGGAGGGTGACGCGTACCGGGACCGTGTTGATGAAGAGGCCGACCATGGACTCGATGCCCGGCACCTCGGCCGGCCGTCCTGCCACGGTCGTCCCGAACACGACGTCGTCCCGGCCGGTGAGGCGTCCCAGGACGACCGCCCAGGCGAGTTGCACGACGGTGTTGAGGGTCACCGAATGGGAGGCCGCCAACTCGCCTATGGCGTCGCCCGTTTCGGCCGGGAGCAGGGTCTCGACGCGCTCCGGCATCCGGGCCTCGCGGTGCGCGTCGGCCGGGGCGAGGCGGGTGGCCTCCTCGACACCGGCGAGGGTGTGGCGCCAGACGTCCTCGGTCGCGGTGCGGTCCTGGGCGGTGAGCCATTGCAGGTAGTTCTTGTACGGGGTGACCGGGGGCAGCGCGCTCTCGCCGCGCTCGTACACGGTGAACAGCTCGCGCAGCACGACGGGCATGGACCAGCCGTCGAGCAGGATGTGGTGGTTGGTGATCACCAGCCGGTGCAGCTCCGCACCGCGGCGGATCAGCAGGGCGCGGATCAGCGGCGGGCGGGCCAGATCGAAGCGCTCGGCGCGGTCCTCGTCGGCGAGCCGGGCCAGCTCGGCGTCCTGGTCGGCCGCGGTCAGCGCGCTCAGGTCGGCCTCGCGCCAGGGCAGTTCGACGTCACGGAGGATGAACTGCACCGGCTTCCCGGAGCGGACCGGGCGGAAGCCGGCTCTGAGGTTGGCGTGGCGCCGCAGCAGAGCCGCCGCGGCCTCCTTGAGGCGGGCCGCGTCGAGCGGCCCTTCGAGGTCGGCCGCGAGCTGCACCGCGTAGACGTCGGGGCCCTGCCCGTCGTCCAGCAGGGAGTGGAAGAACAGGCCTTCCTGCAGCGGCGAGAGGGGCAGGACGCCCTCGAGGCCGGACGTCTTCTTCACCGGTCGGCTGTTGTGCGTCACGCCAGGTCCTCCAGGTCGGCCAGGTCGGCCAAGTCGGCTTCGAGCTCGTCGAGTTCGTCCTGGCGGAGGTCCGCCAGAGCGAGGTCGGACGTCTTCAGGTCATGGGTGCCGCCGTCCGGGGCGGCGTGGTCGGTGCTGTACCGCGTGAGGGCGTCGAGCGCCTCGAACCACAGGGCGGTCAGGGACTCGATGTCCTCTTCGCCGAAGAGGCCGCCGGGCCAGGAGAAGGTCACGCCCAGTTCGGGCCCCGCGGGTCCGTCGTGCGTGACGGCGTTGACCTCCAGGCAGTGGGCGAACGGCAGGTCCGGGTCGGCGGGGGCGATACGGACGTCCTCCGGTGCCGCGCCCCAGTCGGCGGGGCCCGTGTGCTCCGTACGGACGCGGCCCAGGTAGTTGAAGCCGACCTGCGGCCGCGCTCCGCCGGCGAGGAGGGCGGCGGTACGGGGGTTCAGGTAGCGCAGCAGGCCGTAGCCGATGCCCTTGTCGGGCACGGCCCCGAGCTGGTCCTGGACCCGGCCCAGCGCGACGCCGACGGCCGGTGCGCCGTCCCTGGTCTCGTGCCACATGACTCCGGGGTCGAGACGCAGGGGGTGCATCGCGGTGAACCAGCCGACCGTGGAGGAGAGTTCGGCCTCGCCGTCCTCGGCGCGACCGTGGCCCTCCAGGTTCAGCAGGACCGGCCCGCCCGCGCCCGCACCGCGCCGCCGGGTGCGCCGCCATTCGGCGAGGGCCAGCGCGAAGCCCGTCAGCAGGACCGCGTCGACGGAGCTGCCCGTCGCGGCGGGCACGGTCGTCAGCAGCGGTTCCGTACGGTCCGCGGGGAGGGTCCGGGTGTACTGCCTGACGGTGGCCCGGGTGTCCACGGCGGGGTCGAGCGGACGCGCGCCGAGCTGTGGGTCGGCCTCCGCCGTCATGCGTTCCCAGAGGGGAAGTTCCGCTTCGGTGGCGTCGGTCAGGGCGCGCGCGGCCAGCAGCCGCGCCCAGGTGCGGAACGACGTGCCGCCGGGTCCTGTGCTCTGCGGCCGGCCCGCTTCCGCGTCGGTCCAGCAGGTCATCAGGTCGGGGACGACGATGCGCCAGGACACTCCGTCGACGACGAGGTGGTGCGCCATGAGCAGGAGCCTGCCCGGACGGCCGGGGCCCGCGTCGAACCAGACGACGCGCAGCACGGCGCCGGTGTCGGGGTCGAGGCGGCGGCGGGCCGTCTCGGCCTCGGCGGTGAGGAGTTCGGTGAGGGCGTCGTCCGGGACGGCGCTGATGTCGACCCTGCGCAGGCAGTCTGCGGCGTCGGCCTTGCCCGCCTTCGGCACCTCCAGGCGCCACCCGTCCCGCGCGGTCCTCTCCAGGCGGGCCCGCAGCAGGTCGTGCCGGTCGAGCACTGTCCGGACGGCGCTGAGCAGGGACTCCTCGCCCAGCCCCAAGGGGGTGCGCAGGAGCACGGACTGGTTGAAGCCCTCGACGGGACCGCCCAGTTCGCGCAGCCACTCCATGATCGGGGTCGGGGTGACGGTGCCGGTCCCGTCGTCGGGCTCCCGGTCGGCGTCCGCGCCCGGCGCGGTCGCCGCCAGGGCGAGGGCCTCGACGGTCTGGTGCTGGAAGATGTCGCGCGGGGTGAGCACCAGGCCCTCCTGCCGGGCCCGGCTGACCAGTTGGATGGAGACGATGCTGTCCCCGCCCATGGCGAAGAAGTTGTCGTCGATCGCCACCTCGGGAACGCCGAGCAGGTCGGTGAAGAGGCCGCACAGCAGCTTCTCCCGTTCGTTGCGCGGGGTGCGCCCGCCGCCGCCCGCGTAGACGGGCGCGGGCAGCGTGCCGCGGTCCACCTTGCCGGTGCGGGTCAGCGGCAGTTGCTTCAGCGGTACGAACACGGCGGGCACCATGTAGTCCGGCAGCAGCGCGCCGACGTGGGCGCGCAGGGCCTCGTGGTCGAGCCGCGCGTCGGAGTCGGGATGCGTGTCGGAGCCGGGGCGCGTGTCGGAGTCGGGGCGCGTGTCGGAGTCGGGGCGTGCGTCGGAGTGGGGTCCGCTGCCGGTCGCGGGGACCACGTAGGCGACCAGGCGCTTGTCCCCCGGACGGTCCTCGCGTACGACGACGACGGTCTGCGCGGTGCCCGGGTGGGAGGCCACCGCGGCCTCCACCTCGCCGAGTTCGATGCGGAAGCCCCGCACCTTGACCTGGGCGTCGGCGCGGCCCGCGAACTCCAGGGTCCCGTCCGCGCGCCAGCGGACCCGGTCGCCCGTACGGTACATGCGGGCCGGGGCGGCGGCGAAGGGGTCGGCCACGAACCGTTCCGCGGTCAGGGACGGCCGGCCGAGGTAACCGCGGGCCAGGCCCTCGCCCGCCACGTAGAGCTCCCCGGTGACGCCGGGCGCCACCGGTCGCATGCGGGTGTCCAGGACGTAGAGGCGGGTGTTGTCGAGGGGACGGCCGATGGGGAAGGTACGGGCGGCGATGTCCTCCTCGGTGAGCGCGTGGTGGACCACGCACAGGGTCGTCTCGGTGGGGCCGTAGCTGTTGGTGATCCGGGCGCCGGCGGTCTGCTCCAGGACCTTGCGGACCGCGGCCGCCGAGGCCGTGTCGCCGCCGACGTAGACGTCGCGCAGGTCGCGGAAGCTCTCGGCGTGGTTCTCCGCGAGCAGCCGGAACACGCCCTCGCTGAACAGGCCGACGGTGACGCGGTGGCGGGTCATGACTGCGGCCAGGGAGGCGATGTCGGTCGCGTCCCCGTCCGAGGCGATGACGCGCGCGCCGGTCAGGAGCGGCCCCCACAGTTCGTACGTGGAGGCGTCGAAGGAGGGCGGCGAGTGCATCAGCGAGCGGTCGTCCGGGCCGTGCCCCCAGTAGCGGTCGCGGACCAGGCCCGCGACATTGCGGTGGGTGACCGCGACGCCCTTCGGCTCGCCGGTCGATCCGGAGGTGTAGATGACGTACGCCAGTTGGTCGGGGTGCGGCAGCGGCCAGGGGCTTTCGCCTTCCGCGCCGAGTCCGTCCGCGCCGAGTCCGTCCGCGCCGAGTCCGTCCGCGCCGAGTCCGTCCGCGAGGTCCGGGAGTTCCGCGAGGTCCGTGCGGTCTGTGAGGTCCGGGAGATCCGCGAGGTCCACGAGGACGATGTCGGCCGTGCTCCGCGGCACCTGCGCGGCGGTCGTGCGGTCCGCCAGCACCACGACCGTCGCGGTGCCTTCCAGGATCTGCCGCGTGCGCGCCTCGGGGCTGCGGGTGTCCAGCGGTACGTAGACGGCACCGGCCTTGCTCACCGCGAGGGTGGCCACCACGTGGTGGGCCCGGTTCCCGAGCAGCAGGGCCACCCGGTCCTCCGGGCGGACGCCGCGGGACAGCAGGAGGCGGGCCAGCGAGTCGGAACGGTCGTCGAGTTGCGCGTAGCTGAGTTCCAGGTCGCCCTGGACCAGGGCGACGGCCTGCGGGGTACGGGCGGCCTGCCTGCGGAACAGCTCCGGCAGTGACGCTTCGGGCCGCTCCAGGGCGGTGTCGTTGCGGACCACGAGGAGTTCGTGCAGTTCCTCGTCCGACAGCACGGGCAGGGAGCCGATCGGCCGGTCGGGGTCGGCCGCGGCGGCGGTCAGCAGCCGCACCAGGCGGGTGGCGACGGCCTCGACGGTGGGACGGTCGAACAGATCCAGCGCGTATTCGAGCGAGCCGAGGATGCCGTCGGCGGCGCCGCTCGCGGTGCGGCGTTCCCACAGGCTGACCGACAGGTCGAACTTGGCCACGGGGGCGTCGGCGCCCTCGACCTCGACGCGCAGACCGGGAAGGTCGATCTCGGGCCGCTCCGTGTTGTGCAGGATCAGCATGGTCTGGAAGAGCGGGTGGCGGGCGAGGGAGCGCACCGGGTTGAGTTCCTCCACCAGCCGCTCGAACGGCAGCTCCTGGTGGGTGAACGCGGCGAGGTCGCTCTCCCGGACCCGGGCGAGCAGTTCGCGGAAGGTGGGGTCTCCCCCGGTGTCGGTGCGCAGCACCAGGGTGTTGACGAAGAACCCGACGAGGTCGTCCAGGGCGTCGTCGGTCCGGCCCGCGATCGGGGTGCCGAGCGGGATGTCGGTGCCGGCGCCCAGCCGGGTCAGCAGGGCGGCCAGTCCGGCCTGCAGGACCATGAAGAGACTGACGCCGTTGGCGCGGGCCAGGGCCGCCAGGCCGGCATGTGCCTCGGCGCCCACCTCCACCGGTACGTTGTCGCCGCGGTAGCTGGCCACCTCCGGGCGCGGCCGGTCGGTGGGCAGGTCCAGCTCCTCCGGCAGTCCGTCCAGGGCTGCCCTCCAGTGGTCGAGCTGACGGTTCAGCCCGCTCTCGGGGTCGCTCTCGTCGCCCATGACCCGGCGCTGCCACAGGGTGTAGTCGGCGTACTGGACGGGCAGTGGCTGCCAGGCCGGCGCAGTGCCGCGGCAGCGCGCCGCGTACGCACGGGAGAGGTCGCCGAGCAGCGGTACGAGCGACCAGCCGTCGCTGGCGATGTGGTGGGTGACCAGGACCAGCACCGCGTCCTGGGCACCGTCCTGCGCGCCGTCCTGCGCGCCGTCCTGCGCGCCGTCGCTGTCTTCGGCGGCCTCCGCCCCTTCGGCTTCGGCGCGCGTGGTGAGCAGCCGGGCCCGGAACGGCGGCTGGACGGCCAGATCGAAGCCGCGTACGACGGTCTCGGTGACGGCCTGCTCCAGTTCGCCGGGGGCGAGTGCGCTCTCCTCCAGCACGGGGGCACCCTCGACGGGTCCCAGGACGTGCTGGCAGGGGACGCCGCCGGTCTCGGGGAACACCGTCCGCAGGCTCTCGTGGCGGCCCGCGACGTCCCGCAGTGCGTCCCGCAGAGCGGGCCGGTCGATCTCGCCGCCGAGGCGCAGCACCAGCGGCACGTTGTACGTGGCGCCTGGCCCTTCGAGCCGGTTGAGGAACCACAGCCGGGTCTGGGCGAAGGACAACGGCACGCGGTCGCCGCGGTCGGCCGGTACCAGGGCGGGCCGGTTCTCGCCGGGTGCGGTGAGCCGGGCGGCCACGCCTGCGACGGTCGGAGCGTCGAACAGCGCCTTGACGCCGACCCGGACGCCGAGCGCGCCGAAGATCCGGCTGAGCAGCCGCATGGCCAGCAGCGAGTGGCCGCCCAGTGCGAAGAAGTCGTCGTCGATCCCGACCCGTCGCACGCCCAGCACGTCGGCGAAGAGACCGCAGAGGATCTCCTCCTCCGGGGTACGGGCGTCGCGGCTCCGCGTGCCGCCGCCGGCCGCCTCCGGGGCCGGCAGGGCCGCCCTGTCGACCTTGCCGTTGGCGGTGAGCGGGAGCGTGTCCAGGACGACGACGGCGGTGGGTGTCAGGTACTCGGGGAGTCTGCCGGCGACGTGGGCCCTGAGGTGGTCGGCGTCGACCCGCGCGCCGGGGGCGGGGACGACGTACGCGGTGAGCCGCTTGTCGTCCCGCTCGTCCTCCCGTACGAGGGCGAGCGCCTGCCGTACTCCGGGAGCGGACAGCAGGGCGGACTCCACCTCGCCCGGCTCGATCCGGAAACCGCGCACCTTGACCTGGTCGTCCACGCGGCCGATGTACTCCAGGACTCCGGCGGAGTTCCACCGGACGCGGTCACCGGTGCGGTACATCCTGGCTCCCGGCGCCCCGAACGGGTCGGCGACGAACCGCTCCGCGGTGCCCGCCGGCCGGCCGAGGTAGCCGCGGGCGAGGCCGGAGCCCGCGATGTACAGCTCGCCCGCGACGCCGTCGGGCACCGGGATCAGGGCCGCGTCCAGGACATAGGCGCGGGTGTTCCACATCGGGCGGCCGAGCGGGACCGGTCCGGCCGGCAGGGCGGCGCCGGCCGGGATCCGGCGGTCGAGGACACCGACGGTGGTCTCGGTCGGCCCGTAGTGGTTGACCACCGTGGCCTGCGGGTGCCTGGCGCGCCAGGCCGCGAGCTGCTCGGAGTGCAGCGCCTCGCCGCCCGTCATCAGTTCGAGGGACGGGGAGCAGTCGTCGGGGAGGGTGTCGAGGAGGGGCAGGTGACTGGGGGTGATCTTGAGGAAGGTCAGGCCGCCGGGTACGTCGAGTTCCTCGTCGAGGTCGGCGACGTACAGGCAGCCGCCCGCGAGCAGGGTGCCGTAGAGGGTGGTCAGTCCGAGGTCGAAGGAGAGCGGCGAGTGCAGCAGGGTCCGGCCGCTCAGTCCGGGGTACTCGGCGGCGCAGCGCACCACGTAGTCCACCAGGGCCCGTTGGTCGACCACGACGCCCTTGGGGGTGCCTGTGGAGCCGGAGGTGTAGACGACGTACGCGGCGTCGCCGGGGCCCGGGGGCACGGTCCGGTCGCTGTCGCCGAGGTCGCCCGCCGCCCGGCGGGCGAGCGCGTCCGTCACCTCCGGGGCGTCCAGTACGAGTACCTCGGCCGGCCCCTCGGCCAGGTGCGGGGCCGCCCGCAGGGTGTCCGCGGTGGTCAGCAGGAGGGTGGGGCGGGCGTCGGCGAGCAGTTGCGCGACGCGCTGCCCCGGGTGCTCGGGGTCCAGGGGCAGGTAGGCGGCGCCGGCCTTGCCGACGGCGAGCATCGCTTCGACCGCCGTGGCGGAGCGCGGCAGGGCGAGGGCGACGAGGGTGCCGGGCGCCGTCCCGTGCTCCAGCAGGAGGCGGGCGAGCCGGTTCGCCCGGCCGTTGAGCTGCCCGTAGCCGAGCCGTTGCGGTCCGCAGACGACGGCAGGCGCGTCAGGGGTGCGGGCCGCCTGTGCCTCGAAGAGCTGGGTGAGGGTCGTGTCCGGGGTGTCGTGCGCGGTGTCGTTGCGGGTGACGAGCAGGTCGTGCCGTTCCGTTCCGTCCATGACGGCGAGGCTGCCGATGCGCCGGTCGGGTCGGTCCAGGGCGGACTCCAGCAGGCGGACGAACCGGCCGACGAGTGCCTCGACGGTGGAGCGGTCGAACAGGTCGGCCGAGTAGCCGGCCGCCGCCACCAGGCCCTGCGGCTCGCCCTGTTCGTCGTACTGCTCGGCCACGCTGAACAGCAGGTCGAACTTGGCCATGTCCGGGTCGAGCTGGGCGACTTCGGCGCGCAGATGGGGGAAGTCCAGCTCGGGGCGCTGGAGGTTCTGCAGCACCAGCTTGATCTGGAACAGGGGGTGGCGGGTCAGCGAGCGGCGCGGGTTGACGGCCTCCACCAGGCGCTCGAAGGGCAGGTCCTGGTGGGCGAAGGCGGCGAGGTCCGCCGTGCGGGTGCGCTGCACCAGCTCGCCGAAGGTCGGGTCGCCCGACGTGTCGACGCGCAGCACCAGGGAGTTGACGAAGAAGCCGACCAGGTCGTCGAGGGACTCGTCGGTGCGGCCCGCCACGGAGCCGCCGATGGGGATGTCGGTGCCGGCGCCGAGCCGGGTCAGCAGCGCCGCGAGGGCCGCGTGCAGGGCCATGAAGGTGGTGACGCCGTGGGTGCGGGCCAACCGCAGCAGGCGGCGGTGCGTCTCGGGGCCGAGGCCGAAGGGGACGAGTCCGCCCCGGCGGCTGGGGAGTGCGGGCCGCGGCCGGTCGGCCGGCAGGGCGAGCTCCTCGGGCAGTCCGGCCAGTGCCTGCTTCCAGTAGGCGATCTGACCGGAGATCACACTGCCGGGGTCGCTCTCGTCGCCGAGCTGGTCGCGCTGCCACAGGGCGTGGTCGGCGTACTGGACGGGGAGCGGGGTCCAGGTGGGTGCCTGCCCGCCGAGGGCGGCCCCGTACGCGACGCTGAGGTCGCGCGCCAGAGGCGCGGTCGACCAGCCGTCGCTCGCGATGTGGTGGACGACGACGACGAGGAGGTGCGTCTGCGGGCCGAGTACGAGCAGCCGGGCGCGCAACGGGATCTCGCGGGCTAGGTCGAAGCCGCGGCCGACCACCTCGGCGGTCAGCGCGTCGGCGTCCCGGCCCGCGGCGTCCACGACCTCCAGCCCGGGACGTGCCCGGGAGGGGTCGAGGACCTCCTGGCGGGGTACGCCGTCGCTCTCGGGAAAGACGGTGCGCAGGCTCGCGTGCCGGCCGACGACCTCGGCCAGGGCGTGTTCCAGGGCGGCGGTGTCGAGGCTGCCGGACAGCCGCAGGACCAGCGGGATGTTGTACGAGCTGTCCGCCGGGTCCGTCCGGTTGAGGAACCACAGGCCGCGCTGGGCGTACGACAGTGGCAGCACCGCGGGCCTCTCGCGGCGCACCGGGCGGCTGCGGGCGGGACCCGCGGCCTCGATCCGGGCGGCGAGGCCGGCCACGGTGGGTGCCTCGAACAGGGCGGCGACCTGAAGGTCCACCGAGAGGGCGGCGCGGATCCTGGCCACCAGACGGGTGGCGAGGAGGGAGTGACCGCCCAGCGCGAAGAAGTCGTCGTCGACGCCGACCCGGTCGAGTCCCAGGAGTTCCGCGAAGGTGCCGCAGAGGATCTCCTCCTCGGGGGTGCGCGGTGCGCGGCGCACGGTGGTGGAGAAGTCCGGCGCGGGCAGGGCCTTGCGGTCGGTCTTGCCGTTCGCGGTCAGCGGCATGGTGTCGAGCGGGACGAGCACGGACGGCACCAGGTGCTCCGGCAGGGCGGCGGCGAGGCTCTCGCGTACGGCGCGGACGTCCTGCGTACCCACGACGTAGCCGACGAGCTGCTGGTGCCCGCCCGGTCCCGGGACCACGGCGGCGACCGCGTCGCTCACCCCGTGCTGGGCCCTGAGGTGCGCCTCCACCTCGCCCAGTTCGACGCGCTGGCCGCGGATCTTCACCTGTGCGTCGCGGCGGCCGATGAACTCCAGCTGTCCGTCGGGGCGGTGGCGGACCCGGTCGCCGGTGCGGTACATGAGGCTGTCGTCGGCGGCGAACGGGTCGGCGACGAAGGTGGCCGCGGTGCGGCCGGGGTCGCCGAGGTAGCCCCGGCCGACGCCGGCGCCGGCGACGTACAGGTCGCCGGGGGTGCCCGCGGGGACCGGCTGGAGTTCGTCGCTGAGGACGTACAGCCGGGTGTTGCGGACCGCCCGGCCGATCGGGGCGGTGATCCGCTCCTCGTCCAGGGTGTCCGCCGTGAGGACGGCGTGGGTGACGTCGTCGGAGCATTCGGTGGGCCCGTAGGCGTTCATCATCGCGATGGCGGGGAAGCGTGCGAACCAGCGCCGGCACAGCTCGGCGGGCAGTTCCTCGCCGGTGACGACGAGCCACCGCAGTGCGGACAGGTCCGGGACCTCCGCGCCCTCGTCCCAGGTGTCGAGGGCCGCGCGCAGGAGCGAGGGCACGACCTCCAGGACGGTGACCGCGTCGTGTGCGGTGAGGCGGAACAGGCCCAGCGGGTCGGCCGCCAGGGACTGGCCCACGGCGAGCACCCGGCCGCCCCTGAGGAGCGGGGCGATCATCTGCCAGACCGAGACGTCGAAGGTGAGCGGCGCGTTCTGGACCACCGTGTCGGCGGCGGTCAGGGTGAGGTCGTCGATCTTCGCCAGCAGGTGGTTGTTCATGCCCCGGTGGTGGACCATCGCCCCCTTGGGGCGGCCGGTGGAGCCCGAGGTGAAGATGACGTAGGCGAGTTGGCCGCCGGCCGGCTCTGCGGTGAAGGCCGGAGCGTGCGCGCTGTTCGCGGCGGCGGAGTCGGCGCGGAGCTCGGCCTCCGCGGAGCCGGCGGTGCCCAGGGGCAGCAGGGTGACGGCGCCGCCGGTGGCCCCGGTCACCGCGGCGGCGGTGTCCGCGTGCCCCGGTCCGGCGAGCAGCAGGGCCGCCCGCGCGTCGGCGAGCAGGGTCGCCGCCCGCTCCACGGGTGCCCTGGTGTCGAGGGGCAGGTAGGCGGCGCCGGCCGCCAGGATGCCGAGGAGAGCGGTGACGGCGGCGCTGCCGCGGTCGGCGAGGACGGCGACCACCGAGTCCGGGCCCGCCCCTTGGGCGCGCAGCCGGGCGGCCAGGGCTTCCACCCGGTCCATGAGGCCGGCGTAGGTGACGTCCCCGTCGTCGTCCGTGACGGCGACGGCGCCGGGGTGTGCCGCGGCGATCTCGCGGAGGCGGCCCACGACGTCGGTCATGGACTCCGGTGCGGCGGTGTCGTTGTAATCCACCAGCAGCCGGTGGGTCTCCTGCGCGGAGAGGATCGGGGCGCTGCCGATCCTGCTGCCGGGGTCGTGCGCGGCGGTCTCGGCGAGCCGGGCGAAGCGCTCCAGGAAGGCCTGCGCGGTGGACCGTTCGAACAGATCGGTACGGAACTCCAGGGCGACGAGGATGCCGTCCTCGTCGCCGCCGGGGGTGCGGTGCTCGCGGACGTTGAACGACAGGTCGAACTTGGCGGTGCCGGTCGGCACGTCGAGCATGCCGAGTTCCAGGCCGTCGACGGCCGGCAGGACGCGCTGGGAGCTGTCCATCGAGATCATGATCTGGAACAGCGGGTGCCAGAAGGGCGAGCGCACCGGGTTGAGCACCTCGACGAGCCGCTCGAAGGGCAGTTCCTGGTGTTCGTAGGCGCTGAGGTTGGCGGGCCGGATCCGGGCGAGCAGTTCCTCGAAGGTGGGGTCGCCCGAGGTGTCGGTGCGCAGGACGAGGGTGTTGGTGAAGAAGCCGACGAGGTCGTCGAGGGCGTCGTCGGGGCGGCCGGTCACGGGGGTGCCGACGGCGATGTCGGTGCCGCCGCCCAGCCGGGTCACCACCGCGGCCACCAGGGCCTGGACGACCATGAAGGTGCTGGTGCCGGTCGTCCGGGCCAGTGCGCCGAGCCGCTGGTGGAGCCGCGCGTCCAGGTCCAGGGTGACCAGGTCGGCGGGGGCTGCCGCCAGGGCCTTCCTGGCGTGGTCGGCGGGCAGTTCCAGATGGTCGGGCAGGCCTTCGAGGTGCTGCTGCCAGAAGGCGATCTGGCGGGCGGCGACGCTGTCGGGGTCCTGCTCGCCGCCCAGGCACAGGCGCTGCCAGGCGGCGTAGTCGGCGTACTGCACGGCGAGCGGTTCGCGCTGCGGCTGTGCTCCCGCGCGCCGCGCCCGGTAGCTCTCGGTGAGATCGCGCAGGAGCGGGCCGAGCGAGCCGGCGTCGGCCGCGATGTGGTGCAGCAGGAGCAGCAGTACGTGGCGTTCGGGGGCGAGCGTGAACAGGGTGGCCCGCAGCGGGGGTTCGCCGCCGAGGTCGAAGCGGTGGGTGACGGCGACGGCGAGCTGCTCGGCGAGGGTGTCGTCGCTCGCGGTGGCCACGGCGCACTCGACGGGGGTCCCGGCGGGCAGGATGTGTTGCGCCGCCACTCCGTCGTTCTGGCGGTAGAGCGTGCGCAGGATCTCGTGCCGGGCGACGAGGTCGCCGATCGCCGACTCCAGGGCCTCTTGGTCGAGTCCGCCGGACAGGGTGAGGACGAGCGGGATGTTGTAGGCGGCGCCGGGGCCCTCGATCTGGTCCAGGATCCACAGGCGCTGCTGGGCGTGGGACAGTGCGAGGTCTCCGTCGCGGGGCGTCGGGACCAGGGCGGGCCTGGCGGCTGCGGGGCTGCCGAGCCGCTCGGCCAGCAGGCCGGGGGAGGGGGCGGCGAAGACGGCTTCGACGCCGCAGTCCACGCCGGTTTCGGCGGTGACGCGCCGGGCCAGCCGGGCGGCCATCAGGGAGTGGCCGCCGAGCGTGAAGAAGTCGTCGTCGGCGCCGACGTCGTCGAGACCGAGCGCCTGGGCGAACAGCGTGCACAGGGTGTGTTCCAGGGCCGTGGCCGGTGCGCGGCGGACCCGGGTCCTGGCCGCGGTGCCCGGGTCGGGCAGCGCCTTGTGGTCGACCTTCCCGTTCGGGGTGACCGGGATCGTGTCCAGGACGGTGAGGGTGGCGGGCACCAGGTAGCCGGGCAGTTCCGCGGCCAGTGCGTCGCGTACGGCGTCCAGGCGCAGGGGTGCGCCGGGTTCGGCGGGGACCACGTAGCCGGCCAGGGCGGGGGCGCCGGTGGCGTCGTGGCGTACCGTCACCGCCGCCCGGCCCACCGCGGGCAGCCGCAGCAGGGCGGCTTCCGCCTCGGCGGGCTCGACGCGGTAGCCGCGGATCTTGACCTGCTCGTCGGCGCGTCCGACGAACTCCAGCGAGCGGTCCGGGAGTTGCCTGACCAGGTCGCCGGTCCGGTACATGCGCTCGCCCGGCAGCCCGAAGGGGTGGGCGACGAAGCGTTCGGCGGTCAGTGCGGAGCGGCCCAGGTAGCCGCGGGCCAGGCTGGGTCCTGCCACGTACAGCTCACCCGTGACACCGGGCGGTACGGGGAGCAGGGCGCTGTCGAGGACGTACACCCGGGTGTCGGCGATGGGGTCGCCGATGGGCGGTGTGCCGGCGCCCGCGCCGTCGAGCGCCTCGCTCATCGTGGCGCACACGGTGGTCTCGGTGGGTCCGTAGCCGTTGACGAACACCCGGCCCGGAGCCCAGCGGGACACCAGTTCCGGCGAGCTCGCCTCGCCGGCCACCAGGATGGTCATCCCGGGCGGCAGGTCGCTCTGCGGGTTCAGCACGGCGAGTGACGAGGGCGGCAGGATCGCGTGGGTGATGCCGGCCTGCCGGGTGAACGAGGCCAGCGGGTCCCCGGGGAGCAGCCGCTCGGCCGGGGCCAGGACGAAGGTCGCACCGGAGAGCAGGCCCATGCACAGTTCGGGGACCATCGCGTCGAAGCCCGTCGAGGCGAACTGCAGGACCCTGCTTCCGGGGTGCACGCCCAGCCGGTCGATGAAGGTCTCGGCGAGGCCCGGTATGCCCGCGTGGGTGACCAGCACGCCCTTGGGGCGGCCGGTCGATCCCGAGGTGTAGATGACGTAGGCGGGGTGGGCGGCGGTCAGGGCGGTGGTGCGTTCCGCGTCCGTCGGGTCGGTGTCCGCCAGTGCCGGCAGCGCGTCGCGCACGTCCTGTCCGTCGAGCAGGAGCGCGGGACGGCCGGCGGCGTGTGCGGCGGTGACCGTGGCGGAGGTGGCCAGGACGCACGCGGGAGCGGCGTCGCCGAGGATGTGGTCGATGCGCGCCGCGGGGTAGGCAGGGTCGACGGGGACGTACGCGGCGCCCGCCTTGACCACGGCGAGGACGCCGACCACGAACTCGGCCGAGCGGGGCAGCAGCAGGGCCACCCGGTCCTCCGGTCCGATGCCCCGCGCGACAAGCAGCCGGGCGAGCCGGTTGGCCCGCCGGTTCAGCTCCGCGTAGCTGAGGACCTCGCCCTCGAACTCGACGGCCGGGGCGTCCGGTGTCGCCCGGACCCGGCGCTCGAACAGGTCGGGAAGGGTGGGTCCCGCGGCGGGACGGACCGCCGGTTCGGCGGCGGTGAGCGCCGCGAGTTCGTCGTCGCCGAGCAGACCGAGCCGGCCGACCGGCGTCGCGGGCTCTTCGAGCGCCCTGGCCACCCGGCCGACGAAGGCGAGGTACCGGTCCTGGTGGGCGGCGAGGTCGGCGGGACCGTACAGCTCGCGGTGGGCGTCGAAGTCCACCCGGATCTCGCGGCCGTTGCCCCGGTCGTAGACCGAGACGGCGAGGTCCTCGACGAGCCGCAGCGACATGTTGTGGGCGTCGGCGCGGCTGCCCGCGAAGCTGAGGTCGTAGTTGAAGGGGACGACGTTGAGCAGCGGCCCGAAGAACCGCCGGTGGTCGTTGGCCAGGCCCAGGTCCCGGCGCAGGTCCTCGCCGCGGTAGCGCTGGTGGGCGACGAGGCCGCGCAGGGCGACGCGGGTGCGTTCGAGGAGTTCGCCCACGGTGGTGGTGTCGTCGACGGCCACCCGCAGCGGGACCACGTTCGCGGCCATGCCCGGGGCGGTGCGCGAGGCAGGACCCGGGCGGGCGGTCACCGGGAGGCCGACCACGATGTCGGTGAGTCCGGTCATCCGGTGCAGGTAGGCGACCGTGGCGGCGATGACGATGCGCGACCGTGCGGTGCCGGCCTGTTCCGCCACTCGCACCAGGTCGTCCTGGGCGTCCTTGGGCAGGTGCGCGGTGCGCCGCACGAAGTCCGCCGAGGCCACCAGCGGCCGGGCAGACAGGGCGATCGGCTCCGGCAGGCCGGCGAACTCCTCGCGCCAGAAGTCCCGGTCGGCGGTGAACTCCGCGGAGGCACGGTACGCGGCGTCCTCGGTGAGGAGGGTGCGTACGGAGGTGAACGGGGTGGGCGGGAGCTCCGCGCCCGCGGCGAGCGCGGTGTAGAGGTCCGCGACCCGGCGCACCAGGAGTGCGGCGCCCACGCCGTCCATCAGGATGTGGTGGTAGGCGTGGTACCAGAACCAGCGGTCCTCGGCGACGCGGAAGAGCGCGTAGGTGAACAGCGGGGCGGAGGTCAGGTCGATGCGCCGGCGCAGGTCCCGTCCCATCCACTCCTCGGCGGCGCGCCGGGGGTCGTCCTCGCCGCGGACGTCGAGGATCCGCAGCCGCCAGTCGGGTTCGGCGCCGACGCTCTGGCGGGGTCCGTTCTCGGTGTCGAAGAACCTGATGTGCAGGGCGTCCGCCTCCGCGGTCGTACGCCGCAGTGCCCGCTCGAAGAGGACGGTGTCCACGGGCCCGTGGATCTCCAGGTACTCGGCCGCCCGGAAGATGGGGCTGTCGGGCTCCACCGCCTGCGCGAACCACACGCCTGCCTGCGCGCCGGTCAGCTCAAGCAGCTCTTCGTCACCGGCAAAAGACTGAGACAGATCCATGATTCCTCGCCATCCACCTTCGATCGCACGGAAGTCGACTTCTTTTCCGTGCGGAGCAAAAGACAGTTATGTGGTTCTCGGACGGGCAGTGTCCAGGCACTTGGGCGGAGGTTAGTCCGGAGCCGCTCCACCGCTCTGGACAGCGGCTGTACGTCAACCTGCCCCTATCCAGGGGCGCTTGGCTGTGCGAGAAATGGCGAGTTGACGTCGCCCCGGAACCAGGAGAATGACCATGCCCGCAACCCTCCCGGTGAGTCACCCGCTCTCCGGTGTCACCGCCCACGAGGCCCGAAATCGCATATTGGCCCGAGCGGAGAAACGTATCCAGGAGTTCATTTCCGAGGAGCGCCGAGAATGGTCGGCGCTCAATTCCGATTCGGCGGAGTTGATCGACTGCGTGGCCCGGATGGTGGGGAGCGGCGGCAAGCGGCTGCGTCCCGCTTTCTGCATCACCGGCTATCTCGCCGGCGGCGGCGATCCGGACGCCCAGGTCATCGTCGACGTCGCGGCGGCCCTGGAACTGCTCCACACCTTCGCGCTGCTCCACGACGACGTCATGGACGACTCGGGGCTGCGCAGGAACGAGCCGACCGCGCACGTGCTGCACTCCTCGCTGCACGAGGAGCGCGACTGGCGCGGTGAGCCCCGCAGGTACGGCGAGAGCGTGGCCGTCCTCGCGGGCGACCTCGCCCTGGTGTACGCGGAACGGTTGCTCGCCGACTGTCCTGCGCACGCCCGGCGCATCTGGGGCGATCTGTGCACCGAGCTGATGATCGGTCAGTTCCTGGACGTCCGGGCGGCGGCCCGGTTCGACCCGGACCCCGAACTCTCCAGCTGGATCGCCCTGTTCAAGTCGGGGCGCTACACGGTCTACCGGCCGCTGGCGATGGGCGCCGAACTCGCCGGGGCGCAGGAGCTGGGCCCGGTGTTCGAGGAGTACGGCCTCGCGCTCGGGGAGGCGTTCCAGCTCAGGGACGACCTGCTGGACGCCTTCGGGAGCCAGGAGGTCACCGGGAAGCCGGCCGGGCTCGACTTCAAGCAGCACAAGATGACGCTGCTGATGTCGATCGCGCTGCGGCACGAGAGCGAGGTCAGGGAGCTGGTCGGCGAGAACCTCGCGGGCGCCGACCCCGACAGCCTGCACGAGGTACTCGTACGGACCGGAGTGCGCGACCGCGTCGAGGGGGTCGTCGCGGAGCGGATCGCGACGGCGTGCGCCGCCGTCGACGGGGTGCTCGGTCCCGCCTGGTCGACCGTGCTGCGCGACATGGCGAGGCAGGCGGCCTACCGTGACAAGTAGTCCGGCCGCGGAGGTCGCCCCGGCGGCGTCCGGAACCCTGCCCTGCGCACGAGGTCCCGTGGCGTGGCGGTTCGCCCCGCTGCCGGGCGCCGCCCCCTCGTTCTGGGACGCCGTCCCGCCGGCGGCCGGGCTGGAGACGTACGCGAAGGCGCTGTCGCCACGCGGTGCGCGGGCCCCGGCCGACCGGCTCGACGTCCGGGCCGTGGACGGCTACCGCGCGCCGGAGGGCGAGCCGCCCCCCGCTCCCGGCGGCCCGTGGGCCTCGTACACCGAGACCGGGACGGCGCGTTGGATCCACTGGCCGGCCCGGGGGCCGTCGGGGACCGCGGGGCTGGTACGGGCGAGAACCGGTGAGGCGGCCGACGGCACCGGGACGGGCCCGGACGGCGGTTCCCCTACCGTCGTCGAGGTCTCGGCGAGCAATGAGGCCTTCCGGCGGAAGCTGTTCCGGATGTCGCTGATCGCCCCTCTGATGCTGGGCGGGGGCGTCGGCCTCGTCCACGGCGTGGCGATCACCCGGGACAAAGTCACGGTGCTGCTCGCCGGGAATTCGGGGTCGGGGAAGAGCACCCTGGGGCTGGCGGCCTTCGCCGACGGCTGGCAAGTGGTGGCCGAGGACCTCGTGTTCGTCACCTCGGACCTGTCGGTCGTCCCGCTGTTCCTCGGCGGGGCCTGGGAGAACCGGGTGCAGCCGGACGACCGTGCGCTGATCTCCCGGATCACCGGCACCGAACTGCACGGGAACGCCTCGGACCTGCCCCCGGACCACCGGGGCCGGGAGTACTTCTTTCCCGTGCGTGCGCGGGGCGGAGCGCTGCCCGACCGCGTCCTGCCCATCGACCTGGTGGTCTACGTCGACCGGTCCCAGGGCGCCTCGGTGACCGGCGACGGGCGGGCCGGACAGGTGCTGGGGGCCGGGCCGGGAAGCACGCTCGGCGCCGTGGCGAAGCTGCTGCGGCTGGACTTCGCTCCTGTGGTGCGGGAGGCCGACCGGATCTCGCGTGCCCTGGTCGGCGAGCTGCCCTCGCGGCGGTTCATGGCCTCCGGCCGTCCCGAGGAGGACGTACCCGCGTTCCTGTCGTCCGTCGACCGGTGGGCCCGGACCGTCGGCTGAGGGCCCGCGGGGACGCGGAATGCCGCGGTGGACCAGGCTCTCCCGCCTGGTCCACCGCGGCATTTCCCGTGTGTGCGGTCGTGATTTCCCGTGTGTGCGGTCGTGCGCGCGGTGCGGAGCGCCGCCGGTCCGCCGGCGGCCGCTAGGACATCGCCACCAGGATCCGGCGCTGCCCGGTGAAGGCCCGGCGGCCGTGCGCCACCGCGACGTTGTCGACGAACAAGAGGTCGCCGGCCTCCCAGTCGACGTTCACGGCCACCTTCATGCCGACCTCCTGCACATGGGTGATGTACTCGGCCGGGATCGGGCTGCCGTCCGCGAAGTAGGCGTTCTGCGGCAGCTCGTCCTCGGGCACGATCTCCGCCAGGGCGGCCGCGTCCTCGCCGAGCCCCGCGGTGTGCCACTGGTCCGCCTGGTTGAACCACACCTCCGTACCGGTGACCGGGTGGCTGAGGGTGGCCCGGCGGACCTGGGTCACCCGGAGCGTGCCGTCCGGCTGCCAGTTCCACTCGGCCTCGGCGCCGTCGAGGAACGCCTCGACCTCGGCGCGGTCGTCGGTTTCGAACGTCGACTGCCAGCTCTTGCCGAACCCCATGCCGTCGTGCAGGTTCTGCGTGTACCGGACGCCGGGTGCGAAGGCCGCACGGACCTTTGGGTCGATGGAGTCGAGCCACAGCTTGCCGTCGACCACCGGGGTCGCTCCGCCCGTGGCCGCCGCGATGTCGCAGAAGAAGAGGATCCGCGAGGGCCACGCGTGGGCGTACGACATCTCGTTGTGCATGGAGATCTCGAACTCCGCCGGGTACTCGGTGGAGGTGTAGAGGTTGCGGCCGACCTTGGTGCGCGGCGAGTTGCCGTGGACGTACGCCAGCCGGTCGGGCAGCAGGAGGTCCGCCACGGCGTCGTAAGTCTCGGTGGAGACGCCGAAGCCGCGGAAGACCACCGCGCGCGACTCGACGAGGAGGCCGCCGGGGTCGGTGCCCAGCAAGTACTCCCGCAGGCCCTCGGCGCTCGCGGACACACCGGCTTCGGCGGGCCGGACGATCCGGGGGCCCCAGGCGGCTTCGGTGCCCACGAGGTCCGTGGTGTTGTGGGTGTTGGTGATGTTCGTGGTGGTCATGAGGTTCCTTCCGGTGAAGCGGTGAGGAGTTCTTCGGGACGTTCGCGTACGCCGGGTGAGGGAGTGCCGGGCGAGGAAGTGCCGGGCGAAGGGGTGCCGGGCGCAGGGGTGCCGGGTGAGGGGGTGCCGAAGTGTGGCGGCCGGCGGGCCCGGAAGGCCGCCACCGCCTCGTGCACGTCCGGCGAGTGGGCGGCGACGACCTGCGCGGGGCCTTCGCGTTCGAGTGCCACGGCCAGCGAGGGGGCGTCGGCGTTGCTCTGGAGCACCTGCTTGGTGAGGGCCACCGAGACAGGGCTGTTGGCCGCGATCTCCACCGCCAGGGCGAGGGCCTCCGCCCGCAGCTCGCCTGCGGCTGTCAGCCGGCTCGCCAGGCCGCGCTCGACGGCCTCGGCGGCTCCCACGAAACGGCCGCTGAGCATCATGTCGGAGGCGAAGCCCAGGCCGGTGAGCCGTGGCAGCAGCCACGACGCGCCCATGTCGCCGCCGGACAGGCCCATCTTGGCGAACGGGGCGCAGAAGCGTGCCCCGGGATCCGCCAGGCGGATGTCGGCGGCCAGGGCGAGGGAGAGGCCGGCCCCTGTCGCGGTGCCGTCGACTGCGGCGATCACGGCCTGCGGGAGGCCGCGCAGTCCGGTGACGGCCGCCGCCTGGCGCTGGAGCAGGGCCAGCAGTTCCAGGGGCGGCAGAGCTGCGATCCGGCCCACTTCGTCGATGTCGTAGCCCGCGCAGAACGAGCCGCCTGCCCCGTCGATGACCAGGACGCGTGCCGAGGGGTCGGACCGCAGCCGCGCGCACAGTGCCGTCAGCCGCGCGAAGAGGTCCTCGTCGAGAGCGTTCCTGCGGGCCGGCCGGTTCAGGGTGGCGGTCACCACGCCCGGCGCCGGCCGGTTCACCAGCAGGGACGGGCCGTCCGGCTCAGACTCGTTCATGGGCGGCGGCCGTCCTCTCCGACGGCCGGCCCGACAGGCGGCGTTCGACGAAGTCCAGCGCCGCGGGCAGCGCGCGGTCCACGTAACTCCAGTCGTGACCGCCCGGCCGCTCGTGGTACTCCACGTCGTGGCCCCGCTCGCGCAGGGCGTCGCGCACCCGGTGGTTCATGGCCAGCATCCGGTCGTGGTCCGCCGTCCCGATGTCGAGGTGCAGGGCGGGCGGCGGGTGCGCGCCGGTCCTGCCGATCAGCCGGTAGGGGTCGTAGCGGTGCCGGGTCTCACTGCCCGGCGGGCCCCAGACCCGTTCGTGCGAGTCCACGGTGGGCATGGCGAACCCGGGCTCGCCCCGGAAGGCCGCGTACGGGTCGCCGATCCTGCGCGGAGCTTCGAAGGCCCCGGCGAGCGAGGCCACCGCGCCGAACAGCCCGGGGTGGCGCAGCCCGAGGAACAGCGCGGTGGCGCCGCCCATCGAGAAGCCGCCCACGGCGCGGCCGGACCGGTGCGCGAGGGTGTGGAACCGTTCGTCGACCGCGGGCACGAGTTCCTGGACGAAGTGGTCCTCGTACCGCAGACCGGCGTGGTCGTTGACGAACCAGCGGCGGCCGCTCTGGGGCAGGACCACGAGGGTCCGGCTGTCGCAGAGCAGGTCGAGGAGGCGGGTGTTGACCAGCCAGGTGTCCTTGCCTCCCCCGTAGCCGTGCAGCAGGTACAGGACGCGGTGCGCGGCGCCGTGCTCGGAGTAGCCGCCGGGCAGGACGACGTTGACGCCCTTGTCCCGGCCCAGCAGCCGGCTCGGCAGGCGGAGCGTCCGCACGTGGGCGGTCATACGGCCTCCAGGGCGGTACGGAACCGGCCGGTGGCCAGTGCCCGCCGGTCGGTCTTGCCGGTCGAGGTCCGGGGGAAGGCGTCGACCAGGTGGAACTCCGCGGGGACCATGTAGCGGGGCAGCGCGTCCAGGCAGTGTCCGCGCAGCTCGGCGACGGGTGGCCGGGCTCCCTCGGCCGGCGCCGCGTACGCGTGCAGCGCCGTGCCGCCGTCACCGTCGGGGACCGGCACGCAGACGGCCTCGTGCACCGAGGGCAGCCGCATCAGGACGGCCTCGATCTCCTCGGGCTCGACGCGGTAGCCGCGGATCTTGACCATGTGGTCGCGCCGGCCGACGTAGAGGTAGCCCGCGGAGCCGTGCGAGACGACGATGTCGCCCGTGCGGTGGGTACGGGAGGGGGCCGTCCCGGCGTCGGCCGTGGGGCGCCCCCAGTAACCGAGCATCACCGAGTCCCCGGTGACGCACAGTTCGCCCTCGGCGCCCGGCCCGTCGGGAACCGGCCGGCCGTCGGCGTCGAGGAGGAACGTCCGGGCGTACGGGCAGGGCCTGCCGATCGGCGGCGGACCGCTGCGGTCGGGTGCGAGATCCGCCTCGGTGACCCGGTGGTGGGTACACACATTGGTCTCGGTCGGCCCGTAGAGGTTGTGCAGACCCGCCGCGGGCAGCGCCGCGCGCAGCCGCCTCAGGTGCTTGAGGGCGAAGGGTTCGCCCGCGAAGAGCACCGTCCGCAGCCGCGAGCCTTTGAGCAGTTCGCGGTTCTTCGCGTCGAGCATCCGGATCAGGGCGCCGGGCACCGAGTACCAGACGGTGATCCCCTCCTCGGCGACCAGCCGGTTCAGTGCCGGGCCGAGGGCCTTGTGGTGTTCGGGGACCAGAACGAGACAGGCTCCGGCACTCACCGCGGCGAAGACGTCGAAGACGGAGAGGTCGAAGTGGAGCGGGGCGTGGCCCGACAGGCGGTCCTGCGGCTCCAGGCCGAATTCGCCCACGGCCCAGTCGACGAAGGCCAGCGCGTTGCGGTGGGAGAGCATCACGCCCTTGGGCGTCCCGGTCGAGCCCGAGGTGTAGAGGATGTAGGCCAGGTCGTCGGGCTGTACGGCAACAGGGGCGAACCCGGACGGCACCACACGCCCAACGGCCTCGTCCCAGGAGATCTGCCGGACGTCGCCGGGGGTGCCGGACGGGCCGGGAAGGCCCACGGGGTCCGAGGCACCGGATGCGTCGGCGGAGCCGGGCGTGTCCGCGGTGGCCTGCGGTGTGGGTGTGGCGGCGAGGACCACGACCGTGGGCGGGGCGGCCGGTGCGCCGGGGGCCTGGAGGAGCGTGAGCCGGGGCGTGTCGGTCACCAGGGCGGCCACGGCGCAGTCCGCCAGGATGAAGGCCGCGCGGGCCGCGGGTACGGCCGGGTCGACCGGTACGTAGGCCGCCCCGCACTTGAGCACGGCGTGGACGGCCACGACCGCCTCGGTCGACTTGGGCATCCACAGGCCGACCCGGTCGCCGGGGCCCACGCCGGCCTCGCGCAGCGTGACGGCGAGGGCGCTCGCGGCCCGGTCCAGTTCGGCGTAGTCCGTCGTCCGGCCGCGATGGCGGACCGCCTCGGCGGCGGGCCGGGTGGCGGCGGCCCTGGTCAGCAGTTCATCGAGCGTGCGCACGGAGGCCTCCTGCGGTGGCCGGAGGGCTCGGCACGCGCCTGCCGGCGCCGTCGTCCGCCCGGGACGGTGTGCGGATGGGCGCACGGGAGGTGAGGCCGAGCTTCTCGGCCATCACGAGCCGCTGCATGTCGGAGGTCCCCGACGAGATCCGGGTGCCGAGCGCGTCGCGCAGGTTGCGTTCGACGTCCGTCTCCGTGGTGTAGCCGAGGCCGCCGTACACCTGCATGGCGTCGAGGAAGGTCTCGACGGCGGATTCGCTGGTGCGCAGCTGCGCCGCCTCCGCGAAGTACGACGGGGCGCCCTGCACCAGGTCCCAGGCGGCACGGTGGGTCAGCAGCCTGGCCTCGTCCAGCCGGATCTGCATCTCCACGATCCGGTTCGCCACCGACTGGAAGCGGCCGATGCCGCGCCCGAACTGGGCCCGCTCGCGTGCGAAGCGGACGCAGTCGTCGATCTGGCGGCGCATGGTCCCCAGCAGGGGTGCCAGGATCAGCGCCCGCTCCCAGCCCATGGTGAAGCCGAGGATCCGCGAGCCCTGCTTCTCGGCGCCCAGCCGCGCGGAGACCGGGACGCGGCAGCCGCTCAGGGTGATCTCGCCCCAGGGGGCGGTGCGCAGCCCGGTCTTCTCGTACCGGCTCTCCACCGTCACTCCTTCCTGGCCCCGTTCGACCAGGAAGGCGGTGACCCCCGTGAATCCCAGGGCGGGGTTGACGGTGGCGTAGACGAGGAAGACGTCAGCGATCGGGGCGTTGGTGACGAAGCGCTTGACGCCGTCCAGGACGTAGTGGTCGCCTTCCCGGCGGGCGGTGGCCGTCAGCGACAGGGCGTCGGATCCCGCCTGGGCCTCGGTGATCGCGTGGGCGCCGGTCTTGCTGCCGTCGCAGAGCGCGGGCAGGTAGCGCTGCTTCTGTTCCGCGGAGCCGAAGGCGACGAGCGGCATCTCCACGGCCCAGATGTGCGCGCCGACGGCGATCATCAGGCCGTTGTCCCGGCAGCCACCGCCCAAGCCTTCCAGGGCGATCGCGCAGGTCAGGGCGTCCAGCCCGAGCCCGCCGTACTCCTGGGGCACCGGAAGTCCCAGCACGCCGGCCTGTGCGCAGCGCTGCCAGTCGCCGCTCTGGAGCTGCTGCGTCCCCTCGCGGGTCTCGATGTCGGCGCCCAGGGCGGTGGCGCCGAGGGTGTGCAGCCGGTCGGCGAGCGCCGTCTGTTCCTCGGTCGGGGCGAGGTTCATGAGCGGCTTCCGGCGGGTTCGGCGTCCGGCAGGGCGGCCAGCGAGGCGGCGATGGCGCTGTCGGAGATGCGGTGGTCCTGGAGTCCGCCGGACAGGTACTGGTCGTAGGCGGAGAGGTCGAGGAGGCCGTGGCCGCTGACGTTGAGGAGGATGACGCGCGGGCGGTTCTCCTCCCGGGCGCGGACGGCCTCGTCGACGGCGCATTTGACGGCGTGCGCGGATTCGGGGGCGGGGACGAGGTTCTCGGTACGCGCGAAGAGGGTCCCGGCCTCGAACACCTCGGTCTGTCCGTAGGCGACGGCCTCCATCAGGCCCTGTTCGTACAGGGCGCTGACCAGGGGAGCGGCGCCGTGGTAGCGCAGGCCTCCGGCGTGCACCCCGGGAGCGACGAAGGTGTGGCCCAGCGTGTACATCTTCGTCAACGGCGTCGTACCGGAGAAGTCGTTGTAGTCCCAGGCGTAGCGGCCCCGGGTCATTTTGGGGCACGCCTCGGGCTCCACGGCCACGAGCCGCGTCGCGGTCCCGTTGCGGAGCTTCTCGCGGTGGAAGGGGAAGGCCAGACCGGCGAAGTTGCTGCCGGCGCCCATGGCGCCGATGACGACGTCGGGGAACTCGCCGGCGAGTTCCATCTGGAGCAGGGCCTCTTCGCCGATGACCGTCTGGTGCAGCAGGACGTGGTTCTCCCCGCTGCCGACCGCGAAGGCGCCGCGGTGCACCGACCTGGCGTGTTCGAGAGCCTCGGCGTTGGCTATCGCCACGCTGCCGTCGCTGTCGGGTGAGGCGGCGAGCAGGGCCCGGCCGGCCTCGGTCGTACCGCTGGGGCTGGGGATGACGCGGGCGCCGTTCAGTTCCATCAGCACCCTGCGGTACGGCTTCTGCTCGTGGCTGACGCGCACCATGAACACCGTGCAGGCCAGGTCGAGTGCGTGGCAGGCCATCGACAGGGCGGTGCCCCACTGACCGGCCCCGGTGCCGGTGGTGATCTCCTGAACGCCGGCCTGCTTGTAGTAGTGGGCCTGGGCCAGCGCGGAGTTGAGCTTGTGGCTGCCCGAGGCGTTCGCGCCCTCGTACTTGTAGTAGATGTGCGCGGGGGTCTCCAGCGCCTGCTCCAGGCGGTGGGCCCGGACGAGGGGCGTGGGACGCCAGCGCTGGTACTGCTCGCGCACCGGGTCGGGGATCTTCACGTGACGTTCGGTGCCGACGCTGGAGCGGTACATCGAGAGCGGCAGGTTGGGCGAGGCGGCCCGTCGGTCCGGTGCGTCCGCGGCGGCGGGCCGGGCGCGGCGTACGTCGGAGGTCGGTACGTCCAGGTCGGCGAGGATGTTGTACCAGTGGGTCGGGACGTCCTCCTCGTCCAGCAGGAACTGGTTGCGTGAGGTCCTCATGCGGCGGCCTCCGTCCGGAGTGTTTCGACGTGCCGGCGTACGAGGCCGATGAAGTCGCCCACGTTCTCCAGGTCGGCCTCCATCACGTCCTCGTCCTCGATCTGGCCGCCGAACTCGCTCTCCACGGCCAGCAGCAGCTGGAGCAGGTTCAGCGAGTCGAGCTGGATCACCGGTGAGTAGAGCGACATCTCGCTCCCGATGGCCTCGGGACCCACCCGGAGGTCCAGGGCCTCCACCATGAGCTCGCGGACACGGTTCGCCACTTCATCGTCATTCACCATTCTGGGACTCCTCTGACACATTTCGAATTGTCCGGATGCCGGGGCGTCGCCGGCCGACAGCAGCATGCCGGGACCAGGGCGGCAAATTTGGTCGGGGCGGCCACGGAAGCATCGCCACAGGGCCGGGGGTTCGGAAAGGAATTATTTGTACGACCGGCCGGACGCCCTCTGCCGGGAAGATATCAGTTCAGCGCACAAATTCAAGGCGCCGAGCAATGTCCTCGATGACTTCGGATTCTCTTTCCACCAGATAGAAGTGCCCGCCGGGAAATACCCGCAGGTCGAAATCGCCGGTGCTGAGCGCGCTCCACGCGGCGACGTCCGCCATCGGAACGCCGGCATCCGCATCTCCGGCGTAGGCCGTCACCGACGTCGTCACCGGCCGTGCGCCGACGGGCCGGTAGGTCTCGATCAGCGTCAGATCGGCCCGGAACGAGGGCAGCACCAGCGCCAGCAGGTCGGGGTCCGCGGTGAGGGCCTCGTCCATGCCGCCCAGCTTCAGCAGGCCCGCGACCATCGTCTCGTCGTCCTGCAGGTGCAGGTCCCTGGAACGCCGCGGGGAACCGGGCGCCACCTGGGCCGAGACGAACAGCTGCTGCGGCCTGGCCCGGTACAGCGTCTCCAGGCGCAGGGCGACCTCGTACGCAAGAGCCGCGCCCATGCTGTGCCCGAACAGGGCGAAGGGACGGCCCAGCAGCGGCAACAGGGCCTGCGCGACGCTGTCGGCGAGCTCGGCCATGTCACTGACGCACGCTTCGGCGAACCGGTCCTGCCGCCCGGGGTACTGCACGGCGACCAGCTCCACGTCCCTGGGGAGCGAGGCCTCCCAGCGGTGGAAGGCGCCCGCCGTGCCGCCCGCGTGCGGAAGGCAGACCAGACGGAGCCTGGGGTTCGCCACCGGCCGGGGCCGGCGGAGCCAGCGGTCCGCCGACTTCAGGGCGGGTGGGGTTGCGGGGATCACGGTCGGTCTTCTCCCTCTGACTTTCCCTGCGGCCGGACCTCTTGCGCCCGGTATTTCAAGTTCCGCACTGTAACCCCTTTCCAGTGGCTCGTCACCACCGTCGCGGGAGGCAGTTTCGCGTACAGAATTCATCCAGGCATTTCCCTCGGCGATCCCTAGAGTCATACGCAATCAATTCGCTGCGCCCGCTCACTTCCAGCACTCTCCCAGAGATTTGCGGATACGTCCGAATTCTGCCCGTACTGCTGAAAGAGATCTGTCACACCATGAATTCGCTGCCTCTCCGGTCGGTCTACATCGGCGGCCGGTGGGCCGCGCCGCACGCCACGGGAACCGTCGCCGTCGAGAACCCCGCGACCCAGCAGCTCGTCGCCGAGGTCCCCGACTGCGGCAGCAAGGACGTCTGGCACGCGGTCGACGCGGCCCGCTCGGCCCTGCCCGTCTGGTCCGCGACCGGCCCGGCCGAACGCGGCTCGGCCCTCACCGCCCTGCGCGACGCCCTCGCCGGGCACCAGGAGGAACTGGCCCGGACGGTCACCCGGGAGATGGGCTCCCCGATCACGTTCGCCCGCCGCGTCCAGACGGGGCTTCCCCTCAAGGTGCTCGACGGCTTCATCGACGAGCTCGCCGCCCCCGCCGCGCAGGAGCGCATCGGGCATTCGCTCGTGGTCCGCGAACCCGTCGGTGTCGCGGCCGCCATCACCCCCTGGAACTACCCGCTGCACCAGGCGGTGGCCAAGATCGGCGCCGCACTCGCCGCGGGCTGCACCCTCGTGCTCAAGCCGAGCGAACTCGCCCCGCTGTCCGCCTACGCGCTCACCGAAATCATCGACGGCATCGGCCTGCCTCCCGGCGTCTTCAACCTCGTCACCGGCCGCGGAAGTACGACGGGCGCCGCGCTCGCCTCCGACGACGGCGTCGACGTCGTGTCGTTCACCGGTTCGCTGGAGGCCGGCCGGAAGATCGGCGCGGCCGCGGCCCAGTCGGTCAGGCGGACCTGTCTGGAACTCGGCGGGAAGTCGGCGACCGTCGTCCTGTCCGACGCCGACCTGGCCACCGCCGTCGAGGACGGTGTCAGAAGTGCCCTGCTCAACGCCGGCCAGACCTGCTCGGCCCGTACCCGGCTGCTCGTACCGCGCCCGCTTCTGGACGAGGCGCTGGACGTGGCCCGCGCCGTCGTCGCCGAGTACGTGCCGGGGGATCCGGAGGACCCGGCGTGCCTCCTGGGCCCGCTGGCCTCGGCGGCGCAACGGGAGCGGGTCCTCGGCCACCTGGAGCTGGCCGCCCGCGGCGGCGCGCGTCAGGTGGCGGGCCCGGCCGGAACGGGCCGGCTGCCGCACCTCGGTCACTACGTGGCCCCGAGCATCTGGACGGACGTGAGCCCCTCCTCGTCACTGGCCAGGGAAGAGGTTTTCGGCCCCGTCCTGGCCGTCATGGCGTTCGACGACGACGAGGAGGCCGTGTCCCTGGCCAACCACTCCGAGTACGGCCTGGCGGCCACCGTCTGGTCCGCCGACATCGACCGGGCGCTGTCCGTGGCCCGCCGTCTGCAGGTGGGCCAGGTCGACATCAACGACGCCAGATTCAATGCCGCCGCACCCTTCGGCGGCTACCGGCAGTCGGGGCTGGGGCGTGAGCTGGGGCGCCACGGCATCCAGGAGTTCCAAGAGGTCAAGTCCCTCCAGCTGCCCGCGTGACGCGCCCCTCCGCCACCCCCTCTCCCCCTGCCCTGCCGCCGCCCCTTCCCCCCTGCCCTGCCGCCCCCCTTTCCCTGCCCACCTCACGAAACGACGGGTGACACCGTGCCTCTGAACATCCCGCACATCCATGCCCAGTTCCCTCCCGAACTCAGCCCGTACGCCGACCGGGCCGAGGCGGGCACGCGCGCCTTCGTGGCCCGCTTCGGCCTGGCCCCCGACGAGGCGGCGCGCCACCACCACGAGCGCTCCCTGCTCGGCACCCTGATGGGCCGCGCCTATCCGCACGCGGGCCCCTGCGAACTCCAGCTGGTGACCGACTGGATCAGCTGCATGCTGGTGCTGGACGACCAGTTCGACGAGACCGCGCTCGGCACCGATCCCGTCCTGCTGCGCCAGGTCTGCGACGAGGTGCTCGGCTGGCTCACCGCCGACGGTTCCATCGACGATTCCGCCGACGGTTCCGCCGACGGGCAGCCCTGCGGCACTCCGGTTCATTCGGCCGTGGCGGCGTTCCGGCCGGCGTACGCGGACCTGTGGCGCCGTACCGTCCCCCTCACCTCCGCGGCGTGGCGCACCCGGCTCGCCGGGCACATCGGGGCCTTCTTCGAGACCTGCGTGTGGGAGTCGGAGAACCGGCTCGCCGAGCGGGTGCCCACCCTGGACGAGTACATCGGCATGCGTGGCCGGGCGCTGATGCCCTACCTCGACCTCATCGAGTTGACCCTGCACGCCGAGGTGCCCGCGGAGATCTACGAACTCCCGGAGTTCGCCGAACTGAACGCGGCACTGTCCGACGCCGATCTGTGGACCAACGACCTCTTCAGCTGCGAGAAGGAGGCGCTGCTGAACGACCCCCACAACCTCGTCCTGGTCCACCGGCACGCGCACGGCACCGATCTGCAGACGTCGGCCGACGCGGTGGGCGCGATGATCCAGGCGCGCTTCGACAGGTTCACCGAACTCAGCGCCACCTTCGCCGACGGCCTGTCGCCCGCACTGCGCCTGCTGTTCCCGGCCGACCGGCTGGAGCGCCACATCGCCGGCCTCCGCAGCTGGCTCACCGGCCAGTTGCAGTGGCGTTTCGAGACGCTGCGTTTTGATCCCACCCGGCCCGAGGTCATCAGTGCCGCCGGGTCCACACCGCTGTAGCCGACTGCTCACCGTGAACGGGGTACGGATGCGAGACCGTTACGCGACACTCAGACATCTGGAGACACTCGATCCGAAGACGGATCACGAGGAGATCCACCGCATTTCCTCCGACCGCGAGTTCCCCTGGGACTACGGGAGGGGACTGGAGGTCGCCATCTGGCGGACCTGCTGCGTTCCTGCCATCTCCGACGTCCTCGACGGCACCGGCGAGTTCGCCCTGCGGGCCCAGAAGCGCTACGACGACACCCGCATCATCCTGGGCGAACTGGTCCGCAGCGGGTACGACTCCGAACGCGGCCGGCTTGCGGTGCGTCAGATCAACAACGCGCACCGCAGGTTCGACATCGCCAACGAAGACATGCTCTACGTGCTGTCGACGTTCATCTACGAACCCGTGCGCTGGATCGACCGCTGGGGCTGGCGCCCGACCAGCGAGACCGAGCGGCTGGCCGCCTTCTACTTCTTCGCCGGGGTCGGGAAACGGATGAACATCCGTGAAATACCCACCGACTACGCCACGTTCGAGGTGTTCAACCGGGAGTACGAACAGGCACGCTTCCGCCGGGCCGCGAGCAACCACCGGGTCGGCACGTCCATCATCAAGCTCTACGCGTCCTGGTACCGGCGCCCGGTCAGCGACCTGGTGGCCGCCACCCTGCCCTGCCGTCTGGACCGCCCGGCGCTCGACGCCCTGGGCATGCGTACGCCGCCGCTGTGGGCCCGCGCCCTGAACCACGCCGCGCTGCGCGGACACGCCCGTACCGAGCGCGTCGCCCCCCGGTTGATGGCGCGGGTCATGACGCGGCCGACCGCCCGGACGTACCCCGGCTACCCGGCCGGCTACAACCTCGCCGACATCGGACCCCACCGGAGTGTCCCGCCCGTGCAGCGGCGGCCGACGGTACGCGCCGACAGCCTCAAGGACTGAGAACCATGACGGAATCCATCACTGCCGCGCCACCCCTGGCCGCCATCGGCGACACACCCCTGCGCTCCGTCCGGGTGCCGGTCGGCAACCGGTCCGTCCGGATCTGGCTCAAACTGGAGGCCGAGAATCCGTTCGGTTCGATCAAGGCACGTACCGCCGAAGCGCTGCTGTCCGCACTGGAGATGACCGGGGCGCTGCGCCCCGGGATGCGGGTGGTCGAGTCGACCTCCGGCAATCTGGGGGTGGCCCTCGCCGGTCTCTGCGCCCGCCGCGGCTACGACTGCACGCTGATCGTCGAACCCAGCACGCCCCGCAGCAGTGTCGAACGGATGGTGGGCTTCGGGGCGGACGTCGTCACCGTGCGCGAGGTGCCGGGCGGCCGGACGCTCGCGGCGCGGCTGGAGGCCGTACAGGAGATTCTGGCGGCGGACCCGCAGGCCGTGTGGACCAATCAGTACGAGAGTGTGGCCAACCCCGGGGTCCATGAGTGGCAGACCGCCGCGGAGCTGGTGAAGGCCGCTCCCGAAGGACGGTTCGACGCCGTCGCGGTCGCCGTCTCGACGGGCGGCACGCTGGCGGGAATCTCCAGGTACTTCCGGAGCAGCCTGCCTCGGACGCAGATCGTCGCAGTGGACGCGGTGGGCTCCTGCGCGCTCGGTGGGGCGCCCGCCGACCGGCCGCTCAAACTGATGGGCTTCGGTTCCGGGCAGGTGTCCGGGTTCCTGGAACCGCACCACTGGGACCATGCCGTCCGGGTGCGGGACGCCGCCGCTGCCGCCGCCTGCACCGTGGTCCTGCGGCGCACCGGCATCTCGCTGGGGGGCAGCAGCGGCGCCGCCGTGCTCGCGGCGGTGCTCCGCGCCCTGCGGGACCCCTCCCTGCGGGAGATCGCCTGTGTCTGCCCGGACAGCGGAGAGAAGTACGCGCATCTGTACGGCACACCGGCGGTCGCCGTGCCGGATCCGGACCCGGAGGTCCGTGCGGCCCTGGCCCTGCTGAACCACCTGTACTCCGAAGAGAAGGCTCCCCGATGACCACACCACCACCCGTACCTTCCGCGCCGGTCGCCCCGCCCGCGCCCCCTTCGCCGACGATCACTTACCTAGACGGTGCCGATGTGGAGCGGCTGTGCGCGGACCTGCCGGTCGTCGACCGCGCCCACGAGACCCTGCTGGCATACGGCCGCAAGGAGGCGGGGCTCACTCCCGAGGCGGCACTGCGCTGGACCACCCGCGCGGGCGCCGCCGCCCGGAGCCTCATCCTGCCGGGCTGGTTCGGCGACAGCTACGGATGCAAGATCATCAATGCGTCGCTGGGCAATCACCTGCTGGGGCAGCCGCGCGCCGCGGGCCTGATCGTGCTCAACGACCCGGAGACCGCGCGGCCCGTCTGCATCATGGAGGGCAGCCGGATCAGCGCCCTGCGGACCGCCGGAGTCTCGCTCGCCGCCGTGCGTGCCGTCCGGGACCCGGCGGGGATCACCCGGGTGGCATTCCTCGGCTGCGGCCGGCAGGCCGAGGTCCACCGCGAGCTGCTGGCCACCGTCTGCCCAGGCGTCGAGGAGCTGTTCCTCTTCGACCAGGACGCGGCGCGGGCACACGAACTGGCCGCGGCGTGGCGCGCTTCGGAGCCCGCGACCGCGGTGACCGTGACCGGCGGCGCGCGGGAGGCGGTCGAGCGTGCCCAGCTGACCATCGCGGTGACGACCACCACCCAGCCGTACGTCGAGCTGGACTGGGTCCCCGCGGGCGGGACCTTCGTCAACGTGTCGCTGGACGACGCGGCGGAGAGCCTGCTGCTGGGCTGCGACCACCTGTTCGTCGACGACTGGGACCTGGTGCTCGACGACGACCACCGGCTGCTGGGGGCGCTGGCGCGGGCCGGCCGGATCAGCGGCCCGGGTACGCACGCCCCGGCCGGCGGCCGGGCGGTGGGCGCCGGCCTGAGCGCTCTGTTCGCCGGCGACTACGACCGGCCCGTCGGCGCGGACGAGCGGGTGGTGATCAACCCGTTCGGCATGGGCATCCAGGACATCGCGCTGGCCGCCGCGGTGCACGAGCGGGCCCTCGCGCTGGGCGTCGGCCTGCAGTTGGAGCGCTGACCCTTCTCTCCCCTTCCCTCCCCCCATGACTGAGGCCCCGCCGTCGGCGGGGCCTCAGTCATGGGGGGAGGAGGTCGGCAGCGCAGGGAAAAGGAGACAGCTCAGTAGGACTTGGGCAGCCCCAGCGTGTAGTGGGACACGAAGTTGAGGATCATCTCCCGGCTCACCGGGGCGATCCTGGGCACCCGGGAGAGCGTGAGCAGCGGGGCGAGACCGTACTCGGTGGTCAGGCCGTTGCCGCCCAGGGTGTGGATCGCCTGGTCGACTGCGCGGGCACACGCCTCGGCCGCGGCGTACTTCGCCATGTTCGCGGCCTCGCCCGCGGCCATGTCGTCGCCGTGGTCGTAGAGTTCGGCCGCCTTGCGCGTCATCAGCCGGGCCAGTTCGAGTTCGATGTGGATCCGCGCGAGCGGGTGGGCGACCGCCTGGTGCGCGCCGATCGGAGCCGACCACACCTGACGGGTCCTGGCGTAGTCGACCGCCTTGTCCAGGGCGTGCCGTCCCAGTCCCACGGCGAACGCGGCGATCATGATCCGCTCGGGGTTCAGCCCGGCGAACAGCTGTTGCAGACCGGCGTCCTCGTGGCCGACCAGCGCTTCGGCCGGCAGTCGCACGTCGTCGAGGAAGAGCTGGAACTGCCGCTCCGGGGCGTTGAGTTCCATCTCGATCTCATGGAAGACGAACCCGGGGGTGTCGCGCGGGACGACGAACAGGCACGGTTTCAGCTTGCCGCTGCGCGCGTCCGCCGTCCGGCCGACCACCATGGTGGAGTCGGCCTCGTCCACTCCTGAGACAAACACCTTGCGGCCGCTGAGCAGCCAGTCGTCGCCGTCCCTGCGTGCGGTGGTGGTCAGCCGGTGGGAGTTCGATCCGGCGTCGGGTTCCGTGATGCCGAAGGCCATCCGCGCGCTTCCGTCGGCGAGCCCCGGCAGCAGCCGCCGCTTCTGCTCCCCCGTACCGAAGCGGCTGATGACCGTCCCGCAGATCGCGGGCGACACCACGAGCATGAGCAGCGGACTGCCGGCCGCGCCGAGCTCCTCGATGACGAGGGAGAGTTCGGTGATGCCGCAGCCCCCGCCTCCGTACTCCTCGGGAAGGCTGACGCCCAGGTAGCCCAACTTGCCTGCTTCTTCCCAGAGTTGAGCTGGGGAACGCGGTTCCCGGCCGCCCTGTCCTGCTCCCCGGCCGCGGGCGAATGCGGAGACGGCCTCCCGCAGGGCCCGGTGCTCCGCGTTCTCCACGAAGGCGCCTGCCTCCCGGCTTCGGGCGCTCACCCGGCCAGCTCCGCGAGGATCTCCGCGGTGTGCTCGCCGTGCCCGGGGGCGGGGCCGCGCAGCGAGTCGAGGCCGGATCCGAACCGTACGGGGAAACGCACCTGCCGACGGGCCGGCGCCGTCGGCGACCCCGGCAGGGTGCCCACCAGGCCCCGGTCGACGACGTGCTCGTCCGCGAGGAACTCACCGGGCGTCTCGTAGACGGGGGCCCAGGGAAGGTCCAGCGGGGAGAGCGCGGCGGTCCACCAGGCCAGGTCGCGGCGCCCGAAGACGTCCGTGAGCAGAGCCCTGACCTCCTCCCGGGCCCGGGTGCGGTCGGCCCGCCGGTCGTAGCGGTCGTCGTCGAGTGCGGGAAACTCCGCGGCGAACGCCGTGCGGAAGCCCAGCCAGAACTTGTCCTCGAAACTGGCAAACGCGATCCGGTGGCCGTCGGCCAGGACGAACACGTCGTTGTCCCCCGTGACGAGCGGGCTGTCGGCCGGGACCGCCAGGCCGAGCAACGGCAGGGCGAGTGGCCCGGCCCAGCCCGCGGCCGCCTCGTGCAGCGACACGTCCAGGTGCTGGCCCTCGCCACCGGCGGCGGCCGCGCCGACCGCGACGACGACGGAGAGGGCCGCGTACATCGCGCCGGCGAGATCGGCCACCCGCACCCCGACCCGGTCGACCCTCTCCCCCGGGCGGTGGGGCACCGCGAAGAACCCGGAGAGCGCGAGGAAGTTGAGGTCGTGGCCCGGCCGGGAGGCGTAGGGGCCGCTCTGGCCGAAGCCGGTGATCGAGCACAACACCACCCGCGGGTTGACCTCCCGCAGCCGCTCGTAACCCAGCCCCATGCGGTCCAGGACGCCGGGCCGGTAGCTCTCCACGACGACGTCACTGCGCTCCACCAGCCGCAGCAGCGTCTCGCGTCCCGCCGGTTCCCGCAGGTCCAGGACGACCGACCGCTTGTTGCGGTTCAGCGCCGCGAACGTCTCGGGATCCACCAGGCGGCCGTAGTCGCCCCCGTCGGGGCTCTCCACCTTGATGACGTCGGCGCCGAGGTCGGCCATCAGGACCGTCGCGAATCCGCCGGGCAACAGGCGGGACAGATCGAGGATCCGTACTCCGCCGAGTCCGGGCCAGCCGGCCGTCGCATCCATCTGCGTCACCACTCCCCCTCCGGTCCGCCTTCCGGGTGAGGGCGGGCACAAGCGCCCGCACGCTAACGGGACTTCGGGGCGGCGCGCTGGACGGATTCTGTACGCGAGCTGCCTCCCTCGCCCGACCCCCTCCTGCGAGGGAGCACGTTCCAGCCGCCGGGGGATCCGGCGGGGCGCGATCCACGGTTGGCTCAGGGCATCACAAGGCAGCCCAGCAGCCCAGCAACGCGGCAGCCCGTCGGCGCATCTTCGAGGAGAGCTTCCATGCAGGTCAGTCCCGCACCGTCCACCTTGGAGCGCAGCACCATGGAGAGCAGCACCACGGAGAGCAGCACCATGGAGAGCAGCATTCTGGACACCGGCCGCACGGGGAGCGGTACTTCGGACACCGGCCGCACCGGAAGCGGTACTGCGGCGACCGGCCGCCCGGGAAGCAGCACTTCGCAGCGCACCGGTGACCCGCTGCTCACCCGGTCCTTCCGGCCGGCGGACACCGCCGTCCCGCTCTCCCCGCACACCGTCGGCTCCCTGCTGCGCGAGGTCGCCGCGGAACGCCCGGAGACCGTCGCGCTCAGGACCGTCCCCGACGACGGCTCCGCACCGCGCACCTGGACGTACGCGGAGCTGCTCGACGAGGCCGAGAGCATCGCCGCGGGCATCCGCGAGCGCGTCGGCCAGGGTGCCCGGGTCGCCCTGTGGGCACCGAACACCCCCCAGTGGCCGATCACCGAGTACGCGGCGGCGCTCGCCGGCGTCACCCTGGTGGCGCTCAACCCGGCCCTGCGCGCCGAGGAGTTGACGCACGCGCTGCACACCTCCGAGGCCGAGTTGCTGATCCACGCGGACCGCAGCCGCGCCTACGACATGGCCGAGGTCGTCCGTACGGTCGCGCCCGGCCTCCTGCACCTGCGGCACGTCGTGTCCCTCTCGGACTGGGACTCGCTGCGCGGCGTCGCGCCCCTGCCCTCGGCGGAGCAGATCACCGAGGCCGGTGTCCCCGCTCAGATCCAGTTCACCTCCGGCACCACCGGGGCCCCGAAGGCCGTGCTGCTGTCCCACCGGTCCGTCGTCAACGTCGCCCGGCTCACCTTCGAGGGGCTCGGTGTACGGGACGGTGCGACCGTCGTCTCGCCGCTCCCCATGTTCCACACCGCCGGCTGCGTCATCTCCTGCCTGGGACCGCTGTGGAGCAGGGGCACCTTCGTACTGCTGGAGCGCTTCGACCCCAAGGTCCTGCTGACCGAGCTGCGGCGCTCGCCCGGCGCGGTACTGACGAGCGTGCCGACGGTGCTGACGGCGCTGAACGACGTGGCACGGGTCTGTGGCGACGCACCGGCGCGGCTGTCCGCGGTGCTCACCGGGGCCGCGCCGGTGCGCCCGCAGCTCATCACGGAGACCGAGGAGCTCTTCTCCACCACGGTCTTCAACCTGTACGGGCAGACCGAGCTCGCCTCCGTAGTGACCCTGACCCGCCCCGACGACACGGCCGAGTCCAAGACGAGCACGGTCGGACGGCCGCTGCCGCACGTCGCCTGCAAGATCGTCGACCCGGACACCGGTGAGGTGCGGCCGCTCGGGGTCACCGGCGAGATCTGTGCCCGCGGCTACCAGCAGCTGCTCGGCTACTACGGAGACCCGCGGGCCACCGCGGCGAAGACCGACGCCGAGGGCTGGATCCGCACCGGCGACCTCGGCTCGATGGACGCCACCGGGGCCCTGCGCATCGAGGGCCGGCTGAGCGACCTCATCATCCGCGGCGGGGAGAACGTCGCGCCGGGTGAGATCGAGGCCTTTCTGAGCACGCTGCCCGGTGTCCGCGACGCGGTCGTCCTGGGCGTTCCCGACGCACGGTGGGGCGAGAGCATCGCCGCGGTGCTGGTACCCGCGGCCGACCGCCCGGCGGGCCCGGACGTGGACCTCCTGGTGGAGCGCTGCCGGGAGCGGCTCTCCCCGTACAAGATCCCCGTCCAGTGGTACCTGGCCGACGACCTGCCCCTGACGGCGTCCGGAAAGATCCAGAAGTTCCGGGTGCGCGAGCTGGTGGCGGAGTCCGCCCTGCGCCGCCTCGACGCGCCCGACGGCGCCGCGGGCGACCACCGCCGCTGACTCCCGGCCTCCGCCCCGCCGGCCCCACCCCTCACACATCGCCCCCTCGCACATGGGCCCCTCACACATCGGCCCTCTCAGGCAGCGGCCCCTCACACATCGGAGCACACCCGCCATGAAGATCTCCATGCAGCTCAAGTACGACACCGACATCGTCGCCGCGGCCGGTCAGGTCGCCGCACTCGAACAGGCCGGGCTCGACCTGATCTGGGTTCCCGAGGCGTACGGCTACGACGCCCCCAGCTTCATGGGCTACCTCGCCGCCCGCACCGAGCGGATCGGCATCGGATCCGGCATCCTGTCGGTCTTCAGCCGTACGCCCGCCCTGCTCGCCATGACCGCGGCCGGCGTCGACGCGCTCTCGGGCGGCCGCTGCCACCTGGGGCTCGGCTCGTCAGGACCGCAGGTCGTCGAGGGCTTCCACGGCGTGCCCTACGGTGCCCCGCTCGCCCGTACCCGCGAGACCATCGAGGTGATGCGCGCCTTCTGGCGGCGGGACAAGGCCGTCCAGTACAGCGGCCGGAGCGTGCGGCTGCCCCTGCCCGCGGGCGAGGGGAGCGGCCTCGGCATCCCCATGAAGCTGCTCACTCCGCCCGTCCGCCCCTCCGTTCCCGTGTGGGTCGCCGCACTGGGGCCCAGGAACGTCCGCATGGTCGCGGAGACCGCCGACGGCTGGCTGCCGATGTTCTTCGCTCCCGAATGGGCCGACCGCGCGTGGGGCGAGTCGCTGCGGGAGGGCGCGGCCGCCCGCGACCCGCGGCTGGGACCCCTGCAGATCTCCGCCGGCGGACTGCTCGCCATCGGTCCTGACGCCGCCCGCGCGAGGGAGCTGGCCCGGGAACAACTCGCCCTGTTCGTCGGGGGCATGGGCGCGCCGGGCCACAACTACTACTACAACCTGGTCAGCAGGTACGGCTTCGCCGAGGAGGCGGCGACCGTCCAGCGGCTCTTCCTGTCGGGCAACAGGGCCGCGGCGGCGGCCGCGATCCCGTCCGCGCTGCTGGAGGCGACCACGATCTGCGGCACGGAGAGCTATGTGAAGGACCGCGTCGACGCCTACCGCGAGGCCGGGGTCACCCACCTCCAGATCGTCCCGGTGCCCCAGGACGGTGAGAGCGAAGCCTCGGTCGTCGCCCGGCTCAGGGACCTCGTCGGGTGACCGTCCCTGACCACCTGTGACCTTCCCCGACCACCTGTGACCTTCTCTCGCTGCCGGTCGCTGCCCGGTCGCCGCCCGGCCTCAGCCGACCTCGATGAAGCCCGACTCGTACGCGATCACCACGGCCTGGGTGCGGTCCCTGGCCCCCAGCTTGGCAAGGGTGCTGCTGACGTGGGTCTTGACCGTCTGCACCCCCAGGTACAGGGCCTCCGCGATCTCCGCGTTCGACATTCCCCGCCCCATCAGGCGCAGCACCTCCGCCTCCCGTTCCGTGAACCGCACATGGGACAGCGCTCCGCCGGCGGCCTGCTTCAGCCGTCCCGCGACCAGCCCGCGGATGGCGGTGGGAAAGAGCACCGAGTCCCCCGTGGCGACCGTACGCACGGCCTGGACGATCTCGGCCGGCCGGGAACGCTTGAGCAGGAACCCCGAAGCTCCCTCCCGCAGCGCTTCGTAGACGTAGTCGTCGCGCTCGAAGGTGGTGATCACCAGGACGCGCGGCGGTTCCGGCAGGGCCGTCATCAGTTCACGCGTGGCGGTGATCCCGTCGACCCGGGGCATCCGGACGTCCATGATCACCACGTCCGGGCGCAGTTCCCGCACCTTCGCGACCACCTCGGAGCCGTCGGATGCCTCACCGACGACGGTGATTCCGGGGCTGTTGCCGAGGATGGCGGCCATCCCGGTCCGGACGAGTTCCTCGTCGTCGACGAGCAGGACGGATATGTCCATGTCAGGATCCCAGTCGTAGGGGCAGCGAGGCACTGACGGTCCAGCGTCCCGAATCGGGCCCGACGGTGGCCCGGCCGCCCAGGAGCGCGGTCCGCTCCCGCATGCTCCGCAGCCCCTTGCCGGTGCCGGAGGTCCGGCCGGCCGTTTTCACCAGCGTGTTCACCACCGAGAGTTCCAACTGGTCCTCCCTGATCTCCAGTACGACGTCCACGGCCGCACCGGGGGCGTGCTTCATGACGTTGGTCAGCGACTCCTGGAGAATGCGGTACGCCTCACGGGTGACCACGCCCGGCACCCCGTCGAAGCTCGCGGCCGTGCGGCAGTTGACGGTCACCCCCGCCGCCCGGCTCGCCTCCAGCAGCGGCCCGACGTCCGCCAGCGTGGGACGCGCCGTCCTGGCCGCGTCGTCCTCCTCCCCCTTCAGGTGGCCCAGGGTCCGCTCCAGGTCCTCCAGGGCGCGGCGGCCTGCTTCCTCGATGGCGCACAGCGCGCGGACCGCGAAGTCCCTGTCCACGTCGATCAGTTCGCGTGCGGCGCCGGCCTGGAGGACGGTCGCGGTGAGGGCGTGTCCGAGGGAGTCGTGCAGTTCGCCCGCGAACCGGTTGCGCGCCAGCAGGTCGTCCGCCCGGCGCTCGGCGGCCGCCAGCAGATCCGCCGCGGAAGGGCCCAGCAGCCTTTTGGCCAGGGCGAGTTGAAGCTCTCCCGCGTAGACGACGATGGCCACCCCGAGCAGGAGCAGGAGCGGGACGAACGCCAGGTACCAGATGTGTGCGTGGCCCCCGGGAATGTCGAGGCCCAGGATCCGGCGGGACTGCTCGACCGCGGGTGCGGTCGCCACGGTCCCGGTCACGGAGAGCAGCTGGGCGAGGAGGCTCGCGACGAGGAGTCCCCACCACGTCCGCGCGACGAGCCACACACCGGTGCGCCCGCGTTCCGCGAATCCCTTCGCGGCGGCCAGGCCGATCTCGTCCTCGTCGCCCGGCACGAGCAGGTACCGGGCCTGGATCCCCTCGGCACGCCGCACGCCCGGCAGCATCCCCAGGAGCAGCAGGAAGGGCACCGGGACCAGCGCCGCGGACAGGAGGGTCCGCGGGAGGGACGGCGAGATGCCGGGATAGACCAGCACACACACCGGCCCCACGGCCGCGCCGAGGAGCAGATGCAGTCCGCGGGTGTAGGTACGCCCCTGGGCAACGGCAGAAACAATCTTGATCAACGGCCTGAGAGCCCTCATCGGTTCCTCCCTCCCCGGAGGGAGAAGGTTCCCGCCACCGGGGGATCCGCCGCGCGCGGGGAGACGGTTGGCTCTGGGACATGAGGAACGACGCCTTGAGAAACGCCCACTTCTCGAAGAACGACAGCGTGAAGAGCGACCGCGTGAGGAACGACGGCGTGAGGAACGACGGCGTGAGGAACGAGGGCGTGAAGAGCGACAGGCAGTGCGCGGACGGTACGGGGGCCGCGCCCGCCGTGGACGTGTCCTTCCGTGCCGTTCTCCGCGCGGAGTGGGCACGCGTCCGCTCGGTTCGTCCGGTCCGCTGGGCCCTGCCCCTCTCCGCCGTCCTCCTGGTCGCCGTCGGCGCGGGCGTGTGCGCCTCGGTCGGCGCCGCCGCGTCCGGCACCGAGGACTTCGACCCGGTCCGGCTCGGCTACTACGGTCTCTGCTTCGCTCATGTCCTCGTGATCGCCTTCGCGGTCCTGGTGGCCGACAACGACTGTCCCTCCCTCGCCGGCCGGACCTCCTCGTCCTCCTCCGCGGCCCGGGAACCGGCACTCCGGGCCGGCCCGCGCTACGGCGCCCGGCTGATCACCGTGGCCGTCCTGGCGCTCGCTGCGGGAGCGGTCGCCTCGGCCGGCACCTTCTTCCTCTCGCAGTACCTGCTCGGCGCACACGGAATCTCCTTCGGCGAGGAAGGAACGGTCCGCGCGGTCGTCTCGGGCGCCCTGTACTTCCCGCTCCTGGCCGTCATGTGCACGGGCGCCGCCTCGATGCTCCGCAGCCGGCCGCTCTCCCTGGGCCTCCTGGTACCGGCGCTCTACCTCGTCTCCCCCGTCCTGTCCGTGATCCCGGGCATACGGGAACCGGCCTGGTACCTGCCGGACCGTGCCGGCCAGTACGCCCTGCGCATCCACCTGGACCCGGCGGCCCCGTACGGCCCGGTGACCGGTTCGCTGATCCTGGCGCTCTGGGCGGCCGCCGCCGCGGTGGGTGGCTGGCTCGTGCTCCGCGGACGCGACGCGTGAGCCCGGACGCGGGGACGGCGCGGCCTTCCGGCGCCGCCTCATGCCGTGCCCCGAGCGGTGTCTCGTACGGGGCCCTGTGCGGTGTCTCGTACGGTGCCCCGTGCGATGGCCGCCTCCCGCTCCCGCGCGTGGAGCCTGGTGAGCGGCAGGAAGGTGTACGCGGAGCCGGGCCGCGCCGGAGCCTCCAGCAGCTGCCGGTCGACCAGCTGTTCCAGCTGCTCCTCGGCGTCCCGGGTACCGCAGTGCAGGACCGCGGCCGCCTCACGCACGGTGAAGCCGCTGGTGACGTCCCGCGCCAGGGCGTGCAGTGTCTCCCGCAGGGCCGGCGCCAGGCCGTCGTGGCCCGCTCCCAGCCGGTCGCGAACGGTGAGGTCGCCGGCCACCAGCTCGTCCAGCGTCCGGCTCTCGTCGGCCAGCCGGTCGGCGAGCTGCGCGAGCGTCCAGTGCGGCCGCGCCGCCAGCCGCATGCCCAGGATCCGTACGGCCAGGGGAATTCCGCCGCACAGTCCGGCGACGGTCTCGGCCGCCTCGCGTTCGGGGAGCACCCGGGACTCGCCCGCGATCCGTACGAGCAGCGAGAGGGACTGGTCGGCGGTGAACGGCTCCACCCTGAAGTGCTGTGCTCCCTCCAGCCCGAGGAGCGGTGCACGGCTGTTGAGCAGCGCGGCGCCACCCGGGCCCGACGGCAGCAGCGGCCGGACAGCGCGCTCGCCTGCCGCGTCGTCGACGACCACCAGGACCTTGCGGCCCGCCACCAGCTGCTGGTACCGGAGCCCGGCCTCCGCCGGGTCGTCGGGGAGTTCCGCGGACGGTACGCCCAGCGCCCGCAGGAAGCCGTGCAGCAGGTCGCGGACCTCCGACGCGCTGCCCGTACGCATCCTGGCGTACAGCATCCCGTCGGGGAAGTGCCGGGCGACGGAGGCGGCGACATGGGTGGTCAGTACGCTCTTGCCCACTCCGGCGGGTCCGTGCAGCGCGGCGATCGGGGCCGCGCCGAACACGGCCTGCGGGCCCTGCCCGGTCAGGTACTGCCTGACCTGGTAGTGCTCGGCTCTGCCGACGAAGTCCCCTACGCTCTGCGGAAGTTCGACGGGGTGGCTGCCGTCGGCGGGGGCGAGCGCCCGGCTGGCGACCGGCACCCGGCCTTCGCGGGCGTCGTCCCGCAGCACGGCCAGCTGGGCGCCGCGCAGTTCGTCCCCCGGCCCGATGCCGCTCTCCTCGCGCAGGCGGCGGTCGACGGCGGCGAACAGCGCGAGGGCCTCGGCCCGCCGCCCCGATCCTGCGAGCGCGGTGACGAGGCGGGCGTGCAGCGCCTCGTGCAGCGGCTCGTGCAGCGCGAGGGGGCCCAGCTGGACGAGCACCTCCTCGCACTGCTCCCCGGCGAGCGTGAGATCGGCGAACCGGAGGGCGGCGGCGACCCGCCGCCGCGCCCACTCGGCTGCCGCAGGGTGCTCCTGGAGCGCCGCCGGCATTCCTTCCAGCAGCCGTCCCCGCCACAACCGCAACGAGTCGCCCAGCAGGACGCGTTCGGCCACGGGGTCGTTGCCGGCGTGGGCGCGCTGCGCCTCGCGGGTGAGGCGGCCGAACTCCGTGAGGTCGAGCAGGCTCTCGTCGTCGATCCGGAGCGTGTAGGCGGCGCCTCGCCGCACGACGGCCGTCCCGTTCCCGTTCCCGTTCCCGTCCGGAGTCCGGTGCGCCTCCAGCAGCAGCCGGATGCGCGAGACATAGGTGTGGATCAACTGCCCGAAGGTGTCGGGGGGTTCCTCGCCCCACAGCACCTCGATGATCTCTTCCCGCTCGACCGCCGCATTGGCCCGGAGCGCCAACAGGCCCAGCAGGTACTGCTGTTTGGGCGTGCCCGCGGCCACGGCCGCCGTTCCCCGGGACACCGAGAACCGGCCCAGGATGCGCAGGACCAGCGGGTCGTTCTCCCGGTACGCGCCGCCTCCGCCGCCCGCCGCCTCTGCCACCTGCGCGACCAGCGCCGGGTCGTGCAGCGCCTCGGCAAGCCTGTGCAGCGAGCCCGACCGGGGGGCGAGAACCCGGCCCCGCTCGATCTCGCGCAGCGTGCGCAGACCGATGCCGGACCTTTCGGCAAGGTCGCGCTGGCTCACCCCGCACCGTGTCCGCGCGCTGCGGACCATTTCCGCGACGTCCGGCTGTCTCGGCGCGGACGAACTGCCACCCATCATGAACTCCCCCCCGGTTTCAGACCTGTTGTGGCACGGCGGGCCGCCGGAAGCCTCCGGTGACGGACCGCTCCGGCTCGTTCAGCCCCTGCTGTTCCACTCCAGCGGAACGACCTCGGGCGGGGGGTCTCCGGCGACATCGCCGGCGAGGACGTTCATCGGCACGGCGGCCGGTTCGCACTCCAGGGCCGCAGCGGTAAGGGGCAGGGCGAGCGCTGCGACGAGGAGCAAGGGACGCAGAGCAAGGGATCTGACGGTTCGCATCGTAAGTTCTGCCGTTCACTCGTCGTACTTGCTGTCGAGTGCGACACTTCCAAGCTCCCCTCTACGCCACATAGACGCTGGATATGCGCCCTGACCTGCGAAAACAGCGCACTTTCCGAGCGTGTATATGAAGCCCTCACGCCATCGATTCGACCGAGGCGACCAGCGCCGCCGCATGGTCGGCGTCGGGCAGCCCCAGCCGGGCGAACAGCGTGTACGCCTGGCTCGCCCGGACCAGCGATTCCTCGCCCTTCCCCAGATCGGCCAGCGCCCGCGCCAGGACGAGCAGCGACAGCCCCTGGTCGCGCTCGGCCCCGCGCAGTTCGCTGAGGTCCAGGGCGCGGCCGGCCTCCCGTACCGCCTCGGCGTGGCGGCCCGTGACCCGCAGCGTCTCCGCGAGCCGGAACCGGGCCTGCGCCTCCTGGCCGCGGATCTGCCGGGTCTCGCAGATGTCCACGCACCGCTGGTAACCCGAGACCGCCTCGGCGTACCGCCCCAGCTCGTGCAGGGCCATCGCCCGCACGTACAGCGCGTAGGAGACACCGTGCTGGTCCCCGACCGCGTGCAGTGCGTCGAGTGCGCTCTCGCAGGCGAGCAGTGCTTCTTCGGCCCGGCCGGTACGGAGTCTGGCCTGTGCGGCGTTCAGCGAACTCACGAGTTCACCGGACAACTGGCCGAGGCGGCGCGCCAGTTCGACGGCCTGGTCGTAGGAGCGGGCCGCGGTCTCGTACCGGTGCAGGAGCTGCGCGATCAGCCCCTGGTCGTTGAGGGTCTGGCGGAGGATGACCAGGTCTCCGGCCCGCTCGCACGCCTGCGCCGCACGGTGGGTGAGCGTCGCGGCCGCCTCCAGCTGCGCGTTCTGCAGGGCGGCGTTGCCGCACACGAAGAGGGCCCGGCCCGCGGCGTGGTCGTCGCCGCGCCGTGCGGCGGTCTCGGCCAACTGCGCTGCGGCCGTTGCGAGTTCCGCGTACGGGATGTCCTTGCCGAACGGAGTGAGAGCCACCAGCACGTCCGCGGCCACCCGCAGGATCCGGGTGCCTGCGGCGGCGGGGCTCTGGGCCGCCAGCGTCACCGCGTTGGTGAGGCACTCGAATTCGGCCGTCACCCAGGCCCTGGCCTGGACGAGGTCGGCGAAGACCGGCCCCGGTCCGGGGCCGACCGTGAGGAACGCCTCGGCCGGATCGCCCGGCACCATGAGCTGGAAGGCCGCACGGGCCCCGGCCAGCAGGTGGTCCAGGAGCGGGGCCAGGGCGGGAGGACCGCTCTCGGAGCCGCCTTCGCCCGGGGTTGCCTGGAGCTGGAGGGCGTACGCCCGGACCAGGTCGTGGTAGCGGTAGCGGCCCGGCTGCGGGGCCTCCAGCAGCGCGGCGTCCACCAGCGACTCCAGCAGGTCCTCCGCGGCGTACTCGTCGAGGCCGAGGGCCGCGGCGGCCGCTTCGAGCCCGATGCCGAGGCGGGCGACGAGGGCGAGCAGCCGGAAGGCGTGCGCCTGGTCGTCGGGCAGCTGGTGGTAGCCGAGTTCGAAGACGGCGGCCATCGCCATGTCTCCGGCGCGCAGCTCGCCGATGCGGCGCCGCTCGTCGGTGAGGCGGCGGGTCATGGTCGCGATCTGCCAGTGCGGCCTGGCGGCGAGCCGGGCGGCCACGATCCGTACGGCCAGGGGCAAGTGGCCGCAGGCGGTGACCAGTTCGACGGCCGATTCGGGTTCGGCGGCGACCCGGCCGACGCCGACGATCGCCGCGAGCAGGCCGGTGGCCTCCGCTGTGCCGAAGGCGTCCAGGGCCACCGCGGCGGGGGTCGGAATGCCCACCGCCCGGGTGCGGCTGGTGACGATCACACCGCAGTCGGCGGAGCCCGGCAGCAAGGGCCTGACCTGGGCGGTGTCCCTGGCGTCGTCCAGCAGGAGCAGCATCCGCCGGCCGTCGAGCATGGTGCGGAACAGCCGTGCGCGGTCCTCGGTGGTGGAGGGCAGTGCGTGGACGGTCACACCCAGCGCGCACAGCAGGCTGCCGAGGACCGTCCCGGGGTCGGCGGGGTCCAGTCCGCTGCCGCGCAGGTCGGCGTGGAGCTGTCCGTCCGGGTAGCTCGTTTTGACCTTGTGGGCGACCCGCAGCGCCAGCGTGGTCTTGCCGATACCTCCCATGCCACTGACCAGGGCCACCGGAAGCGAGGCGCGCGCCGGATCGGTGAGTGCCCGGCACAGGTCCTCCACGTGCCCGGCGCGTCCGATGAAGTCGGAGGTGTCCGCGGGGAGTTGGGCGGGCCGGGCGAGCGCGGTGGCCGGATCGTCGGCCGGGGCGGGCTCGGCGTCCTCGGGTACCGGAACCTGCGCACTCGGTGACCTTGGGACCACCGCACGCTCTTGGGGCGGCGGGCTGAGCCGGGGGTCACCGTCGAGTATCTGCTGGTGCAGCAGGGAGAGTTCGGCGCCGGGGTCGATGCCCAGTTCCTCGGCCAGGACCTGACGGGCCCGGGTGAAGACGGCGAGGGCGTCCGCCTGACGGCCGCCGGCCACCAGTGCCCGCATCAGAAAGCCGTAGGGTCTCTCCCGCAGCGGCTGTTCGTGCGTATAGACCGTCAGATCCGGGACGAGGACCGAGTACCGGCCCGCACGCAGGTCGCATTCGAAGAGTTCCTCCAGCAGACCGAGCCGCAACTCCTCGCACCTGACCCGGTATTGCTGTGCGAACGGTCCCGGGATGCCGGCCAGCGGGGCGCCCTGCCAGAGCTGCACGGCCTCGGTCAGCAGCCGGCCGCACGCGTCGTCGTCGCCCTGAGCACGGGCCCGCGCGGCGTCCGCCGCCAGCCGCTCCGCACGGTGGATGTCGACGGCGAGCGGCGGGATCACCAGGCGGTACCCGTCGCGCTGCGAGACGAGCAACTCGGGTGTACCGGCGTGCACTTCCAGGGCGTGCCGCAACCGCCAGACATAGGTGCGCAGGCTCGCGATGGCCGAGTTGGGCGGCTCTTCCCCCCAGACGGAAGCAATGAGTTCGTGCGTGGCGATCACCCGGTCGGGCCGGAGCACCATGGCCACGAGCAGGGCCTGCTGCTGCGGGGATCCCAACGCCACAGCAAGACCGTCACGGTGTGCGCGTACCGCTCCTAGCACGCTGAATTGAACGCTTCCCCCCACGAACCCCGACTCCCCGTTCAACGATCGCCCCCCAGGATCGAATCTGCACGATACATGGGCGCAGCGTGAGCGTCCTGTGACTTCCCGGTCACGCGCACTGGCCGAAAATCGCCGATCGGATTGCGTGTGTCACTCCTCGATCAGCACCACCTGGACGACGAACGGCAAGGTCTCCACGACCTGCGGGTCGTGATCCAGCAGTACCGCGACGGGAGTTCGGCCCGAGGCCTGCAACGCCTCGACAAACCGCGCCCGGCCGGGCGTCGTACCAGCACCGGCGGGCCGGGAGAGCTGTTCCTCCTGCTGCGGCCCGACCCCCGCGACGGTGCCCGCACGGGACCGGCGGGCGGCCAGGGCGCGCTCCGCCGCGTTCCGTACGGCCTCGGCCGGGGTGACACCGCTCGCGAGGACCGTGTTCTGGCCGGATCTGAGCGCACAGGCCGGCACGCCCAGCAGTGCGGAAAGATCGTGGGCGACCGGGTCACCCAGCAGATGGAGGGGCCCCAGGACATCGGTGAGTCCGGCGGTCTCCGCGGCTTCGTGGATCGGAAGGACGAGCCGGGGAACGCGCGTGCCTGGCTCGGCGAGCCTTCGCGCCAGCAGGTCGTCACAGTGCTGGGCCAGTCCGGCTTCCAGCGCATGCGCCCAGGTCAGCCCGGCGGCCGCGCCCACCGGGGGCCGGAAGGGTGCGCCGGCGTCGGCCGTCGGGGCGGGGTGGGCGTCCCGTACGGGAACCCGGCGCAGGCCTCCCGTGACGAGGTCGAGCCCCCAGGGGTCGGCGGCTCCTTCGGCGAGCGCGCAGGCGACGAGGGCGGCGTAGGACGCAAGAGCGGCGAGGAGTGCCGCCAGGTGCGCCGTCTCGCGCGCGCGGCCGTGTCCCGTCACGATGAGGGCGGGTGTTCCGGCAGGACGCACCGCGAACGGATCGGCCACGCCCATTTCGTACTCCCAGAGGGAATAGGGCCCCACTTCGACCGCGCTCGCCTCCCCCGCCCGCACCGGCCCGGTCCACGGATCGACCACGGAGGCGGTCCCCTCCTGCAGCGCGCCCTCGTCGACGCCGGCTCCGCCGAGCCGCCCCAGGAAGGCCGACCTGGCTTCGGCTTCGCTGACCGCCTTCGTGGCGGGGACGGCGGGGGCGGCGGGAGCGGCGGGGACGCCCGGGACGGCGGAGAAGGGCCGGTAGGGGTGCCGGCTCGTCATCCGCGTCCGCAGATCGGTTCGCAGCAGGTACGGGCTGCCGTGGGTCCCCGAGGTCGTGGCGACACCGGTCGTGGTGGCACTGGCCGTGGTGACACCCATCGTGGTCGCACCGGTCGTGGCGACACCGGTCGCGGTCGCACACCGCAGCCACGCGCGGAGCAGCTGGTGGGTGACGAGGTCCGGCGGCACGTCGTGCGGGTTCTGCCGGCTCTGGGGCCCGGCCGGCGAGTTGCCCCGAAGCCTGCGCCAGCCGGAGGCGGCAGCCGTGCGGTGGGCGGGCCCCACCGGGCCGGCCCACAACTCCTCTTCATTGAAAAGGACTTGCCCGAGAAGTACTTCTGCCTCCGCGCACCGGTCGGCCGTCGCGATGAGTTCCGCGACCGAACGGGATGCCTGCAGCACGATGTCCGTTGTGGTCAGCGCCCCGTCGTCGTCCGCCAGGCGTACCCGCTGCTCATCGTCCCGGCGGGAGCGCTCGACGAGCCCGGAGAGGACGGCTGCGTCCGGGGCGTCCGACGGGTTCGAGTGGCCGACCAGGAGGTCGCGGCAGCCGGTCCGAAGGGCTCCGCCCACCAGGTCCGAGAGGGCGGAGCCGGCACCCACGAGCAGCAGCCGGCCGTCCCGGTAGCGCTGGAAGCACCGTTCGGCGGCGCCTGTGGACGCGAGCGCTTCGATCTCGGCTGCGTACTCGCGCCGGACGTCGGCGGTCAGGTGCCCACCTGCCTCGGGCCCGAGCCACCCCGGCACGAGGTAGGCGTTCCGGGCCTCGTCCTCGGCCTCCGCCGACAGCCGCGCGTCGTGCGCCCAGAAGTCACCATTCGCCCATCGACGCACGTGCCGACCCCTGCTCCTGTAGTCATGCTTCTGAAGGCTCAGCGAGCCTCCCGTGCCCATGAAAGAAGGAGGAGATAGTCGGCCGATCGACGTCCGGTATGGGAGCGCCTCTACGTGCCCACCGATGCTGCTTGCCCGGAGGAGTTCCCGAGGGGTGCCGTCGCGCTGTTTCGCGCGGGCGGCGCCAACCTTCGTACGTACGCGGCTGTAGCCGCAGAGCTCGGGATCACCGGGGAGACACTGCGCACGCGGGTCCGCAAGGACGCCGCACCGGTGTCGTTCTGCATCCGGCGGGTCGCTCAGGGGCCCCACTGCTGTGCGCCCGCGCGTACAAATACGGCGGATTCGCTCCGCTCGGCCCGATCGCCGGAGCGGAGCTCAGGCCGCCGCGGCGCGGAACGTACGGGGGCTCAGGCCCTTGTGGCGTTTGAACGCCGCGCTGAAGCCGAAAGCGTCGGCATAGCCCACGGACCTGCCGATCTGGGCGATGCTGAGGTCCGTGTCGGTCAACAGCGTCTCGGCCTCGTCCATACGGCATTCCGTGAGGTAGGCGAGGGGCGGGCGGCCCATCAACTCGGTGAAGCGCCGGGCGAAAAGCGCTCGGGAGACGCCGGCTCGGCCGGCCAGCGAAGCCACTGTCCAGGCGTCGGCGGGCCGGTCGTGGAAGGCCTGCAGGGCGGGGGCGAGAACTCCGTCGGCCATGCCCCGGTACCAGCTCGGCGCGTCGGCGCCGGCCTGGTCGAACCAGCTGCGCAACGTGCACACCAGGGCCCAGTCGAGAAGCCGGTCCATCAACGCCTGGGAACCGGCAGAGAGTTGGGCGGCGTCGGCGGCGGCCTGCTCCAGCCAGGCACAGACCTCTACGTCCTCCGTGACCACCAGGACGGGCGGCAGGGCACGCAGAAGCCGCTCGTGGCGGTGGCCCGAGGCGCGGTAGGCGCCCACGATCAGCGCGGTCGCCTCCTCCGAGTCGGTACCCCACCGGATACCGCTGAGTTCCTGGGCGGTGCACTCGGCGTCCGTGGTGAAGCAGGCGATCTCGTACGCGACATGGGAGCGGTGGACGGTGGCGGGACGGTCCGCGAGGTGGAACGGTGCAGGGCCGCGCACGAGGGCCGTGTCACCCACGCCGACCGCTCGCTCGGTGCCGTCGGGCAGCAGCAGGGTGCCCCCGCCGCGCAGCACGCTGATCATGATGAGGGGTGCGTCGTCGGCGAAGCGGATGGTCCAGGGCGCTGTCAGTACGGCGTGACTGACGACCGAGCCCTCGGCCCGGATGCCACTCAGTAGCGAACTCAAAGGATCCACGGAACGCATCGTAGACGATCTCCTATGTTCCGTAGCGTTTCTCCCATGGATCATCTACGTCACCGCGGCTGTACTGGATCCATCGAACCGACCGAGACCAGCCGGGAGACACCGTGACACAGCACGACAGCCATGCCAGGACAGCCCTCGTCGTCGTCGCACACCACCGCACCGATTCCCTCACCGCGCACACGGCCCGCCGTGCCGCCGCCCGGCTCGAAGCCGCCGGGTACCGCATCGACCTGCTCGACCTGCACGCAGAGGGGTTCGACCCGGGGATGAACACGTCGGACGAGCCGGACTGGGGCAACAGGGACAAGGTGTACTCGGACGAGGTGCAGGCCCATATGCAGCGCATCCTCGACGCCGATGTCGTCGTCGCCGTCTTCCCGGTCTACTGGCAGAGCGTGCCCGCCCTGCTCAAGGGCTGGATCGACCGCGTATGGAACTACGGGTTCGCCTACGGCCGCAGCAAGCCCCGCCTCGCCGGCAAGCGCATGCTGTGGCTGGGCCTGGCCGGCGCCACTGCCGAGGATCCCCTCGTGGAGGGGATGCAGACCGTCCTCGAAACCAACCTGAACGACGGCATCGCCTCCTACTGCGGCTTCTCCCGGTCCACCGTCGGCCTGCTCACCGACGCGGAGGAGCGCCCGCAGCATGTCGACGCCGAGGGCAACCTCCTGGTCGGCGAAGCGGTCGCGGGCGCCGAACGAGAGGCACAGTACGCCGACTTCGACCGGCGTACGGAAGAGTTCGTGGCAGGGTTCGTCGCCGAGGAACTCCTCGCGGCCTGACCGGCGGCGCGTTAGTCAAACGCACGTGGAACGTTAGGACTTGCATCGATGATAGGCATCCGACAGCTCTATCCGAAAGGTGCATCGAATGACATGGAGACACGGGCAGATGAGGCGCAGAGTCGCGGTGTGGATTTGTGCGGTGCTGACCGTCTGCGGCCTCACTCAGGTCACCTCGTCGCCTGCCGCTCACGCCACTCCCACGGGTCCTTTCACCATGTTCCAGTGGAACATTTCAGGGCTTGAAAGCTCCCCGAACCCGGTTGCCGCGGGCAGCTATGACCAGATGGTTCACCGGCTCCGCGACATATCGGGGAAGAAGGTCGTCGACGGTGTGGGAACCACGACGACGACGAAGAATCAGTTCATCGCCGTCGAGGTGTGGAAGGGGTCCACGCACGACTTGACGCTGTACTTCTCGGCGCATGATCTTTACATGGTCGGGTTCACGTCGAAGGGCTACAACTACCGCTTCAACGAGTCCACTTCGACGCAGCTCGAGTCCGTGGTGCAGACCCACTACCCCAGTAATGGCGGCCGCGGGTTCACCACCCTCGGCTACACCGGGCAGTACGGCGATCTGAAGGCGAGTCAGTCCTGGCGGGGCCACAAGGACCAGAACTTCCAGGGGGCCACGCTGAACGGCCACCTCGCCGCACTGGCCGGTCTCGGAAGCTCCAAGCCCAGTTCCGACAAGTACGGGAAGCACATGGCGAAGATTATCGGAGCCACTTCGGAAGCGGTGCGTTTCGGATGGATTCAGAACCGGATATCCAACACCATCAGGGGCGGCTCGGAGAACGGCTTTGACTACATCGGGTCATTCGGAGCCGCTCTGGAGCAGGAATGGGGCAAACTTTCCGTGCTGGCCAACGACCTCCTGAAGAACGGGTCCGGGGAGGAGGTCGAGGTCGACGGTTCCACTTATTACAGCCTCAACGACTTCCGTTACGGACCTACCAATTCCCCCGAGCGCAGGCTCTCCGTACTGTGGGCAAAAGGCAGAAGCTGAATTGTTTCTGGGCGGGCGCGGGTAAAGCGCAGCTCCGCTGCCGCTGAGAACGGCCGGCACAAGGAGGTCGAGCGTTCCCGGTGACCGTGCCGGACGCAGGGGGCGGGGCGGATCACGACCATGGTCGGTCGGCTCCCCCCGCCCTACACCCGAAGTCCCGCATCCCGCGCAGCGGCGAGCCCACGACCCACAGCGCCGCCAGGGACGTGCCGGCAGCCGCGATCCACAACGTCGGCCGGATGCCGACGAGTTCGCCGAGCCCGCCGCCGAGGAGTGCTCCCAGGGTCAGCGCGCCGAAACCGAGGAAGCGGACGGTCGCGTTGACCCGGGCCAGCATGGCCTCGGGGCAGATCACCTGTCGGTAGCTCACCTGGGCGACGTTGTAGACGACGGTGCCGAAGCCGGTGATGAACAGGCCGGCCAGGGCCGGGGCGAGCAGCACCCCCCTGCCCGCGAGCGGGACGAGCAGCAGGGAGGGGAACGTCGCCAGCGGTACCAGCCACACCGCCCGCGCCTGCCCCAGCCGCCGTACGACCCGGTGGGCGCACACCGCGCCCACCAGGCCGCCCATGCCCAGGACGCCCAGGACGGCGCCGACCGCGGCGTCCGTGAGGGCGAGCGTGGAGGTCAGGAAGAGCACCTGCACCGCACTGAGTACGCCGTTGAAGAAGTTGGCGGTGGCGGTGCAGGCCGTGATCGCCCGCAGGGTGCGGGTGCGTGCCGTGTACCGCAGGCCCTCGCGGATCTCGGTGAGCAGGGGGACGCGGGGGCTGTCGGCCGGGGCCGGCGGGTCCGGGTCGCGTATGCGGCGCAGCAGCAGCGCGGCCGTGAGGTAGCCGAGGGCGGTGCCGAGCACGGGGTAGGCGGGTCCGGCCAGTTGGACCAGGGTGCCGCCCGCCCCGGGTCCGGTGATCTGGGCCAGGGACTGGCTGGACTGGAGGCGGGCGTTGCCTTCGAGGAGCTGGTCGCGGCCGACCAGGACGGGCAGGTGGGACTGGTAGGCGACGTCGAAGAGGACCGCGCAGACGCTGCACAGCAGGGCGACGACGATCATCTGCGGCGCGGTCAGCAGGCCGTACCACCAGGCCACCGGAACGGTGCAGAGCAGGAGTGCTCTCACGGTGTTGGCGTGCCTCATCAGGCGCCGCTGGCGTACGCGGGAGACCCACACCCCGGCGGGCAGGCCGATCAGGAGGTAGCCGGCCGTCTCGGCGGCGCTGAGCAGGCCCATCTCGAAGGGGGTGGCCGCCAGTGTCGTGGCGGCCACCAGCGGGAGGATGGTGTTGCCGATGTACGTACCGAACTGGCTGACGGAGTCGGCGGCCCAGAACAGCCGGAACGCCCGGTGGTGCCAGAGGGACGGGGGTGGTGGCGTGCGGGCCTCGGTCGTTCTGCTCACCATGCGGGGATGGGTGCGGCGGCCAGGACCGCAGCGAGGGTCTCGACGGCCCGGTCGATGTCGTCGGCCGTCACACCGGAGTGGGTGACCGCGCGGAGCCGGCCGGGGCCCAGTTCCGCGAGGTGCACGCCGCGGGACCTGGCTCCTTCGATGAGGGACTCGGTGGTGTGTCGGGTGGCGTCGGTGTCCACGGTGAAGAAGACCATGTTCGTACGCGGGGGCTCCGGGTCGAGCCGCAGTCCTGACACGCCCGCCAGGCCCTCGGCCAGCCGGGCGGCGTGGGCGTGGTCGGTGGCCAGGCGGTCGTCCATCTCCTCCAGGGCGACGATGCCGCAGGCGGCGATGATGCCGGCCTGCCGCATGCCGCCGCCCAGCATCTTGCGGTAGCGGCGTGCGGTGGCGATGGACGCCTCGTCACCGGCGAGCACCGATCCGATCGGGGCGGACAGGCCCTTGGACAGGCAGAACTGGACCGTGTCCGCCGGGGCGGCCAGGGTGGCGGCCGGCACGCCGAGCGCGAGGGCGGCGTTGAAGATGCGGGCGCCGTCCAGGTGGAAGGCGACCTTGTGCTCGCGGGCGAGGGCTCCGGCGGCCGCCAGATAGTCGGGGGAAAGGGGGATGCCGCCGCGGCGGTTGTGCGGCGTCTCCAGGCTCAGTACGGCGGGCAGCGCGAACTGCGGGTCGTCCGCGTCGACCGTGCAGGCCGCGGCGACCGCGTCCAGGGGCAGGGTCCCGTCCTCGGCCGCGCTGACGGGCTCGTAGACGATGCCACCCACGACGGAGGCGCCGCCCGCCTCGTACACGTAGATGTCGGACTCGGCGCCGACGACGGCCTTGCCGCCGCGCGGGCTGTGGGTGAGCAGCGCCGTCAGGTTCGCCATGGTGCCGCTGGGCATCAGGACCGCGGCGGGCTTGCCCAGCATCTTGGCCGCCGTCTCCTCCAGCTGGGTGACGGTCGGGTCCTCGCCGTAGACGTCGTCGCCGAGCGGAGCCTCGGCGGCGGCGCGGAGCATGCGGGGGGTGGGCAGGGTGAAGGTGTCGCTGCGCAGTTCGATGACGTGGTTCACGGGCCGGGATTCCTCACGGTTGTGGGTCGGAGTGTGGGTGGGGGGTGGGCGCTGGGGTCAGGCAGGGGGGTGGGTCAGGGCCGATACGGCGTCGGTGAGCTTCTGTTCCGCGGCTGTCCAGCGTTCCCGCCGTACGGTGGCGGCGGCGCTCAGCTCGCCGAGGGTGGCGGCGCTGCCGTCGAGGGAGGCGAGCACGGAGGCCGGGGCGGGGCCGCCGCCCGCTCCGGCGGCCTCGACGACCGAGGCCGGATCGAGGTGGGCCAGGAGTGTGCCGGAGCGCTCACCCAGCCGGTCTGCGGCGACGTCCTCGAAGCGGCGGCCGGTGGCGTGGGCCACTCTGCTGATGTCCCCGACCTGGTGGTGGGCCGTACGGAAGGGAACTCCGGAGGCGACGAGGCGTTCGGCGAGGGCGGTGGCGGCGGTGTGGCCGTCCGCGGCGCGTCGGTCCATGAGCGCGGCGTCCGGTTCCGCGCCCTCGATCATCAGCCGCAGCAGGACCACGGCGTCGGTCGTGGTCTCCAGGGCGGACCACAGGTGCCCGACCGCCTCGGTGCCCACGGCGATGGCGTTGGTGAAGCGGGCCGTCGACATCGCGGCAGCCGCCGAGGTGAGCGCTCCGAGTGCGCCGGCCGCCTTGCCCTGGATGTTCTCCAACAGGAAGGCGTTGCGCTTCTGAGGCATCATCGAGCTGCTGCCGACCAGGTCGTCGGGCAGTCGCAGCAGGGCGTTCTCGGTGCTGGTCCAGGACTGGAGGTCGTGCGCGGTCCGGGTGAGGAGCACGCCGAGGACGGTGGCGGCGCACAGCAGCCGCAGGACGACGTCCCGCGACGCGACGGCGTGCAGGGAGTTGCCCAGGGGCACGGTGAATCCGAGCAGTTCGGTGGTGCGTGCCGGGTCGATGGGCAGGGTGGTTCCGCCGACCGCGCCGGCGCCCAGGGGGTTCTCGTCGAGCTCGCGCCCGGCGTGTTCGAGCTGGTCCAGGTCTCGTACGAGAGCGGCGGCGACCCCGGCGAGGTAGTGGCCGTAGGTGGTGGGGACGGCCGGCTGGTGGTGGGTGTAGGCGGGCATGACGGTGGTGTGCCAGCGCCGGCCCTGGACGACGAGGGCGCGGCCCAGGGCGTCGGTCTCGGTGAGCAGCCGGTCGTAGGGGCGCCGCAACTGAAGCCTGAGGACGGTGGCGTTGAGGTCGTTGCGGGAGCGGCCGCTGTGCAGTACTCCCCCGGTCTCCTCGCCCAGGACCTCCACGAGGTGTCCCTCGTAGGCGAGGTAGCGGCCGCGCGGGGCGGGCCGCCGGCGCAGCGGGGCGAAGTCGGCGGAGCGCAGGGCGTCGATGCCCGTCAGCAGCCGGGCGGCGGTCTCACGCCGGACGATGCCCTGTTCGGTGAGCATCACGACGTGGGCGCGGTCGACGTCGCTGGTGGGCCGCAGTTCGGCGGCGACCGGGTCCGCGGGGGCGCGCAGGTGCTTCTCGAAGAGGATTTCCGCGGCGGCGGGGGCCACGGCGGAGGTCAGCCGTCCGGTGGGGGTGGGGGTAGTGGTGGGGGTAGTGGTCATACCTGGCTCTCCTCGGTGGGCCGGGGGCGCAGTGCGGTACGCAGCAGTGTCAGTGCGCCGTCGGCCGCACGGGCCGCGTCCCGGGCGGTGGCCGCGGTGGCGGTGGCGTGACCGACGCGGTCGCGGTGGTCGTGCTGCGGGGCGAGCGGGACGCCACCGCGGCCGGTGAGTGTCATGGCGGTGACGTGGAGCGGCAGCGCGGCAGGGGCGGTGACGGACTCGTCGAGGATCGCGGGCTCCTCCACGACGAGGAAGCGCAGTGCGGCGTGGTGCGCGGTACGGGGTTCGAGGTCGGCCGGGCGGCCGAGCGCGGCGGCCACCTGGGCGCGGACCAGGTCGACGGAGAGGGCGGAGCGGATCAGTTCGGGGATCATGCCGCCGCCGAGGCGCGGGTTGACCTCGATCAGCACGGGGCCGTGGGAAGTCAGCCGCAGTTCGACGTGGGCCGCCCCGAAGCCGAGTCCGAGTGCTTTGACCGCCGCCACGGCGGTGTCGGCGAGGGCCTCCGCCGTGGCGGCCGGCACGGGGGCGGGCACGTCGTGGCCGATTTCCACGAAGTGGGGCGCGGAGCCGAGGTGCTTGCCGACGACGGTGACGGCGGTGTGCTCGAACACCTCGACCGAGAACTCGGGTCCTTCGACGTAACTCTCGACGAGGAACCCGGGGGCGGTGGGGATGCCGCGTTCGTTGTGGGTACGGGCCAGCAGGCGGGCGGCCTGGGCGGTGATCTCCTCGCGGCTGCGGCACAGGCGGACGCCGGTGCTGCCCGAGCCGTCGGCGGGCTTGAGGACGACCGGCAGGCCGATCCGGTCGGCGGCCTCGAGGGCCGCGTCGGTGCTGTTCACCCTGGCGTGACCGGCGACGGGGACGCCCGCCGCGGCGAGTGCCGTGTGCTGGCTGCCCTTGTGGCGGCAGAGCGTCACGGCCCGCGGGTCCGGGCCGGGCAGTCCGAGCGCGGCTGCCGCCTCGGCGGCGACGGGCACGAAGTAGTCGGAGCTGGTGGTCAGGCCGGCCGGCGTGCCGTTGCCGAGTGCGGCGACCGCTTCGAGTACCCCCGCGACGCTGGAGGTGTCGGCGCGGACCACGGTGACGTCCTCGGCGCGGGCGTAGTCGTAGCGACCGGGGTCTTCGGCCAACAGGACCGGCCGGGTGCCGAGTTCACGAGCACGGCGGACGAACAGGCGGCCGGTTCCTGAGGTGTTGGACTCGACCAGGACCAGCGTCGGCTCGGTCATCGGCTCTCCGTGGGGATGGGGGTGGGGGTGGTGGCGGGTCGGACGTGGGTGTGGCGCGGGGCGTCGACGGCGCGCAGGGCGTCGGTGCCACGCACCGCGGCGGTGTCTCGCAGGGCCGCGTCCAGGGTGCGGCGGTGCCAGTCCATGCGGGCCCAGCCGCCTATGGCGTCGCGGGGGTCGGTGACCGTGCGCGGTGCGGTGGCGGCCGGGGTGTCCAGTACGCCCTGCTCGGCCAGCCATTCGTCCCGGTACACCGAGTCCTGGTAGCGGTGCCCTTCGTCGGGGAGCAGGGCCACGACCTGCTCGTCGGGGTGCCGTTCGGCGTACCAGCGGGCGGCCAGGAAGGAGGCGCCGCTGGTGGGGCCCATGTAGAGGGCGTGGCGGGCGTGGAGTTCCCGGGTGGCGCGGAAGACCTCGGCGGGGCCGGCCCAGTGGACCTCGTCGTAGGCGTCGTGGGAGACGTTGGACGGTACGAGGCTGTTGCCCAGGCCGCGGACCGTACGGGGTCCGTCCGGCTGGCCGAAGATGGCGCTGGGCGAGGTGTCCACGCCGATGAGTCTCATCCCGGGTTCGACCAGTCGCAGGAAGGTGGCGGTGCCTCCGGTCGATCCGCCGGAGCCGACGGGGCCGACGAGGCAGCCGACGGGGCCGACGGCCTCGGCGATCTGCTGGGCGACGCTGGCGTAGGCGTGCGGGTTGTCGGGGTTGTGGTACTGGCCGGGGACATAGTGGTCCGGGTACTCGGCCCGCAGTTCCTCCAGCCGGTCGAGGCGGGCGCGCTGGAAGCCTCCTTGCGGGCTGGGCTGCGTGCAGATCTCGACGCGGGCGCCCAGGTCGGTCAGGCGGCGGTGCAGTGCGGCGTCGATGGCGGGGTCGCCGACGATGACGAGGGGGTAGCCGCGCAGGCGGCACACCATCGCCAGACCCAGCGCGAAGGTGCCCGAGGACGTCTCCAGGACCGTGGTTCCCGGGGCGAGTTCGCCGCGCTGTTCGGCGCGGTCGAGCATGAAGCGGGCCGGGAGCAGTTTCATCAGCGTGAACGCGGCGACGCACAGATTGGGGCCGATGCGGACGAGCCGGGGCAGGACGGTCGCCTCGACGATCGATGCGCTCGGTGCGGGCAGGGTGGGCGATGACATGGTCGGTGCTCTCATCCTGTGGTCGTGAAGTACCAGGTGCCGTGAATCCCGAGCGCTTCGAGCCGCGCGCGGGCATGGTCGGTGCGGGCGGCGAGGTCGGGCAGGCCGGGGTCGAAGATCAGGCCGGCCACGTCGCCACTGTGCGCGACCTGGAGGCCTGCGGCGCCCAACTCGTCGGCTGCGCGCAGGAGTTCGGGGAGGCGGGGTACGGGGAGGTGGCGCTGGTTGAGGCGGGCGCTGGCCGTCGAGACCCGGCCGAGCAGCGCGACGTCGCCGGTGCGGATCGCGCGGCGGGCCATGCCCAGCAGGGGGCGGAACGCCTCGACCTCCCAGACGGTGTAGCGGGCGGGCGGCAGGGCGAGCGTGTCGGTGCCCGTACCGTCCCGGCTGGTGCCGAAGCCGAGGACGGCCAGCGGCATGAGCGCGCCGCCCATGTCCTCGACGACCTCGCCCTCGCGGTGGGCGAACAGCACGGCCCGGTGCGTGTACATGAGCGCGTCGGATGCGGTCTCGGCGGCGACGGCCAGGGCGGCGTACTGGGCAGGGCCGGGGTGGCGCCCGGCGGCGTCGTAGACGGCCCCGATGGCGGCGACGACGTCGGCGGTGGAGGAGCCGAGGCCGCGGCCGGGCGGGATGTTGCTGGTCAGCCGGAGCGTTCCGCCGGCGTGGGGGGTGCCCAGGGTGCGCAGCGTCAGTTCGGCGGCGCGGCCGGCCTTGGTGCGCCACGGTTCGGTGACGGTGACCCCGGTGGCGGTGTCGGACGGCTCGAAGAAGGCCTGTGAGCCGTAGAGGGGGCAGGGCAGGGTGATCAGGGCGCGGCGCAGGCGTCCGCCGGACTCGAAGACGCCCTGGAGGATCTCTCCGTGGTGTCCGCCGCTGTAGTGCGATCCCCGTATGCGGACCGCCGTCCCTGAGTGTGCTGGGTACGTGTCGTGGAGCATGGCTTCCTCGGGATGGAGGGGATGGAGGGGATGAAGGGGAGGGGGAGGTGGCGCGGTGGGGCGGTCACACGGGGGCGACCAGTCCCGGAACCGGGTTCCGGTCCGGGGCCGAGGGCAGTGCGCGGACCGTGACGAAGTGGGCGGGAATCTGGTAGTCGGGCAGTGACTCGGCGAGGAAGTCGACGAGTTCGCCTTCGTCGGGGACGGTGGCGCCGGTGCGCGGCACGAGGTAGGCGTGGAGTGCGCCGTCGACGGTGTGCACGGCCGCCTCCGCGATCCGGCGGTGGGTGGTCAGCCGGGCCCGGGTCTCGTACGGGGCGACCCGGAAGCCCGAGACGGTCGGCCAGGTGCCGGCCGCGCCCAGGATCTCGAAGCCGCCCGCGGCGTTCCATCGGGCCCGTTGCCCGGTGGGGCTCAGGGGGCGCGAGCCGGTCCGGGCGAGGTGCAGTTCGCCGGGGACGCCGGCCGGGAGGGGTTCGCCGCGGCCGTCCAGGACGGTGGCGGTGACGCCGGGTGCGGGGGCGCCGACGCGGGCGAGGACCTCGCTGTGTTCCGGTGCGGGCCGGTGCGGGCGGCACAGCGCCAGGGGCAGGTCCGGGGTGCCGAACCCGAGGGCGAGGCGGCAGGCGCCGGCCGGTTCGCGCAGGGCGGCCGGGTCGGTGTCGGGGCCGAGGACGAGGAGGGCTTCGGCGCCGTGGGCGACGGCCGGACGGTGGTGGGCCAGCAGGGTGTTGGCGGTCGTGTCGGCCAGCAGGACCGTGGAGAACGGCTCCTGACGTGCGGTGAGCAGTGCGGCCAGAGCTGCGGGCGAGTCCGGCGCGGTCGGCGGCAGGACGAGGGTGCCGCCGCGGGCCAGGGTGGTCCAGACCTCAAGAGGGAAGAACTGGCCGTCCGGGACGCCGAGTTGGGGTACGCGGGCGGCGGTGAGCCCGAGCGCGTCGAGGGCTTCGAGGGCGGTGTCGAGGGCGCCGTGCGTGATCTGGGCCCGGTCCGTCAGGGCCAGGACGTCGCCGTCGGCGGGACGCCGGGCGCGGGACGGCTCCGGGAGGCCCGCGGCCTCGTGCCGCTGCGGCGTTCCGTGCCCCGGCAGATCCGGGGCCCCGTACTCCGGCAGACCCGGAACTCCGTACTCCGGCAGCGTCTTGTGGCCCTGCACGCCGTCCTCAAGCGGCACGCCGTCCGCAAGCGGCACGCCGTCCGCAAGCAGCGCGCCGTCGGCAAGCAGCGCGCCGTCCGCGAGCAGCACGCCGTCCTCAAGCGGCACGCCGTCCTCATGCAGCGTGCTGTGCTCCGGAGGTGCCTGGTGCCCGGCCGGGTGGAGGAGGTGGTCGGTGAGGAAGTCCTCGGTGAGGAGGTCCTCGGTGAGGAGTACGTCGCCTTCGGCCGGTGCGGCCCCGGGGGCGAGGACGCGTGCGGGGGCTCCCGTGCGGGCTGCGGCCACCAGTGCGGCGACCAGGTCGGTGCCCGCCGGCAGCCGCACCGCGACCGGCCGGCCGGGACCGGCCCCGTGCCGGAGCAGGAGGTCCGCGATCGTGTCCGCCCGGGTGCCGAGGGCGCGGTAGGTGACCTCTCCCGCCGCCGTGCTCAGGGCCACGGCGGTGGGGCTCCCGGTGATGTGTCCTTCCACCCGTTCCAGGACGCCGGGTCCTTCGGGTCGCGCCTCCACGGCCGGGGCGGGGTCCGCCTCGGTGAGCGGAAGCCGGGAGACCGGCACGTCGGGCGATTCGAGCGCGGCCCGCAGCAGGGTGCGGTAGGCCTGCACCATGCGGTGCATGGTGTCCGCGTCGAAGAGGTCGGCCGCGTACTCCCACAGGATGGTCAGGCTGTCGTCCTCGCTGCTGGGACGCATGCCCGCGCGCTGCTCGGCGCGCGGGATGACGACGATGTTCAGGTCGGCCTTCGACGAGCCGTTGTGCTCGACGTTCACCTCACCCGTGAGACCGGCGAAGTCGAGGTCGGGGACGGCGGAGTCGTGGAAGCTGAACAGGGCGGAGAACAGTGGGTTGCGCGACAGGTCGCGGACCGGGGCGGCCGCCTTGACGAGCTGTTGCAGCGGTACGTCCTGCCAGGCGTACCCCTCGACGGCGGTGGCGTGGACCTGCTCCAGCAGCCCGCGGAAGGAGGGGTCGTCGTCGAGCCGGACGCGCAGCGGCACCGTGTTGACGATCATCCCGATCAGCCGCTCGGCCTCGGTCAGCCTGCGGTTGGCCACGCCCACCCCGACGACGAAGTCGTCCTGGGCCGTGTAGCGCGAGAGCAGGGCGGTGAATCCGGTCAGCATGAGCGAGTAGAGGGTGACGCCGGCTTCCTTGGCCCGGGTGCGCAGCAGGGCGTACTCGTCGGGGTCGAGGTTGAGCTTCACCATGTCGCCGCGGAAGGTGAACTCGGGCGGGCGGGGGTGGTCGGTGGGCAGTTCGAGTGCCGCGGGGGCGCCGGCGAGTACGCCGGTCCAGTGGTCGGTGTAGCGCTCCGCGACGGGGCCGCTGAGCCAGGACCGCTGCCAGGCCGCGAGGTCGGCGAACTGGAACCGCGGTTCGGGCAGCGCGGGGGCTCCCTCGGCGAACACGGCGTACAGGCGGGTGAGTTCGTCGACGAACACGGCGAACGACCAGCCGTCGTGCACCAGATGGTGCTCCAGGTGCAGCAGTCGGTGGGCGTCGGGAGCGTCCCGTACCACGACCCAGCGCACCAGCGGCGGCGTGTCGAGTTCGAAGGGGCGGGCCTTCTCCCGGGTGACCAACTCCCGCCAGGCGCCCTCCCGTTCGGCCTCTGGCAGTGCGCTGAGGTCCACCAGTGGTACGTCGATGTGGAGGGCGTCCATCTCGACGGGGCACTGGGCGGGGACGCCGTCGACCTCACGGAACGCGGTGCGGAAGATCTCGTGGCGGCGGACGAGTTCGGTGAGGGCGGTGCGCAGCGCGGGCAGGTCCAGCGGGCCGCGCAGGCGCAGGGAGGCCTGTACGCGGTAGGCGGGGTTGCGGGGCGAGAGCTGTTCGAGGAACCAGATGCGTTCCTGGGGGAAGGACAGCGGCAGGGGCCTGCTGCGGTCGGCGTGCCGCAGCGGGGGCGGCACCGGGGCGGTGCCGTCGGCCCCGCCCGCGGCGGTGGTGCCGGCCTCGCCGTCGGCCGCCGCGGTGGCGTCGACGAGCTCGGCGATCTGCCGGGGCGTGGTCCTGCGGAAGAGTTCGGAGAGCGGGATCTCGACGCCGAGGTCGGTGCGGATACGGGCCGCGAGGCGCCCCACCAGCAGGGAGTGGCCGCCGAGGTCGAAGAAGTTGTCGGTGGCCCCGGCGTCGGTGCCGCCGAGCAGTTCGGTCATCAGGGCGGCGACGGCCTTCTCGCTCGGGGTGGCCGGGGCCTCGCCGTGGCCCGCGCGGGCCTGGTGGGGCGCGGGCAGCGCTTCCCGGTCCACCTTGCCGCTGGGGGTCAGGGGCAGGGCGGGCAGGACGACCACGGTGTAGGGGACCATGTGGGCGGGCAGGGTGCGTGCGCACCAGGTGCGCAGGTCTTCGGGGACCACCGCCGTGTCGGGGGTGGAGGCGTAGCCGACCAGGACGTCTCCCCGTGCCACGACGACGGCGTCGGTGACGGCGGGGTGCGAGCGCAGTGCTTCCGCGACCTCGCCGGGTTCGACCCTGAAGCCGCGGATCTTGACCTGGTGGTCGGCGCGGCCCGCGTAGGCGTAGCGGCCGTCGGGCAGCAGGCGGGCCAGGTCGCCGGTGCGGTAGGCGCGGCCGCCGTCGGTGGGGACGAACTTCTCGGCGGTCAGGGCGGGCCGGCCGTGGTAGCCGCGCGTCACTCCGGCGCCGGAGACGACGAGTTCGCCGATGGCTCCGGGGGCGACGGGCAGCCCGTCCTCGTCCAGCAGGTCGATCCGCACCCCGGGCAGGGGGCGCCCGATGTCGGGTGATCCGGGTCCTGTCACGTCCCCGGTGGTGGCGCAGATGGAGGTCTCGGTGGGGCCGTAGGCGTTGATCATGCGGCGGCCGCGTCCCCAGCGGGCCGCGACCTCGGCGGGCAGGGCCTCCCCCGCGCAGGCCAGGGTGCGCAGGGCGGGGAGTTCGGCGTCGGGCAGGGCGGCGACGACGGAGGGGGGCAGGACGGCGACGCTCACCTCGAAGCGGGCCATCAGTTCCAGCAGGCCGGGTCCTGGCACGATGCTGTCGGGGTCGGCCAGGACCAGGGCGGCGCCGGCGGTCAGTGCGATACCCGTCTCGCAGACCGAGGCGTCGAAGCTGGACGGGGCGAACTGCAGGACGCGGTCGCCGGCGGTGACGCCCCACTCGGTGCGCATGCCGTACACGGTGGCGGCGACGGAGCCGTGTTCGACGAGGACGCCCTTGGGCCGGCCGGTGGAGCCGGAGGTGTAGATGACGTACGCCAGATCGGTGGGACCGGGCGCGGGCAGGCCGGGTTCGCCGACCGCCGTTCCGGGGGCGGCCTGGTTGCCCGTACTCCCAAAGGAAACAGAGGAATTAGAGGAACCAGAGGACCCGAAGGAGCCGGAATCGGCCGGGGTTTCGGGGGCGAGGACGCGGACGCCGTCCGGCAGGCGCCGGGCCGAGGCCTCGTCGGCGATCACGAGGGTGGCGCCGGAGTCGCGCAGCATGTACTCCAGCCGGTCCTGCGGGTAGGCCGGGTCGAGCGGGACCCAGGCCCCGCCCGCCCGCATGACGGCGAGCACGGCGACGGCCAGGTCGGGGCCGCGGCCGACACTGATGCCGACCAGGTTTTTCACGGGGCCCGTCCCGGTGGGCGCCGTCTGTCGGCCGACGCCCGCGGCGGTCAGCCGGTGGGCCAGCGCGGCCGAGCGGCGTTCCAGGGCGGAGTAGGTCAGGGCGCCGCCGGACCACAGGAGGGCCGGCGCGTCGGGGGTGCGCGCGGCGTGGTCGAGGAACGCCTCGTACAGCAGGGGAGCCTTCATCGTGTCGTACCTCGTTCGCTTTCCGCGGGGCTGGTGGCGTGGGCGGGGTCCGCGAGGAGGTGCTGCACCTCGTCGTCGGACAGGTTCTCTATCTCGGCGAGGATCAGGTCGTGCAGGTGTGCCGCCGTGGCCGCCACGGTCGGGTGTTCGAAGATCACGCTGAGCGGCAGGTGGATGCTGAACGACCGCCGCATCCGGTTGACGGCACGGGTGGCGAGCAGGGAGTGCCCGCCGAAGGAGAAGAAGTCGTCCAGGACGCCGATGCGGGGCAGGCCCAGCACGTCGGCCCAGATGTCGGCGACGGCCTGCTCGGTCCCGTCGCGCGGGGCGAGGTGTTCGCTCTCCTGGTGGTCGCCCGGGTCGGGTTCGGGCAGGTTCGCGGGGCTGAGCTTGCCGCTGGCCGAGCGGGGCAGGGCGGGCAGGACGGTGACGGTCGCGGGCACCGCGTACCCGGCCAGCCGGGAGGACAGGTGTGCGCGTACGTCACGGGCGGTGGCGGTTTCGTCGGAGAGCGCGACGTAGGCGGCCAGCCGCAGGTCGCCGCAGGGGCCGCAGCGGGTGACGACCGCGGCGTCGGTCACGGCGGGGTACTCGCGGAGCACGGCCTCGATCTCCCCCAGCTCGACGCGCACGCCGCGCACCTTCACCTGCCGGTCCATGCGCTCCAGGTACGCGAAGGTGCCGTCGGGGCGCATCCGGCCGCGGTCGCCGGTGCGGTAGAGGCGTTCGCCCGGCCGGTAGGGGTGCGGTACGAAGGCGGCGGCGGTCTTCGCCGGGTCGCCCAGGTAGCCGCGGGCCAGGCCGGTTCCGGCGATGCACAGCTCGCCGGGGACGCCGGGCGGCAGGGGGGCGAGGCGGTGGTCCAGGACCAGGACCTCGTTGTTGTCCATGGGCCGGCCGAGGCTGACCGCGCCGGTGCCCTCGGTGTCGTGGGGGCCGCAGGTGTGGAAGGTGGAGTCGATGGACACCTCGGTGGCGCCCCAGGTGTTGTCCAGGCTGACCGCGTCGCCGAACGCCTCGCGGAACCGGCGTACCAGGGCGGGGCGCAGGGCCTCGCCGCTGGACAGGACGCTGCGCAGGGAGCGGCGCAGGGCGGTGATGTCGTCGGCGGTCAGTTCCTCCAGGAACAGGTCCAGGACGCTGGGTACGAACTGCACGTGGACGGCACGGTGGCGGATCACGGCGTCGACGAGGGCCCGCGGGTCACGGTGCAGGCCGGGCGGCAGCAGCGCGACGGTGCCTCCGGTGATGAGCGGCCAGAGGATCTCCACGGCCGCGTCGTCGAAGGGCAGGGTCGTCTTGTGCAGGACCGTCTCGCCCGCCCGCAGGTGGTGCCGGCGCTGCATCCAGGCCATGCGGTTGGCCCAGCCGCCGTGGGTGCAGGCCACGCCCTTGGGCCGGCCGGTGGAGCCGGAGGTGTAGTACACCGCGCAGAGGTGGTCGGGGTGGACGCTCACGGTGGGGGGCTCCGCCTGCGCCAGCGGGTCGACCGTGAGGGGCAGGGCGCCCGCCCCGGTGACGAGGTCGGCGTGTTCGGGGGCGGTCAGGCAGACACCGGCGCGGGCGTCGGTGAGGAGGGTGGTGATCCGGGAGGCGGGGGTGGTGGTCTCGATGGGCAGGTAGGCTCCGCCCGCCTTGAGGATGCCGAGCAGCCCGACGACCATCGGGACCGACCGGTCGATCAGGAGGCCCACCGGCACGTCCGGGCCGACGCCGTGCGCGATCAGTCGGTGGGCGGTCGCGTTGGCCGCCGCCTCCAGCTCCGCGTACGTGGTGGTGGTGCCGTCGGCGTCGGCCAGGGCGACGGCCGTGGGGGTGGCGGCCGCCTGACGGGCGACGAGTTCGTGCAGGGGCGCTCGCGGGGTGTCGACGGCCGGCCGCAGGAGCTGGGCGCGCAGGCCCCCTTCCTCCGCGGGGGACAGCAGCGGGATGTCGTCCAGGCGGCTGTCGGGGTGCTCGGCGACGTGGAGCAGCAGGTTCTCCAGCCAACCGGTCAGCCGGTCGACGGTGGTGGCGTCGTACAGGTCGGTGTCCCAGTTCACGCCGCACCACAGGCCGGCCCGCTGGTCCTCGAAGCTGACGCAGAGGTCGTACTTGGCGCCGGCGTAGGGCATCGGCAGTTCGGTCACGGTCAGGCCCGGCAGCTGCGGGGCGCGGCGGCGGCCGCTGCGGAAGTTGACCAGGACCTGGAAGAGGGGGGTGCGGGACGGGTCGCGTTCGGGGGCCAGTTCCTCGACCAGCCGGTCGAAGGGAACGTCGGCGTGGTCGAAGGCGTCCAGGGACACTTCCCGCAGCTGCTCGACGTACTGGCGGAACGTCAGTCCTGGCTCCGGCCGGCCGCGCAGGGGCAGCATGTTGATCAGGACGCCGACGAGCCGTTCGGTGGCAGGGTCGTCCCGGCGGGCGTAGGTGGTGCCGGTGGTGACGTCGGGCCGGCCGGTCCAGCGGTACAGGACCGCCTGGACGGCGGCGGTCAGCAGCATCGCAGGGGTGGCTCCGGCGGACCGGGCGAGCGCGGTGAGCGGGGCGGCGGCGTCCGGCGGCAGCACAAAGGCCGTACGGCCCTCGCCCCGTCCGGCGCGCACGGCCGGCCGGGGGCGGTCGCCGGGCACCTCGAAGGGGGTCAGGTCGGCCAGGGCGTCCTTCCAGTGCCGCAGTCCTGCCAGTGCGGTCTCGGTCTCGGTGGCGGCGGCGTCCAGCCGGGCCGCCGCGGTGCGGTACGGCTCGGCGGGCTCGGGGACGGGAGAGGGCAGGCCGGCGGTGAACGCGGCGTAGTCGGCGGCCAGTTCGTCGTAGAGCACCGCGCAGGACCAGTCGTCGGCGGCGACGTGGTGCACCGTCAGGGCGAGGGTGTGCTCCTGTTCGCCGTGCCGGATCAGCAGGGCGCGCAGCGGGATGCCGGCCGCGAGGTCGACGGGTTCGGCGGCCTCCCGGGCGAGTGCGGCGTCGAGGGCCTCGGCGTCGGCGGCCTCGGTCTCGCGCAGCCGGAACGCTTCGGGCGGGCGGACCAGGCCGACGGGGGTCTCGTCGTGGGAGACGACGCCGGTCCGCAGGACTTCGTGACGGGTCGCCAGGGCGTTCAGGGCCCGGTGCAGGGCTTCGCGGTCGAGTGCGCCGGCGAGGTGCAGCCGGAGCGGGATGAGGTAGTCGGAGGGGTGAGCGCTCATCTGGTCGACGAACCAGGTCCGTTCCTGGTCCCGGCTGAGCGCCACCTGGACCCCGGTGGAATCGAGGGTGGGAGACATGTGCGGTCAGATCCTCTCGGGCGGGGCGGAAGGCGTGGCGAGGGTGGCGGAGGAAGGGGAAGGGGAAGGGGAGGAGGAGGGGGTGGCGGGGGAAGGGGAGGGGGAAGGGGAGGAGGGGTTGGCGGGGGCGAGCACGGCGAGCGTTCCGCGCCCCCAGCCCGGTTCGGGCAGCCGCCGCCGGTCCTCCTTGCCGTTGGCGTCCAGCGGCAGGGCGTCGAGCGCCGTGTACTCGGCGGGCAGCATGTGGCGCGGCAGCCGCCCGGCGAGGAAGCGGTGCAGGTCGGCGGCGCGCAGCGGGGTGCCTGGCCGGGGCACGACATAGGCGACGATGCGCTTGTCGCCCGGCGGTGCGACGCGCGCGGTCACCAGGCACTTGCGTACACCGGGGGCCTCGCCCAGCGCCGCCTCGATCTCGCCGGGTTCGACGCGGAAGCCGCGTATCTTGACCTGCTGGTCGGCGCGGCCGGCGAATTCGACGGTGCCGTCGGGGCGTTTGCGGCCCAGGTCGCCGCTGCGGTAGGCACGCTCCCGCGTGCCGGGTTCGGTGACGTAGCGTTCGGCGGTCAGACCGGGGCGGTTGTGGTAGCCGCGGGAGACGGTGTCTCCCACGATCCACAGCTCGCCCGTCTCCCCCGCCGGCAGCGGGCGGCCCTCCTCGTCCATGACGTGCAGCCGGGCGCCGGGCAGCGGGGTGCCCAGCGGCAGCGGGGACTCCAGTGCGCCGGGGTCGGTGAGCAGTTGGCGGCAGACGGCCACGGTGGACTCGGTCGGCCCGTAGATGTGTGCCACGGTCAGCCCCGGGTTGGCGGTCAGGGCGCGGCGCACCTGTACGGGAGAGACGACGTCCCCGCCCGTGACCACCGTGTGCAGCGGCGCGAGGGCGGTGGGGTCCTCCTCGACGACCTGGTGGAAGAGGCCGGCCGACAGCCACAGGTCGGTTACGCCCTCGGCTTTGAGGACCTCGGCCAGTTCTGCGGCGCCCAGCAGGTCATCGGGCGGGAAGGCCAGGCAGGCCCCCCGCAGCAGCACGCCCCAGATCTCCAGCACCGACGCGTCGAAGGAGAAGGAACTGCTCTGGAGCATGGTGCGGCCGGGCCCGAGCGGAGCGATGTCCTGCTGCCGGGCGAAGGCGGTGACGTTGCGCTGCTCGACCAGCACCGCCTTGGGCCGCCCGGTCGATCCTGAGGTGTACATCGCGTACGCCAGGTCGGTGGGGGCGGGCGGTACCGCCGGAGCGGCCACGGAGTCGCTGTCGTCCTCGTCCGGGCGCTCCTCCTCGGGGTCGAGGACCCGGCAGCCGGCGAGGGCTTCGGGCAGCTGTGCGCCGCCGGAGGCGACCACGACCCGGACCCCGCTGTCCTGCCGCATGTGGGCCAGCCGGTCCTCGGGATAGGACAGGTCCAGCGGTACGTAGGCGGCTCCCGCCCGCAGCACCGCCAGCGCGGACACCACGAAGCCGGGCGACGCGACGGCGGCCACGCCGACGAGTTCCTGGTGCCGTACGCCGAGCCGTCGCAGCCGGGCGGCCAGCCGGTCGGCGGCGGCGTCCAGGCCGGCGTAGGTGAGGCGGGTGCCGGGCGCGCGCAGCGCGACGGCGTCCGGGGTCATGACCGCCCAGTGGCGGAAGGCGGTGTCGATCGTCACCATCGTGCGTCCTCCAGTCCGACTCCGAGGTCGTGCAGCAGCTCGCGCAGGAAGTCCTCACCGGCGTCGGAGTTGGCCGTGACGACCAGTCCGAGACCGCGGTCGGGGTCCGACCAGGTCAGCGAGCGGAAACCGGGGACTCCCCCGGTGTGGCCGAACCAGCGGCGGTCGCCGTAGGGCTTGCCGACCACGCCGAGACCGCCCGGGGTGCCGGGGTGGGGGCGCAGCATTTCGGCGGCGGCGTCGGCGCCGAGGAACGCGGCGGGCCCGCCGGTCACGGCCCGCTGGATCTCGATCGCCACCCGGGCCAGGTCCCGCGGGGTGGACCACAGTCCGCCGGCCGCGGACTCCGCGTACAGGTGCCAGCCCTCCGGGTGGGCTGCGCCCGCCGTGTCGTGGTTGCGGGCGACCGTCGTGCCGGTGAGGCGCGGGACGCACGGCGTGAAGTCGCTGTCCCGCATGCCCAGCGGGTCCAGCACCAGCGCCCGCATGAGCGGGGCGAAGTCCTGGCCGGTGACGTCTTCCAGTACCTGTTGGAGCACGGTGTAGTTGGCACTGGAGTACGCGAACGGCGCGCCCGGCGGAGCCTCGGGCCGCACCGGGGGTGTCAGCGCCGGGGCATGGCCGTCGAGCACCTGGCGGAGCGTGGGCAGCGGCCCGTCCGCGCGGTAGCCGTCGTAGGACTGTGCCCCAAGGCCGGCGGTGTGGGTGAGCAGGTGGCGCAGGGTGACGCCGTCGCCGGGCAGCCGCCAGGTGGTCAGCAGCCGGTTGATGTCCGTGTCGAGGTCCAGGCGCCCGTCCTGGACCAGGCGCATCACAGCCAGGGCCGTGACGTGCTTGCTGATGGACCCGACCTGGAAGAGCGTGCGGTCGTCGACCGCGGTGGGGTCGTCGGCGCCGAGGGTGCCGAAGCCCCAGGCCCCCCGCAGGTCGCCGTCGGCGATCACCGCGATGCTCACCCCGGGCACCTTGTGGCGCAGCATCGGCAGCAGGGGTGCGGGAGTTCCGGCGAACAGCCGGCGTACGAACGCCTCGGAGCGCTGTCGCGGCGCGGCGGCGTCCTCCACCAGTCCTGTGAGGTGCCGCAGGTGCCGGTCGGCCAGGTCCCGTACGGCGGTGGCGTCGAACCGGTCGGCGTCGTAGCGCCATTCGACGTGCAGTTCGCCGTCGAGGACCGCCGCGTCGATCTCCACCGGGTGCGAGCGGTGCTGCCCGGGGTCGACGGGTTCGCCGAGGGTGTGGGGCAGCGGGCGCAGGAGGGCGTCCGTGGCGCCCGCGGGGTCGCGGCGGCCGTGGTAATTGAAGGAGACCTGCGCCCCTGGCTCCTTGTCGCCGGTGTCCCTGAACTGCTGGGCGAGTCCGTGGCCGATGCCCCGCCAGGCGGGGGTCCTGGTGTGTTCGGCGACCACGTCGACCCAGACGTCCGCGCCGCCGGGTGCGGGGCGGGTGAGCCGCAGGGGCTGGACGCTGGTGAACCAGCCGACCGTACGGGAGAGGTCGACGTCGTCGCACAGGGGCTCGCGCCCGTGGCGTTCGACGTCGATGGCGCAGGTGTCGCCGCCGGTGGTCTCGGCGAGGGTGTGGGCCAGGGCGGCCAGCATGAGGTGCTCGGGCTCGACCTCGCGGGCCGCGGCGGCCCGGCGCAGCAGGTCCTCCGTGAGGGGCGCCGGCAGGACGGCCCGCAGGGTGCGCGAACCACCTTGGAGGGAGGGGGAGTCGGTCCCCTTCGCGGGGAGCTGCGGCACGTCGGGCCGCGGCAGCGCCCAGTAGGCGGCCTCCGCGTCGAACTCCTCGCTCTGCGCGTACGTCCGCAGGCGCTCGCCCCAGTACCGTACGGAGGTGGTCTTGGCGGGCAGTGTGCCGCCGGAGCAGAGCGTGTGGAGGTCCTCCACCAGGATGTTCCAGGACACGGTGTCGACGGCCACGTGGTGCACGACCAGGAGCAGCCGGCCGGACGGTTCCAGCAGGACGGCCCGCAGCAACGGCCCTTCGGCCAGGTCGAGTCCGGCGTGCGCGGCCTCCGCCGCGGCGTCGGCGTCCTCCTCGGCACCGACCACCGTGAGCGGGTCCGTGTCGTGGTCCGCGTCGTGCGGCGCCAGGTATTGGTGCCACTGCCCCGCCCTGCGGGTCCAGCGCAGCCGGAGCGCGTCGTGGTGGGCGATCAGGGCGGTGAGGGCGGCCCGCAGGGTGTCGGGCGTGATGCCGGGGTCGACGTCGAGCAGCTGGGTCTGGTTGAAGCGGTCGCGCGGCCCCAGTTCGGCGTACTGGCGCTGGACGGGGGTGAAGGGCACCTCTCCGGTGACGGGGCCCTGTTCGGCGTGGACGACGGTCTGCCGGCCGTGCGCGGCGGCCTCGTCGGCGGCTGCGGCGAGATCGGCGACGGTGGGGTGGGCGAAGACCATCCGCGGGGTGACGGTCAGTCCCGCCTCCCGTGCGCGGGCGACCGTGTGGATCAGCAGGATGGAATCGCCGCCCAGGACACGGAAGTTGTCGTGCACTCCGATCTGCCGTACGCCCAGGACCCGGGACCAGATGCCGGCCAGGACCCGTTCCGTGGCGGTGCGCGGAGCGACCCGGTCGCCGGACGGCGTCTCCCGGTCGTCGGGGTCCGGGTCGGGCAGGGCCGCCCGGTCCACCTTGCCGTTGGGGTTGAGCGGCACCCGCTCCACGGCGACCAGGAACCTCGGCACCATGGCGTCGGGCAGCTCGGCGCGCAGGGCCGCCCGGGTCCGGTCGGGGTCGGCGGCGCCGACGGTGTATCCGACGAGGACCTTGACGTCGTTCAGTACGCGTACGTCGACGACCGCGTCCCGGACGCCGGGCGCCCGGCGCAACACGTCCTCGATCTCGCCGAGTTCCACGCGTACGCCTGCGATCTTGACCTGGTGGTCGGTGCGGCCGACGAATTCCAGGACACCGTCGGCGCGGCGGCGCCCCAGGTCGCCGGTGCGGTACAGCCGGGACCCCGGTGGTCCGAACGGGTCCGGCAGGAACCGCTCGGCGGTCAGTGCCGCGCGTCGGTGGTAGCCGCGGGCCAGGGTCGGCCCGCCGATGAAGAGTTCGCCGGTGACGCCGGTGGGAAGGGGGTTCATCGCGTCGTCGAGGACGTGGACGGTGTTGTTGTCGAGCGGCAGTCCGAGGGCGACCGCCCCGGTGTCGGCGGCGGCGTCGTCTGCGGTGCACACGCGGCAGGTCGAGTCGATGGAGACCTCGGTGGCGCCCCAGGTGTTGTCCAGGCTCACCCGGTCGCCGAAGAGCTCGCGAAAGCGCCGTACCAGAGCGGGGCGCAGGGCCTCGCCGCTGGTGAGGACGGACCGCAGCCGGGTCATGGCGGCGGCCGCCGCCGGGGTGAGGACGTCGAGGAAGACCTCCAGCACGCTGGGGACGAACTGCACGTGCACCACGTCGTGCTGCTGGACGCTCTCGGCGATGGCGTGGGCGTCGCGGTGCGCGCCCGGCGGCAGCAGGACGACCTGGCCTCCGGTGATGAGCGGCCAGAGGATTTCCACGGCCGCGTCGTCGAAGGTGAGTGTGGTCTTGTGCAGGACCGCGTCGCCCGCCCGCAGACCGTGCCGGCGCTGCATCCAGGCCATCCGGTTGACCCAGCCCGCGTGGTGCGAGGCCACGCCCTTGGGCCGGCCGGTGGAGCCGGAGGTGTAGTAGAGCGAGCAGAGGTCGGCGGGCAGGGCGGTGGGGCCGGGGTCGTGGGTGGGTTCGCCGGACCAGGGTGCGGGGTCGTCCAGGGCGAGGGCGGCGGGGCCGGAGTCCTCGTCCGGGGTCAGGCCCGCCAGCAGCCGGGTGTGGGTGAGCACCAGGCGGGCGCCGGCGTCGGCGAGTACGAACTCGCGGCGGCGGGCGGGGTGTTCGGGGTCGACGGGGACGAACGCCGCACCGGACTTGAGGATGCCGAGGAGTCCCACGACGTGTTCCGCGGAGCGTTCGGTGCACAGGGCCACCAGGTCTCCCGCACGGACGCCTTCGCGGCGCAGCCGGTGGGCCACTTGGTTGGCGCGCGCGTTGAGCTCGCCGTACGTGAGGGTGTCGGCGCCGATCCGGACGGCGGGGGCTTCCGGGGTGGCGGCGGCCTGTGCCTCGATGAGGGAGTGCAGGGTGCGGTCGTCCGGGAAGGCGGTGACCGTGTCGTTCCAGCCGTGGACGACCTGGGTGCGCTCCTCGGCCGACAGCATCGGCACGTCGGCGGCCTTGGCGTGGTCCTCGGTCAGGCCGGTCAGCAGCTGCACCGTCTGGGCGAGCAGCCGCTCCGCGGTGGCCCGGTCGTAGAGGGCCTGTCGGCAGCCGACCTCCAGGGTGAGCCGGTCGGTGCGGGTGGCCTCCAGAACCAGCGGGTAGCCGGTGTCGCGGGCCCCGTCGTCGGTCACCGGCACGACCTCGGCCGGAAGGCCGCCGTCCGTCTCGGTGAAGACGACCAGGCTGTCGAACAGCTGCCGCCCGCGCGGCACTTCACTCGCCCGCTGTACGTCGGTCAGGGCGACATGGGCGCGTCCGGCCACGTCGGTGACGCGTGCCAGGACGTCGCCGAGCAGGTCGGCGAGGGGGCGGTCGGGGTCCACCGTGATGCGCAGGGGCAGCGTGTTCATCAGCAGGCCGACCATGCGGTCGACTCCTTCGACGTCGCTGAAGCGGCCCGAGACGGTGGTGCCGAACACGACGTCCCGCTCCCCGCTGGTACGGCTCAGCAGCAGGGACCACGCCGTGTGGATCAGGGTGCCGAGCGTCACGCGGTGGCGCCGGGCGGTCCGTTCCAGTGCGTCGTGGAGGGGGGCCGGGAGGGTCTGCCGGGCGTTCCACACACCGTCGCCCACGCCGGTGGGCCGGCTGCCGGGCAGCGGGGTGGGCCGGGTGAAGCCGTCCAGGGTCTCGCGCCAGTGGGCCCTCTCCCGGGCGGCGGCGTCGCCCGTGCCGAGTTCGGCGAGCCGGCGCAGGTAGTCCCGGTACGGGGGCGGGGCGGGCAGCTCGGGGAGCCGGCCGGTGTCGCGGCGGGCCCGGTAGAGGTCGAACGCCTCGGCGAACAGGGCGTGCAGGCTCCAGCCGTCGAAGACGACGTGGTGCGTGGTCCAGACGAAGCGGTGCAGATCGCCCCGGACGCGGATCAGCAGGAACCGGGCCGGTGGGGCCTCGACCAGGTCGAAGACGGTGCGCTTCGCCTCATCGGTGAGCTCGCCGAGCCGCTGTGCGCGCAGGTCGGCACTCAGAGGGGAGAGGTCCTCGTGCCGGAAGCGGGGCGGGGCCGCGCGGCGGACGGCCTGGACCGGGTGCGGCAGGTCCGACCAGTGGAAGGTGGAGCGCAGGATCGCGTGGCGCTCCACGAGATGGGCCCACGCCTCCTCGAAGGCGGCGCTGTCGAAGTCGCCTTCGAGGTCCACGGCGAAGCTGCGCACGTAGTCGCCGGTCTCCGCGAGGGTGTGCAGCAGCAGGCCCGTCTGCAGGGGCGACAGGGGCAGGACGTCCTCGGTCCGCTCCCTGCCCACGGCGTCCAGGAACGTGTCCAGGTCCTGCGGGTCGAGTCCGGCGAGCTGGAAGGGCTCGGCAGCCGGACCCGACGCGGTGGGCGCCCGGTCCGCGAGGGCGGCGAGCGCGCCGACGGTGGGGTGGGCGAAGATCTGCCGGGTGGTCACGGGAAGGCCCGCCTCCCGGGACCTGGCGGAGACCATGACCGCCTTGAGGGAGTTGCCGCCCAGGGCGAAGAAGTCGTCCTCCACGCCGACTTCGGCGGCGCCCAGGACCTGCTCCCAGATGCCGGCGAGGGTGCGTTCCCTCGGGGTGCGCGCGGGGACGTGCCGTGCGGCGCCGGGTGCGGCCGTGCCGGGGGCGGGGAGCGCCTTGCGGTCGACCTTGCCGGCCGGATTGAGCGGCAGCCGCTCCAGTACGACCAGGTGGGCGGGCACCATCGGGCGGGGCAGCTCGGCGCGCAGGAAGGCGCGTACGTCGGCCGGGTCGGGGCCGGGGCCGGCTCCGGCGACGTAACCGGTGAGGAACTCCTCGCCGCTGTCGTCCCGGTGGACGGTCACGGCGGCGCTGCGCACGTCGGGGTGGCGGGTCAACGCCTCCTCGATCTCGCCGAGTTCGATGCGGTGGCCGCGGATCTTGACCTGGTGGTCGGTGCGGCCGAGGAAGCGCAGGCGGCCGTCGGCGCGGCGTGCGACGAGGTCGCCGGTCCGGTAGAGCCGGGTGCCGGGTGCGCCGAACGGGTCGGGCACGAAGCTGCGTGCGGTGAGGCCGGGGCGGGCGTGGTAGCCGCGTGCCACACCGGTGCCGCCCAGATACAGCTCGCCCGGTACGCCGACGGGGACGGGGCGCATCGCCTCGTCGAGGACGTAGGCGGTGGTGTTGGGCAGCGGGAGGCCGATGGTGACCTCGTCCTGGCCGGGGGTGACCCGGTCGTGGGTGGTCCAGACGGTCGCCTCGGTCGGGCCGTAGACGTTGACCAGCCGGGGCAGGCGGGCGCTCAGTTCGTCCGCCAGGGGTTTCGGCAGTGCCTCGCCGCCCGCGAGTCCGACGGCGACGCCGTCCTCGGCGCCGAACCCGGCTGCCAGCAGCAGGCGCCAGCCGGACGGGGTGGCCTGGACGTGGGTGACCCCGTGGGCACGGATGAGGTCGCGCTGTGCGGCGGCGTCCCAGCGCCCCTCCTCGGGCACCACGACGATCCGTCCGCCGGTGGTCAGCGGCACGAACAGCTCCACGGTGGAGATGTCGAAGGACAGGGCGGTCAGTCCCAGCCACACCTGGGGGCCGGTCGTGTCCGACGGGTCCAGCGTGTGGGTCATGGCGGCGACCAGGTGGGCGAGCGAGCCGTGGGAGACCTCCACGCCCTTGGGGCGGCCGGTGGAACCGGAGGTGTACAGCACATAGGCCAGGTCGTCCGGCCGTACGGAAACGGGGGTGCCGTCCGCCTCCACGGGGGTGCCGGGGGCGTCGGTACGGAGCACACTGACGCCGTCGGGGACGGCCCCCGGGGACGGCTCGTCGTCCGTGAGGAGCACCCGGGCCCCGGAGTCGGAGAGGACGAAGGCGGTCCGCTCGTCGGGGTACTCGGGGTCCAGCGGTACGTAGACGCCGCCGGCCCGCCACACCGCGAGCACCGCGGCGACCATGGCGGCCGACCGGTCCACCCGCAGCGCCACCCGGTCGCCCGGTTCCACACCGGCGGCGCGCAGCCGCCGCGCGATCCGGGTCGCGCAGGCGTCGAGCTCCGCGTAGGACCGGTCGTCCCCGTCCTGGACGACCGCTGTCGCGTGCGGGGTGCGCACGCACTGCCCGGCGATCATCGCGGGCACGGTCGTGGCGGCGGGGAAGGTACGCGCGGTGTCGTTCCACCGGCGCACGGCCAGGTCGTGGTCGGTGTCCGGCAGCATCGGCAGCTCGGTCAGCAGGCCGTCCGGCTGCTGTACGAAGGCGGTGAGCAGCCGGAGGTACGAGCGCAGCAGGCGCTCGGCGTCACCGGTGTCGACCCGGGCGTCGTCGTGGATGAGCTGGACGGCGGACTGCTTCGGCGCGAACTTGATGTTCAGCATCAGCGGGTAGCCGCTGTTCTGGTGGACGGGGCCCATGCGCACGCCCAGTCCGCCGAGGTCGGCGCGTTCGGCGACGGCCAGGTTCTGCACGACGAGGATGCTGTCGAACAGCTGCTGGTTGCCCGGCACGCCGGACCAGCCGCGGATGTCCACCAGGGCGCTGTGCTCGACGTCGCGCAGCGCCCCGAGCTGTCCGCCCAGGCGTCCGAGCCAGTCGCCGAGCCGGTCGCTCTCCTCCCAACCGACGCGTACGGGAAGGGTGTTGGAGAGCAGGCCGACCGTCTGCTCGATCTTCGGGAGGTCGGCGGACCGCCCGGAAACGGTGAGGCCGAACACGACGTCGCGCTGTCGGCTCCACCGTCCCAGCAGCAGTGCCCAGGCGCCCTGGAACACCGTGCCGAGTGTGCAGCGCCGGCCGCGGGCGAGCAGGGTCAGTTGCTCCACCAGCTCGTCGTCCAGGGCCAGTTCGACGGTACGTGCCTCTCCGGCGGGTCCTTCGGCGGGGGCCGGGCGTACGACGGGGAGCGCGGTGGGTTCGACGAAGCCGGTGAGGGTGTCGCGCCAGTGGCGCTCGGCGGTCTGCGGGTCCTGGCGCTCCAGCCACTCCACGTAGGTGCGGTGCGAGACCGGCGCGGGCAGGTCCTGCGGCGGGCGGCCGTCCCTGCGCAGTGCGGTGAGGGTGGCGAAGACCTCGTTGAGGAGGGGGCCCACGCTCCAGCCGTCGGCGAGGATGTGGTGGCTGTGCCACACCAGGTGGTGGCGGGCGGGTCCGGTGCGGATCAGGTGGAAACGCTGGGGCGGGGTGCGGAACAGGTCGAAGCCGCGTTCGCGCTCCTCGGCGAGCAGGGCGTCCAGCCGCTCCGCGCACGCGTCGGCGGGGGTGCCGGTCCCGGTCTCTGCGGGGTTGTCGGCGGGGGTGTCGGTCCAGTCCAGGACGGTGAAGTCGGCCGGTGCGCTGCGGTGCACGATCTGCAGCGGGCGCTCCAGGCCCTCCCAGCGGAAGGAGCAGCGAAGCGCGTCGTGCCGGTCCAGTACGTGCTGCCAGGCGGCGACGAGCAGGTCCGGGTCGAGGTCGCCCTCGATCTCCCAGCGGTACTGGGTGAAGTAGGCGCCGCCGTCCGGGTCGTGGAGGCTGTGGAAGAGCATGCCCGCCTGGAGCGGGGTGCAGGGGTAGATGTCCTGCACCTCCTCGGGTGGCAGTCCGGACAAGGCGCGCTCCAGGCCGTCCCGGTCCAGTCCGGCGAGCGGGAAGTCGTCGGGGCCGACGGTGCGGCTCGCGCCTTCGGTGTCCAACGGGGTGGCGACGGCGGCGAGTTCGGAGAGGGTCTGGTGGGCGAAGACCTGGCGCGCGGTGAGGGCGTAGCCGGCCTCGCGGGCCTTCGACACGAGGAACACGGCGCTGACCGAGTCGCCGCCGAGCTCGAAGAAGTTGTCCTGGGCGCCCACCGTCGGGACGCCCAGCAGCCGGGACCACACGTCCGCCAGGGCCCGCTGGACCCCGTCGGCGGGAGGCAGGCTCTCCGCCGGGGCCGCGACCTGTGGGGCGGGCAGCCGGTTGCGGTCGACCTTGCGGTTCGACGACAGCGGCATGTCCTGCAGGGTGACGAAGACGGCGGGCACCATGGCCGCCGGGAGGGCTGCCGACAGGTGGCGCCGCAGTGCGTCGTGTGACGGGCCGCCGACGACATAGCCGACGAGCCGGGCTCCGCCGGGGGTGTGCTGGACGACGACCGCGGCGTGCTCCACGCCGGGGTGCTCGGCCAACCGGGCCTCGATCTCACCGAGTTCGATGCGGTGGCCGCGGACCTTGACCTGGTGGTCGTTGCGGCCGAGGAAGCGTATCCGGCCGTCCGCGCGGCGGGCTCCCAGGTCGCCCGTACGGTACAGGCGGGCCCCGGGCGGCCCGAACGGGTCGGGAACGAAGGCCCCGGCGGTGAGTTCAGGGCGCGCGTGGTAGCCGCGTCCCACTCCGGCGCCGCCCACGTACAGCTCGCCCGGCACGCCGAGGGGCACCGGCCGCATGGCGCCGTCGAGGACGTACACGGCGACGTGGTCGATGGGGGTGCCGACGGTGATCTCGCCGGCCGGGTCACTGACGTCGTCGTAGGTGGCCCACACGGTGCTCTCGGTGGGCCCGTAGCAGTTGAACAGCAGCCGGGCCCGGTCCCGGAGTTCGGCGGCCAGGGACGGCGGCAGCGTCTCGCCGCCCGTCATGGCCACGGCCAGCCGGGGCAGCCGTGCGTCGGCGGCCAGCAGGATGCGCCAGCCCGAAGGGGTCGCCTGCACATGGGTGACGCCGTGGTCGCGGGCGACGCGGGCGGCGACGGCTCCGTCCCGTGCGGCGTCCTCGGGGGCCAGTACGACCCGGCCTCCGCAGATCAGCGGCAGGAACATCTCGACCAGCGAGATGTCGAACGACAGACCGGTCAGGCCCAGCCACACGTCGTGCGGGCCGGCGTCGAGCCGCTGCCGCGTGCCGGACAGGAAGTTGACCAGCCCCGAGTGCTCCACGGCCACCCCCTTGGGGCGGCCGGTGGAGCCCGAGGTGTAGAGCAGGTAGGCGAGGTCGGAAGGCCCCGGTCCGGCGGCGGCGGCCGGGACGCGCTCCCCCGCGTCCGCTTCTTCTGCGGCTGCTTCCTCGGCGGCTACCTCGTCCGCGTACAGGACCGGCACCGCGTCGCCCAGCGCGTAGCGTCCCCGGTCGGCGACGACGAGGGCGACCCCGGCGTCGCCCAGCATGGCGCGCAGCCGCTCGGCGGGGTGCTCCAACGGCAGCGGCAGATAGGCGCAGCGCGCCTTCCACACGCCCAGCAGCGCGACGACGAGCCGCTCGGTGCGGGCCAGGTGGATGCCGACGAGCGCGCCGGGTCCGGGTACGGCGGCCCGCAGCCGGGCGGCCGTGCGGTCCGAGGCCTCGTCCAGCTCCCGGTAGGTCAGGGAGGTCGTGCCGAAGGTGACCGCGGGCGCCTCGGGCGTGGCGGCCACGGCGGCAGCGAAGAGGTCCAGCACGGTGCCATCGGGCGCGGTGGCGGCGGGGCCGGCGGGGGTGTGGAAGCCGTGCACGACGAGTTCGCGTTCGGCGTCGGACAGCAGGTCGACCTCGCCGACGGCGGCGTCCGGCGTGTGCAGGGCGCGGCCGAGGAACTCGACCAGCGAATCGAGCATCCGCTCCACCGTCGCCGGCTCGAACAGCGTGCTCTCCCCCACCAGGTCGAGCCTGATGCCCTCCTCCAGGTTGACCGCGACCAGCGACAGGTCGACCTTCGCGGAGGCGGTGCGCACCCGTTCCCGCTCGACCTCAAGTCCCGGCAGGTTCCATATGTGTTCGCGGGGCTCGATGCACTGGTACATGACCTGGGACAGCGGGTTGCGGGAGGAGTCCCGGGGGTGCCCGGAGTCGGCGACCAGCTGCTCGAAGGTGACGTCCTGGTGTTCCAGGGCTCCCAGCACGACCGTGTGCATGCGCTCGGCCAGGGCGGCGAAGCTCGGCCCGTCGGTGACGTCCACGGTCAGCGGCATCGTGTTCGCCAGCATCCCGATCAGGGGTTCCGTCTCGGCGGTGACCCGCCCGGAGACCGGGGTGAGCACCGAGAAGCGTTCCTGGCCGCCGCTCCAGCGGTGCAGGTGGGCGGCGAAGACCGTCAGCAGGGCGGTGAAGAGGGTGATGCGGTGACGGCGGGCGAAGTCCCGCAGCGCGGCACTGACCTCGGGGGACAGCCGGCGGCGGGCGCCGTGTCCCCAGAAGGACGGTTCGGGCGGCCGGGTGTGGTCGGTCGGCAGCTCCAGGACCGGCGAGACCCCTTCCAACGCGGTGCGCCAGTAGGCGAGTTGCCCGTCGAGCAGATCACCGGAGAGCCGGCCCGACTGCCAGGCCGCGTAGTCGGTGTACGAGGCGGGCAGCTCGGGCAGCACCTGGGCGAGGTCGGCGGTGCCCCGTACGCACGCGGCGTAGAGCGCCCCGAACTCGCGGGCCAGTACACCGCACGACCACTCGTCGGCGATGCAGTGGTGCAGGTTCAGCACCAGGAGGTGCGTGGTGTCGTCGCACACCGCGAGCACCGCCCGGAAGAGGGGACCGTTCTCCAGGTCGAAGGGGTCCTTGATCTCCTGCTCGGCGACCCGTACCGCCGCGTTGCCCCGTGCGGCCGGCGGCAGGTGGCCGAGGTCGACGGTGCGCAGCGCGGCGGGGTGCGCGGGCAGCGGGCGCTGGCTGGGCGGGCTGTCGTCCCTGAAGGCCATCCTCAGGGTCTCGTGCCGCTCGACCAGCGCGTCCAGCGTCCGCCGGACTGCGTCGCGGTCGAGCCGCCCGGTCAGCCGCAGTACGCGGTGGACGCTGAACGTGGAGTTGTCCGACGTCAGACGGTCGGCGACCCACAGGTTGTGCTGTACGGGTGCCAGCGGCGCGCTCCGGCCTTCCGGCAGCCTCGGTATGGCCATGGAGGCGTCCGAGGTCGAGTCGGCTGTCGGCCGACCACCGCGCAGACGCTGCTCCAGCAGCTCGCGCCGCGCGGCCGCGAGCGCCCTCGCGTCCCGGCCCTTCTGGGCGGCCGTGTTCCCCGTTCCGGCTGTTTCCTCGATCGTCGTCATGGCCGTTTTCTCACCGAGCCTGTCGCAGGCTGAGCGGCCGCATGTCCGTCCACACCTGCTCGACGTGAGCGAGGCACTCCTCCTTGGAGCCGGAGGTCCCCTCGTCGAACCAGCCATCCGGCAGTTCGCGGCCGGCCGGCCAGAGCGAGTACTGCTCCTCGCCGTTCACGACCACGCGGTACGTCTGCGCCACCATGTCTCTACCTCTCGTCAACTCGTCAACTCGTACGAACACGTGCTCACGCTCCGCCGGGGTCCCCGCACGGGACGGCCCCTGCGGACCGGCACTGCTGCGGGTCGGGTCAGGCGGCCTGGCGCCTGAGGACCAGGTCGGCGAGGCCTGCCGCCGTGCGCGCCCGGAAGAGGTCGCGCACGGTGACCCGGACGCCGAGCCGGCCGCTGATGAGGGACACCGCGCGGGCTGCCGTGAGCGAGTCGCCGCCGATGTCCAGGAATCCGCTGTGCGTGTCGGGCGCTTCGTCCGCGCCCAGCACCTCTTTGAAGGCCTCTGCGATCTGCTCGGCCATCACTTGCGCGTCCGAGGACGTGATTTCCACGGTCATGTGAATCTCCTTTCCCACTGTGCACCGTTCCGTTTTCACGGACGAATGCGAACGAAATAAGAAGGGGCGAATGCCTGGGGGGTGAATGCCTGGGGCGTGATTGCGAGGGCGGGAACCGAATTCCCCCCTCGTGCCACCCCGGAGAATTCCACAGGCGTCGGCACTCTTTCCAGCCCCGCTGCCGCTCACCAACCTGCACCGGCAGAACATGAGCACCAGAAAATTGGCGCTATGCAGGCAAGGGGCGCGTAGCGGACATATGACACCAACCATCTCGCGCTTCCCGCGCACGAAGGACCCGTTGGACCGGCCGTACGACCAGCCCTACGACCGGCCGGGGAACCGGCCGGCCGCCGTGGACCGCGGGAGCAATCCGCGCGAGAAGGCGTCGGCCGAAAACCTCACGGCCACACCCGGCTCGCCATCCTGCAACAATTCAGTGGTCTCCCGGAGGGGTATCCATATCGGCCGTTCGTATGCCTACTATGACGGCGCCACGCCCTCCCCGGAGGGCGATGTTTCCGGCACGCCCATTCCCGGGAAGCCGCGCCATGAATTCCCCGGCGCCCCCTCGTGCGTGCCCCTTCGCAATGATCCGAAGCAAATCCCCACAGGCCCGAGAGGCGGAATTCATGTTCCGTACGATGCTCAAGTCCAAGATCCACCGCGCCACCGTCACGCAGTGCGACCTGAACTACGTCGGTTCCCTCACCATCGACGCCGACCTGATGGACGCCGCCGATCTGCTCCCCGGCGAGCAGATCCACCTGGTGGACATCAACAACGGCAACCGCCTGGAGACGTACGTGATCGAGGGCCCCCGGGGCAGCGGCATCATCGGGGTGAACGGCGCCGCGGCCCGGCTGGTCCAGAACGGCGACCTGGTGATCGTCATCGCGTACGCGACGGTGCCGGACGCCGAGGCGGCGAAGCTCGACGCACGCGTGGTGTTCGTGGACGAGCAGAACCGGGTCGTGCACGAGGACACGGCGCTCGCCTCGGTGCCCGCCGGTCACGGTCTGACTCCCGGGAACACGGTGCGGTGAATGAACGCACCGACCGGGCCCGGCGGCCTCGACGAGGCCCTTGCCACACGTGACCAGGACCTTTCCGTACGAGACCAGGACCTTGCCGTAGGAGACCAGGCCCTTTCCGTACGGGCACAGCCGTGCCGGGCCGCCCCGCTGATCGAGACGCCCCGCCTTCTGCTGCGCCACTTCGCTCCCCATGACGCCGCCCCGCTGCGCGCATACCGCAGCGATCCGGTGGTGGCCCGCTACCAGGTCTGGCGTTCCCCTCTGAGCGAGCAGGACGCCGCGGAGCAGGTGCTGCGGTACGCGTCCGAGCGGCCAGTCGATCCGGGCTGGTTCCACTACGCGGTCGAGCACCGGGGCGAGGGGGTCCTGGTGGGCGACCTCGCCGTATGGCTCGACGACAACCTCCGGCAGGCCGAGGTCGGCTTCACCCTCGCGCCCGCCCACCAGCGCCGGGGGTACGGCACCGAAATGGTCACCGCGCTCCTCGACCACCTCTTCCTCGACCGTGGCCTGCACCGCGTCTCCGCCGAATGCGACACCCGCAACACACCGTCGGCGACGCTGCTGGAACGTGTGGGCTTCCGGCGCGAAGGACTGCGCCCCGAGTTCTCCCTCAACCCCCGCACCGGCCAGTGGACCGACACCCTGATCTACGGGCTGCTCCGCCGGCAGTACACCGCCGCGCGCGCCCCGCGCCGTTGACGCGCCTCCCCGGTCACGGTCAAGGCCCGGGACACCTGCCTTACGGGTGTCCCGGGCCTTCGCGTCTCCCGGGCCTTCGCGTCTCCCGGTCGACCGGTGGCGTCCCGGTCAACCGGTGGCGCCCGCCGGCGCCGCCTCGCGCGAGGCGCTCTCACGTGTGAGCAGTTCCAGGAGCAGGCCCTTGACCTCGGTGGCGGCCACGGTCGCGGCCCCGGTGACCGGGGTGTCGCACAGGAACACCGGCCCGTCCTCGGGGTCGTCCACCGGGCGGCCGTGACTGCCGCGGACCCCGGACGGGTCCAGGGGCACGGTGCGTATCCGGTAACGCAGACCGGCCTTCTTGCGGGCCACGGAGCCGAGGGCGCGCAGCCGTACGCCGGGCACGTCCGGGTCGTAGAGCAGTTCCGCGGGGTCGTAGCCGGGCTTGGAGTGGATGTCGACCTGCCGGGCGAAGTCGGGTGCCCGGTCGTCGTCCAGCCAGTAGTAGTACGTGCACCAGGCGTCCGGTTCGGCCACGACGACGAGGTCGCCGGCGCGTTCGTGGTCGAGCCCGTGCCGTTGTTTGCCGGGACCGTCGAGCACCTCCGCCACCCCGTCCAGCTCCTCCAGCACCTTCCGCGCCCGGGGCAGGTCGTCGGGGTCGGCGACGTACACGTGGGCGATCTGGTGGTCGGCGACGGCGAACGCCGCGGAGGTCCGCGGGTCGAGGTACTCCATGCCGGCCTGGGTGTGCACCTGGAGCAGGCCCGCACGGCGCAGTGCGCGGTTGACGTCGACGGGCCGCCGCACCGGGGTGATGCCGTACTCGCTCAGCGCGACCACGGTGGCGCCCTCCTCGCGCAGGTGGCGCAGGAAGGGGGCGAGCGCGTCGTCGAGGCGGCGGGCCTCGCGGCGGGCCTGCGGCGAGTCGGGGCCGTGGCGTTGGAGGTCGTAGTCGAGGTGCGGGACGTAGACCAGGCTCAGGTCGGGGCGGTGGGTGTCGAAGACGTGGCGGGCGGCGGCGAGTATCCACCGGGTCGAGGTGATGCCGGCGTTCGGGCCCCAGAACGTGAACAGCGGGAACGGGCCGAGGCGTGCGGTGAGTTCGTCGTGCAGGGACGGCGGCCAGGTGTAGCAGTCGGGCTCCTTGCTGCCGTCGGAGTAGTACACGGGCCGGGGGGTGACGGTCCAGTCGACGTCCGCGCCCATCGCGTACCACCAGCAGATGTTGGCGACGGTGAGGCCGGGGCGCTCGCGCCGGGCGGCCTCCCACAGCTTCTCGCCCTGGACCAGGCCGTTGTGCTGGCGCCAGAGCAGGACCTCACCGAGGTCGCGGAAGTACCAGCCGTTGCCCACCGCGCCGTGCCCGGAGGGGGGTTCGCCGGTGAGGAAGGTGGACTGCACCGTGCACGTGACCGCGGGCAGGACCGGATCGAGGGCGGCTGCGGTGCCGTGCTCGGCCACGGCCCGCAGGGCGGGCATGTGGCGCAGCAGGCGGGGGGTCACTCCGACGACGTCGAGGACGACGAGACGGCTCATGGGACGGTCACCTCCGGGCGGGCGGTACCGGGGCCGGTCACGGGTCCCGGTCGGGTGGGGGCGGTGTCCTCGGCGAGGCCGAGGCGCAGCAGGGCGTCGCGGGTCCAGTCGAGTTCCGCGGCGATGCCCGCGACGAGGTCGTCGCGGTCGCGGGGGCGGGCCGCCGCGGGCAGCACCTCCCAGGTGTAGGTCTCGGTCTCCAGGTGGCGCACGTGCGCGCGGGGGCCGCCCAGCAGAACGCGGAGGGTGGCTTCGAGCACGTCGCCGGTGGCCCGGAGCGGGGGCTCGGGGTCGGCGTGCAGCGGGGTGTGGAAGTGCACCCGCCAGGGGCCGGTGCGGGGCAGCGGGCCGTGCAGGGCGTCGGCGAGGTCGTCGGCGCCGTGGACGGTGCCGTCGGCGGCGCACATCCGGGTCTGGTGCAGGAAGCGGGGCTCGGCGTAGCCGGCGAGGTGCTCGGCGCGGCCGGGGGCCCCGGGGTCGGGCACGTGCAGGGCGCGGGAGATCTGTGCCTTGACGACGTCGAGGTGCGCGTCGTGGAGGCGGGCGAGGGCTGCGGCGGGTTCCTCGAACTGGACCGCCAGGTGGCAGGTGTCGAGGCAGACGCCGAGTTCCGCGGGCAGTTTGGCGAGCAGCCGGGCCGCCTGTGCGGTGGTCTCCACCGCACAGCCGGGCTCGGGTTCCAGGCCGACCCGGACGGTGCGGCCGGTTTCCCTGCGCAGCTCGGCCAACTCGGCGGCAAGCAGGGTGAGTTGGCGGCGTGCGGTCGCATGGCGCTGCGGGGTCCAGTCGGTGCGCCAGCCCAGCGGCAGGGTGGAGACACTGCCCTCGGTGACGTCGTCGGGCAGCAGGCCTGCCAGGACGCGGGCGCAGTCGACGGTGTAGGCGAGGCGGCGCGGGTCGCTCCAGTCGGGCGTGTAGACGGCGTGCTTGACGGAGGGGCGGTGGAAGCCCTCGTACGGGAAGGCGTTGAGGGTGACGGTCTCCAGACCGCGGCGGCGCAGGTGGTCGCGGAGGCGGGCGGTGAGGTCGGGGCGGGCGGCGAGTTCGCGGGCGGCGTCGCGGGCCAGCCACAGGCCGACGCCGAGGACGGGAACGTCCAGGCGGTCACGGACCCGGGCGGCGTACCGGTCGAGCTGGTCGGTGACGCCGTCCAGACTCTCCGCGGCGTGGACGTTGGTGCAGTAGGCGAGGTGGACGAGGGAGCCGTCCCGGTGGCGGAAGCGCACGCCTCAACGCTCCCCGCGCAGCAGCGAGTTCCCGGCGAACGTGGCCGGGGCGGCCGTGGCGCCGCGCGGACCGGCCTGCTCGTCGCCGCAGGCGCCCTGCCGCTTGCCGTCGCGCAGAGCGTCCCGCTCTTCGCGGCAGGGGCCCACCCGCTCCCCGTCGTACGGACCCTGCCACTCGTCGTCGTACAGGTCCGCCAGGTCCAGGCGTCCGCTCTGGCCGTAGAACGCGACCGGGTTGTTCCACAGCACCTGGCGGGCCGACTGCTCGCCCATCCCTGCGGCGAGCATGGCCTCGCCGGTGGCGCGGGTGGTGCACGGGTCGCTGTGGCCCCAGTCGGCAGCCGAGTTGACCAGCATCCGGTCCGTGCCGTGGCGGCGCAGGATCTCCACGGTGCGCGTCTCGTCCATCTTGGTGTCGGGGTAGACCGAGAAGCCCATCCAGCAGCCCGATTCGGCGACGAGGTCGACCGTGACCTCGTTGAGGTGGTCGATAAGGACGCGGTGCGGGTCGATGCCGGACTCGCGGATCACGTCCAGGGTGCGCCGGGTGCCGACGGCCTTGTCCCGGTGCGGGGTGTGCACGAGTACGGGCAGGTCGTGGCGGACGGCGAGTTCGAGCTGGGCGGCGAACGCGGTGTCCTCGGCGGGGGTCATCGAGTCGTAGCCGATCTCACCGACGGCGACGACGCCGTCGCGTACGAGATAGCGGGGCAGTTCGTCCAGGACGCCGGTGCAGCGCGGGTCGTTGGCCTCCTTCGGGTTGAGGGCCAGCGCGCAGTGGTGGCGGATGCCGAACTGGGCGGCGCGGAAGGGCTCGAAGCCCAGCAGGCTGTCGAAGTAGTCGGTGAAACTCCCCACCGAGGTGCGCGGCTGGCCGAGCCAGAAGGCGGGCTCCACCAGGGCGCGTACACCCGCGTCGCGCATCCGCGCGTAGTCGTCGGTGGTACGGGAGGACATGTGCACGTGCGGATCGAAGATGCGCATGGGAGCTCCTTCAGAGGGTGGTTCAGAGGGTGGTGGCGCGGGTGCGTGCCAGCCGGTCGAGGGCGCGGCGCGCGGCGGTGCGGCGGGCTTCGTCGGGGTGGTCGGCCGCACGGCCGAGGCCCGAGGCGGCGACGGCGTCCGGGAAGCGGGCGAGGACCGGCCAGATCTCGTCGGGGACCACGCGCCCGGCGGCGACGCGTTCGTGGACGTGGTCGGCGAGCATCCGGGCGAGTTCGTCGTCGGTGCGATGCGGTGCGGGCGGGGCGGGCAGCCCCATGTGGACGCACTTGAGGATGGCCTGCCGGTAGGCGGGGGCGTCCAGGTGGCGGACCGCGTAGGGGCCGAGCGCGGCGCGGACGAGGCGGGGGTCGTGCGAGCGCAGCGCCTCGTGGAGCAGGCCGGTGGCGGAGTCGCCGAGGGTGGCGTCGAGGTCGTCGAGGACGGAGAGTCCGCGCAGCACGGCGAGCCGTTCCGCGGTGCCTCCTTCCCGGTATAGGCGGGTGAGCCGGTCGGCCAACGGCGGCCGGTCGGCGGGCAGTACGGTCAGCAGCAGCACCCGGGCGGCGTCGGCGACGCTCCAGTCGGCGCTCACACCGTCCGGGTCGTCGGCGGGTGCCGCGTCCAGCGGCCCCCGCCCGCAGTGCCGGGCGACGGCGGGGAACACGTCGTGTACGGCGTCGGGGTCGGCGGCCGTGGCGCGCAGTGCACCTTCCAGCCAGCCGGCGGCGGCCGGGACGAGACGCTCCTCCAGGGCCGCGCAGAGTCCGGCGATCATGCTGTCTCCCTCACTCATGCTGTCTCCCTCACACGTGCGGCTTCCTTCAGGAAGGCCAGGGACCGGGTGGCGGTGCGGGCGGCGTCGGCGGAACCGTCCTGGATCTCCACGGAGACCAGACCGCGGTGGCCGCCTTCGGCCAGGGCGTGCAGCACCGGCGGGAAGTCGATCTCGCCTGTGCCGAACGGAAGATGACGGTGGACGCCTCGGACCATGTCCTCGATCTGGACGTGCGCGAGGTGCGGCAGGGCGAGCTCGACGCAGGCCTGCAACGGCCGGGGCTCGGAGCAGTGGGCGTGCCCGACGTCGAGGGTCAGGCGCAGCAGCGGGTGCTCGTCGAGGCGGGTGCGCAGCGCCAGGAACCGGTCGACGCCGTTGAGGAACATCTCAGGTTCCGGCTCCAGGGCGAGGGTGATCCCGTACGTCTGCGCGGTGGCGAGGAGCCGGCGCAGCGGGGCGGCGAGCCGGTCGAGTGCCGCGTCCTGGTCCATGCCGTCGGGGGCGCTGCCGCTGGTGACGTGCACGGTGTCCGCGCCGAGCGCGTCGGCGACGCGGACGGCACGGCTGATCAGGTCGGAGCGGGCGTCGCTCCCGTGGTCGCAGAGCAGGCCCGGCAGATGCGGCCGGGAAGGGTCCAGCAGGTGGGGGTCACCGGTCTCGACGACCACGGCGAGGCCCAACCGGTCCAGCAGGCGCGCCAGTCGGGCGACCCGGGCGGGCGCGTCGGGGGCGTAGGGGTCGAGGTGGTGGCGGGCGAGGGTGAGGGAGACCCCTTCGTAGCCGATGTCGGCGATGATGCGCAGCGCCTCCTCCAGGGAGTGCCGGGCGAAGCCGTTGGTGCCGTAGGCGAAGCGCAGGGGCAGGGGCAGGGGCGGGCGCGGGCCGGTGGCCGGGTCGGGGGTGCTGAAGGTCGTGTCGCGGGCGCCGGAGGTCATGGCGCGGGTACTGGAGGTCATGGCGTGGGTGCTGGAGGTCGTTTCACGGGCTCCGGAGGTCAAGTCGCGGGCGGTGGAGGTCGTGCCGCTGGCGCGGGAGGTCAAGTCGCGGGCGGTGGAGGTCGTGCCGCTGGCGCGGGAGGCAAAGTCGCGGGCGTGCGGGATCATGTCGCGGGCACCGCCTTCACGAGCCGGGAGGCGAGGGGGTCGGCCGCGGCCACGACGGCGGCGGACAGCGGGGCTCCGCAGGCGGCGGCGAGGGCCGCCTGGAGCGGGATGAGGGCGAGGATGCCGGCCTGGACCGCGTGGGCCACCTGCTCGGCGGGCGCCTCGTCCTGCGGTGGGGTGAAGGACCGGTCCTCGGCGTCCTGTCGGGCTACGGACTGGGAAGCGTCGCCTGGTGGGGCTGCGGACCGGGAGTCGTCGTCCCGCCGGGTCGCGGACCGGTCCTCGGCGTCCTGTCCGGTTACGGACCGGGCGGCGTCGCCCGGTCGGGCTACGGACCGCACTGCGGCGTCCTGTTGCGTTACGGACCGGAAGGCGTCGTCCGGTCCGGTCGCGGGCCGGGGCGCGGCGAGGGTCGTCAGCGCACGTCCGTAGCCGGATGCGTACCGGGCGAACAGGGCACCCGCGAGCGGCAGGTCCAGCCGGCGGCGGGACGCGTGCGCGGTGCGCGCGGCCAGTGTGCCCGCGGTCAGGGCGGCCCCGGCCGCGCAGGCCAGCGCGACCCTGGCGGCACCCCGGCCGCCGCCCGACACCTCGTGGCGGCTGAGCGTGGTCACGCCGTAGGTGTGCAGGGCGACGGCCGCCGCGGGGGCCGCGGCTCGGACTCCGCCGCCCATCATTACGTCGATGCCACGGGCTGCCGCCATGGTGGCGGGCCCCGCGGCGGTGTCCTTGAGGCGGAGGTCGTACGCCCACACGGCGGCGGTGAGGGCGGTGGCCGTGACCAGGCGACGGCGGCCGCAGGCGGCGGCCAGGGCCAGACCTGCGGCGGTCAGTCCGGTGGCCACGGCCAGCGCGGTGCGCCGCTCGACGGCCCCGGAGGGAACCGGCCGGCCGGGGCGCTCGACACCGTCCACGGTGGCGTCGGCATAGTCGTTGAGGGCCATGCCCGCCCAGTACAGACAGACCGAGGACGCGGCGGCGCCGAGCGTACGGAGGTCGGTGGGCCGCCCTGCGGCAGCGGCTCCGCTCAGGACGTCCCCGGGTACGGACAGGGCCGCCGGGGCGCGCACGAGCCTCACCAGCGGGCGCCACGCGAAACGGCCGGAAGGTTCTCTCGGTATTTTCACAGAAGGAAATGTAGGCACAACAGGGCGCGTCGGCCCAGCCCTTCCGCGGCATTCACGAAATACCGTCAGCGAGCACGCGAGACGCCGCGAAAACCCACTCGACCGGGTGGGGTGGGTCGGCTGGAGCGGTCAATCCCGTACGGGAAACCTCCTGGTGGAGGCCACATCCGGTGTCACGGGGCCACGGTACCGCGTCCTCGCTCACGGGATTGCGTTAACGGGAATTCCTTACCCGGAACCCGTTGCCGACAACAGGGTCCCCGATTCCCCTTTCCGGGAATTCGCGTCTTTCGGCAGCCCCCCGGAAAGGGGCACTCTTTTCTCGATGTTCTCGATCGGCGGTACACCGAGCGCCTGAGCGCACGAGCGAAGGAAAGGGATTCCGTGACCCATGCACTGCGAGGCCGGGACACTCTGCGCGACCAGCTGGTGCGAGCGCTGACGGAGGCGGCCGGGGGGCGGGGCCGGGTCGTGCTGATCGGGGGCAGCTCCGGAAGCGGCCGGAGCAGAATGCTCACGGAGGCCGCGCTGCTCGCGTCGGCCCGGGGGTTCACCGTCTGCCGGGCCGCCGCCGACCATCTCGGCCACCCCGGTTTCCTCGCCCCGCTCGGCCTGTCTCCCGCCCCGCAGGGCTCCGGGGACGACAGCGCGCTCGGCCGCCTGCTGCGCCACACCGCCGAACGGCCGCCCACGGCGCCGCTGCTGGTCGCGCTGGACGATGCGCAGTGGGCGCCCGCGAAGGCGCTGGAGGCGCTGCGGGACCTGTCCGCGCTGCTGACCACCGGCTCCCTTCCCGTACTGGTGGTGCTGACGCACGGGTTGAACGGCGGCGGGCCGCGGCCGGCCCGGCAGGACCCGGACGTCTCCGGTGTGACGCGTCTGTTCGCCGCCCTCACCGCCGACGCCGCGCTCCGTCTGGAGCTGGGTCCGCTGTCGGCGGACGCCGTGACCGCGCTGGCCACGGAGGTGCTGGGCGCGTCGCCCGACGAACGGCTCACCGCGCTGTGCGCCGTCGCGGACGGGCTGCCCGGCCGTGTCGTGGAACTCGCCCGTGCCGCCGCGGAGTTCACCCGGCCGGCCACCGGCGCGCCGGTGGCGACGCTGCCCCCGGGGCCGCTGCCGGACCGCCTGCGGGAGGCGCTGCTGCGCCCCCTGCGCGGGCTGTCCGCCGAGGCGGGCGCCCTGCTGGACGTGGCGGCTGTGCTGGGCCGCTCGGTCTCGCCGGCCGACCTCGCGCTGGCTCTGGAGCGGACGGCCCGCGACCTGATGCCGCCGGTGCAGGAGTGCGTCGCGGCGGGCGTGCTGAGCTCCACGGAACGCCGGCTGGTGTTCCGTCACGCGGTTCTGCGCCAGGCCGTGGCCGAGGCCGTGCCCCCGCCGGTGCGCACCGCGCTCCGCCGGGAACTGGGTGAACGCCTCGCCGCCACCGGCGACTTCACCGGCGCGGCCGGCCATCTGGCGGCGGCCGCGGCCGGAGGCGAGAGCGGCGCGCTCGGCGAGCTGGAGCGCACCGCCCGCACGCTCGCCGTACAGCACCCGGCCACGGTGATCGACCTCGTGGGTCCGGCGGCGGAGCAGCAGCCCGCGGGCCCCGCGCGCACCGATCTGCTGGTCCCCGTGGTGGGCTGTCTCGTCACCACCGGACGCCTGGGCCGCGCCGCCGCGCTGGCGCGCACCGCACTGGACGGCGGCGGCCGGCCCGGGACCGCGGCCGAACTCCTGGCGCACCTCGCCGAGATCGAGCTGATCACCGGCGCCCCCCTGGCGGCCCGCGACCGTGCGGACGCGGTGCTCGCCGATCCGACAGCCCCGCCCGAGGCCGCTCTGCGCGCCCTGGCCGTACAGGTCCGCGCGGACAGCCGTGCGTCCCGGCCCGACCTCGCGCGCTCCGCCGCCGACTCCCTGCTCCGACAGGCACGGCAGGCGCCCGCCCAGGCCGCCGTGCACGCGTCGACCGTGGCCCGGCTGGTGCGGGCCGGTGCGCACTGGCACGACGGGCGCCCCGCGGACGCCGTCGGAGAACTCCGCGCCGCCCCGGGCCTGAGCGGCGGCGCCCCGCAGCCGTCCGCTCCCCACTGGGACGCCCGCGCGGCACTGGCCACCATGCTGCTCGACCTCGGTACGCCCGAACACGCAGGGGACGTCCTGCGTACCGGCTCGGGGCACGCGCCGGTAGGCTGCCGCGCGCCGCTGGCGGCGCTGGCGCTGGAGCGCGGCGAGGTGGACGAGGCGGAGCGGCTCGCCGACGAGGTCCTCGACGAGCCGGACGAGGACCGGGCCGGCACCGACACGGTCCTCGCGCTGAGCGTGCGGGCCGAGTGCGCACTGCGCCGCGGCCGGACCCGCCAGGCGCGGCCCACCGTCGCACGCCTGCTGGCCCTGCTCGCACAAGACCGGTTCGGATACGCCACGGGGCGGGCCCTGCGCGCGGTCCTGCGGATCACCGAGGCGGACAGCGGCCCGCAGGAAGCACTGCGGCTGCTGCGCGAACTCGCCGTGGCGGAACACCCCGCGCACACCGGCCGCCCCGGTGCGCTGCCCGCCGCTTCCGAGGGCGAGCCTCGCGCCGGGGACTCCGCGCACACCCACCCCGTACCCCTGTCGCTGTTGCTGGCAGGGCCCGCCACGCCCGCGTGGCTGGTACGGCTCGCGCTCGACGGCGGGCAGCGCGAGCTGGCCGAGGCGGTCGTGGCCCGCACTCGGGCGGTGGACCCGGAGTCGTCCGCGACCGCACACGCCGAAGGCGTCCTGACGGAGTCGGCCGAACTCCTGGGCCGGGCAGCCGGCGGCCACGGCGACACCTGGGCGCGGGGCCGCGCCGAGGAGGACCTGGGGCTGCTGCTGCTCAAGAACAGCGACGGCAACAACGCACAAGGCGACGACAAGGACAGCAACGACAAGGACAGCAACGCCAAGGACGGCGACGACAAGAGCCGCGCCCGTGCCGTCAAGCTCTTCCTGGCCGCCCTGGACTCGTACGACGCCTTCGGCAGCACCCCGGACGCGGCCCGCATGCGCAGCACGCTGCGGGGGCTCGGTGTGCGCCGCCGGCACTGGACCTACGCCGATCGCCCCGCGACCGGCTGGGCCAGCCTCACCGACTCCGAGCGCGCGGTCGCCGACCTGGTCGCCCAGGGCCTGACGAACCGGGAGACCGCCGACCGGATGTTCCTGTCCCCCTACACGGTCAACTACCACCTGCGGCAGATCTTCCGGAAGCTGTCCCTCTCCTCCCGGGTCGAACTGGCCCACTCCCACCGCGATCAGGACCGTCCGACGGCCGCCCCCGCACAACCCGCTCCGGAGCGGCAGCCGCACCCCTCCCCCGTAACTCCCGTAACTCCCGTACCGTCCGACGGGCATCGGCTCCGCGCGGCGGCCGGCGCACCGGGGGACCGGGGGCCTCGTGGCGCGGCCGGCGCACCGGACCGCACGTCCCGGTCCTTGCCCGTCGGCGAGCGGCGGCAGCGGCCGGGCGGCCGGGTCGCGGCGCCCGCCCCGGGCCGGGCGGCCGAGCCCGCCCGCGCTTTCGCCGCGCCCGCGCGGGGAGGCCGGTAGCCGTGGGCGCACCTTCCGAAGCGACGGCGTCCGCGCCGACCGGGGCGGCCGTGCCCCGACGGCTGCCGGCCAGTGTGCGGGTCCTGGCCTGCATCGTCCTGGTGTCCTCCCTGTGCGCCGGCGCCATCGCCCCCGTGCTGACCGTGCGGACCGCGGAACTGGCCTCCACCGCCGCGGTGTCGGGGGTTGTCAGCGCCTTTTTCCTGGCCCGCCTGCTGTTCACGCCGGTGGCGGGACGGCTGGTCTCCTGCGGCCTCGCCCGGCGGATGCTGCCGGCCGGACTGCTGCTGATGGCGGCCTGCACCGGGGCCGTCTCACTCGCCGATTCGTACGGGCAGTTGCTGGTCCTGCGCCTCCTCGGCGGGGTGGGCTCCGCGACGTTCACCGTGTGCGCCGTCGCCCTGCTCGTGGCCTCCGCGCCCGCCGCACTGCGCGGCCGGGCGTTCGGTGTCTGGTCCGTCGGCTTCGAGTCCGGTACGGTCATCGGCCCGCTGGCCGGTGTCGGCCTGGTCACCCTCGCGCCGTCCGCGCCGTTCGCCGTGGCCGGGGTCTGCCTGGCGCTCACCGCGGTCGCGGCGGTGCTGCTGCCCGCCGTCGGGCCTCCGGGCGCCAAAGAGTCCGTGAAGTCCGTGGAGTCCGTGAAGTCCGCCGAGGAAGATGTCGTCCGGAACGCCGGGACGGTGCGCCTGCGGGAGGTGCTGGCGGCGCCCGCCTACCGGGCCGCGCTGCTGTCGAACTTCGCGGTCGGCTGGGGCGCGTACGGCATCCAGGTGTCCCTGGTGCCGCTGTTCGTCACGGCCCGGTTCACCGGGGGCAGCGCCCTGTCCGCCCTCGCCCTGTCCCTCTTCGCCGTGGGCGGCGTGGCGGTGCTGCCGCTCGCCGGACGGCTCGCCGACGGCTGGGGGCGGCGGCCCTCGGCCCTGCTGGGGCTCGCGCTGTTCGGCGCCGGCCTCGCGGGCATCGGACTCAGCGGCGCCCCCTTTCCCCTGCTGGCGGCGGCGCTCGTGGCCGGAACGGGCTGCGGGATCACCGGCCCCGCGCACGGTGCCGCGGTCGCTGACGTCGTCGGTCCGCATCGCTCCGGGGGTTCCGCGCTCGCCTGTTTCCAGGTCAGCGCCGACGTCGGCGCCGTCGCAGGACCCCTCGTCGCCGGACTGACCGCGCAGGCGCTGTCCTTCCCCGCCGCGTTCCTGCTCACCGCGTCGATTCCCGTACTCGCTCTGCTGGCCTGGCTGCGCGCGCCGGAGACCGGGCCGGCGCGGGCGCCCGCCGCACCACCCCAGAGCCGCACCACCCACGCACCACCCCACAGCCGCACCACCCCCTAGCCGTACCACCCACGCCCCACCACCGCATCGATCGAAAGAACAGAGGTGATCTACACATGTTCAGCCATCAGGACGAGCAGGAGTGGCTCCAGCAGGAACGCGAGATCCACGCCACCGTCGGGGACGGCGGCTTCGGCCCCGTCGACCGGCTCGGCTCCTGGACGGAGAAGTCTCCGTTCGCCCTGTGCCAGTACTTCCTGCTGCGACTGGGCCAGACCACCTGGCTGGGGCGCAAGCTGGTCCCCGAAGGCCGCACCGACCCCGCGTCCGTGCTCACGCCCCGCATGCTGATGGGCGAGTTCGAGAGCCTGCGCTTCACCCGGCAGCAGGTGGAGTTCTACTTCACCCCCCGCGACGCACAGACCCACCAGGACGTGCTGGCACGGGCCGCGAAGGACGCCGAGGCCGACCTCGACTTCCCCTTCCCGCGGCTGGACCGCGACTGGAACGAGGCGCTGGTGCCCGCCCACGTGTGGGACGGCACCGCCGAACTCGCCGACAACCTCGACCCGGACGAGGAACACTTCCGGGCCGCCGCCGCGATCGCGCTGCGCGAGGTCGTACAACCCGGTGACACCCTCTACGACCCGGCCTGCTCTACCGGCAGGTTCGTCTCCTCGCTCGGCACGGCCTTCCCCGAGTGCCGGGTGCTGGCCTCCGACGCCTCACCGAAGATGGTGGAGCTGGCCCGGCGGCGCATTCCGGACGCGTTCGTCGCCGACGGCCTGACCCGGCCGGTGCCCGACGGGTCGGTGCAGGTGCTCGTGCTGCGCTTCCTCAACGCGGAGGTGCTCAGCGCGGAAGCGGCCGTCGAGGGCTTCCGTTCCCTGGTGCGGCTGATCGCGCCGGGAGGGCATGCCCTGGTGTTCGGTCACACGCCGGTGCTGCCCGCGGTACGGCATCTCGCGGGCGAGACCGGTCTTGAGGTGCGCTCGTCCGTGGCGGCCGTACCGGGACGGCCGGACGAGGTGTTCCAGTTCTACCTGCTGCACCGTCCGGCGGTGGCCGCCTGACACCGGCCGGTGACCCGGCCCGGCACTGCCGGACGCCCGGTCACCGGCCCACCCGCTGCCCGGCCCGCCCCCTGCCCGGCCCGCCCTGATGCCCGGTCACCGGCCCTCCCCCGGGCCGGACCCGTCAGGCGTGTCGGGCGCGAGCCTGAGCAGGATCGGCGCGTGGTCCGACGCCTCCCGCCCGTCGGCACCGCTCGGCACGTCCGCCAGCCGGCGGTAGGAACGTACCGACGGCAGCAGCGGTCCCGACGCGAGGAACAGGTCGATGCGGCGGGCGGGGTCGCCGTCCTCGGACACGCCGACCGTGGGCGTACGGTCCCCGAGGTGGGCCGCCACGTCGGTGAAGAGGCCCGCGCCGAGCAGCGCGCCCACCGGAGTGCGGTCGGTCCTGGTGCCGTCGGGCGGCAGGTGGTTGCCGACCCGGTGGGCGGGCACGCCGCTCCAGTCGGGCTCCGGGTCGCCCGGCGGCACCGTGTTGGCATCCATCGCCACCAGCGTCGGCGTCTGCGCGTCGGGGCCGACGAAGCCACGCAGCCGGTCCGCCTCGATCCTCCGGTTGAGCGGGCTGTACGGGTCGAGGTGGGCGGCGACGAACCGGATCGGCTCGCTGCGGCCCGGCAGCCGCAGTTGCGCGCTGCCGAACCCGTGCCAGGAATTCAGGCCGGGCAGATACGCGTCGGTCGAGCGGACCTCGACCTCGGGGCGCCACAGGATCGCCTGGTGGCATTCGGTCCCGGCGCGGAAGAGCGCGCCCTCCATGCCCAGGGAGCGCCGGGTGTCGGTGAACAGCGCCTCGTCGTCCAGGTCCCAGCACCACGCCTCGGTCACCATCAGCACCGTGGGCCGCTCCCGCAGGATCAGCGCGCGCTGGGCGCGCCACCGGGTGTCGTCGCCCTCGTGCCGTTCGAAGCCGGCCCGGAACAGGTTCCAGAACATCACGGACGTCTCGCCGCTGCGTGCCTCTCCCCCGCCCGGCGGGTACGTCGTCGTGCCGGCTTCCGCCGTCGTCGTGCCCACTTCCGTCGCCGTCGTGCCGGTTTCCGTCGTCGTCGCCGTCATCCCGATGTCCGTCCGCCGTCGGGACCGCCCACGTCGCACAGTTCCATCCGTACCGTCCTCTCAAGTCGTCCTGGCCCAACGGCGGGTGCTGATGGCCGTCCGGCCCTGGTCACGGGGGGGCGTCGGCACCGGTCGCCGATCGGCGGTACCGGAATCACGTGACACCCCCTCATCACGGCACCACACGGAGCCCGCGCCGGCCAACAGTGCGTGCGGGTGGAACCCGGCCGGCCCTCCCGCGGCCCGCCACGGCGTCCAGAACTGCCCGATCGGGGGAGGTCCGCGCCCCCCGGCCGGGCCGACGATGCCCCGGGCACGCCGACCTCGCGTCCCACCTGTCTCTACGACTTCCGACTGCGACTTCCGACTGCGACTTCCGATTGCGACTTCCGATTGGGGAGCTGAGCGTGCACTACCGCACTCTGGGCCCGAACGGCCCGCGCGTGTCGGCCCTCGGGCTGGGCACCACGTCACTCATGGGGATCTTCGGCAAACGGGACCCCGCCGTCATCGCCGACACCCTCCGCCGGGGACTCGACCTCGGCATCAACCTGGTGGACACCGCGCCCTCCTACGGGAAGGGCTTCGCGGAGACCGTCGTGGGTGAGGTCCTGCGGGGCCGCCGCGACGAGGTCGTCCTCTCCACCAAGGTCGGCTGCTGGTCCCCCGAGGAGTTCGACTTCTCACCCGACCGCATCCGCACGGGACTTGAGGACAGCCTGCGGCGCCTGGGCACCGACCACGTCGACGTGCTGCTGGCCCACGACATCGAGTACGGCGACCCGGGCGAGATCCTCACCACCGTGCTGCCGCTGCTGGAGACCCTCAAACGCGAAGGCAAGGCACGTGCCGTGGGCGTCTCCGGGCTGCCGCTGCCGGTGCTGGAGAGCGCGGTCGCCGCGGGCGGCGTCGACGTGGTGCTGTCGTACTGCCGTTACGGCCCGCACGACACCGCGCTGGAGAAGCCCGCCGCCGACTGGCGCGCCAGGGGGGTCGCGACCCTGCTGGGCAGCCCGGCGGTGATGGGCCTGCTCACCCAGGCCGGGCCGCCCTCCTGGCACTCCGCCTCGCCCGCCCTGCGCGCGGCGGCGGCACGGGCCGCAGCGCTGTGCGCCGAGCGGGGCGGCGATCTCGCCCTGCTCGCCCTGCAGTTCGCCCTCGCGCAGGACGACCTCGCCGCGGTCCTGACCGGAACCGGTGACCGCGACCACCTGGAGGCGGCGGTGCGCGCCGCCCAGTCCGCGCCCGACGAGGAGCTGCTCGCGGAGGTCCTCGCCCTGTTCGCGGACGTCTCCGACCCGAGCTGGCCCTCGGGCGGCGAGAACTGGTCGACCGTACCCGCGTAAGAGACCGCACCGGCGCGCCGTCTCTCTCTCCCCCCCGACCCCAGTCCCCCACCCTCATCCCCTTCCCTCAACTCCCCCGTCCGACATCCCCGGAGGCTCCATGTCCACGCCCGGCACCACCCACGCGCCGATACGGTTCGGCGTCGTCGGTCTCGGCTTCGGCCGCTGCCACGCCAAGGTCCTGTCCACCCTCCCCGGCGCCCGCCTGGTCGCCGTCGCCGATCTCGACCCCGAGGCTCAGGGCATCGACCTGGAGCCGTGGGCCGCGCGGCTGGGGGCCCGTGGCCACCGCGACGCGCTGCGCATGATCGAAGAGGAGGACCTCGACGCCGTGGTGATCGCCGTGCCGCCGGCGGCACGGCGCCGCATCGTGGAGGCCGCGGGCGAACGCGGTCTCGCCGTCTTCCTGGAGAAGCCGTTCGCCGTGGACGAGGCGCACGCCGAAGAGATGACCGCGCTGTTCGACCGGTTTCCCGACATGCCCGTGATGATGGACTTCTGTCTGCGGCACCTGCCCGCCGTGCGCCGGCTGCGGGAGCTGCTGGACGGCCCGCTCGGCGAGGGGCTCGTGGTCAACGCCGATCTGGTGCTGCCGCGCGACGACAGCCCCGGCTGGGTGTGGGACACGGCCCAGGGCAACGGCATCGTCAACGAGAACACCTGCCACCTGCTGGACACCCTGTGCTGCCTGTTGGGCGAGCCGGTGTCCGTGCAGGCGGCCGGCGGTTCCTTCCTCGGCAGCCCGCTGGAGGACGGGGTGGCCGTCACCCTGCGCTTCGCCTCGGGCGCGGCGGCGGTACTGACGGGAGGCGCGCTCGGTGCTCAGGCGCTGCGCACGCCGGCCACGCTGTCGGTGTACACGCGGCACGGGCAGGCCCGGCTGAGCGGGCGCGACCACATGTTCAACGACCTGGAGTGGGCCACCGCCGACAGCGCGGACGCCGAGCACGAGGGCTGGCCGCTGCCGGGCCGCGGGGAGATCAGCGCCGCCGCCCTCGCCCACTTCGTGGCCTCGCTGCACGCGGGCACCGCACCCGCGCCGGGCCGGGACGCGGGGGTGCTGGCCGTGCGGATCGCGATGGCGGTCAGGACGGCCCTCAAGTCCGGTGCCACAGTGGATATCTGACAGAGCCTCAACATCTCGGGCGGACGGCGGAGTGCTCGCCGTCCGCCCGTGAGGCAGCTCGCAGGATGTCCGGTACGCAGGTACGCCCGGCCGAACCGCGCGCACGCGGCCCCGAGCCGCCCTTTCCCTCCCCCGTGCGTACGAAGGCGGGGCCCGCACCTCGCGTGCGGGCCCCGCCTTCGTACGTCGTACGCACCGCTACCGGCCGGCCCGCACCTCCCACGCCGCCCGGTGGAATGCCAAGTGCTTGAAGTGGGCGAGCAGTTGCTGGTCGTGGTCGACCGCCTTCACCGTGTGGGTGGCACCGCCCGCCACCGCGCCGTAGTCCGTCGCGAAGGTCTTGACGCTCTCCGTGCCGAGCGCGAACAGCCTGGTCGCGGGCGCGGTACGGAACAGCACGCCGGGCCGGCCCCACCGGCCGGGGTGCGAGGTGAACAGGGTGACCCGGACGTCGGCGTGCTCGTCCGCGAGCCGGGCGGCGCCCATCAGCAGTGCGGGCTGGGTGCCGTTGGCGCCGATGTCCACGAGGGTCATCGGCCGCCCGGTGACGGGCAGCCGCCCGGCCAGGTCCCGGCACACGCGGGCGAACAGGCCGGTCGTGATGGACTGGCGGATCACCGCGTCGGTCTGCGCCAACGGCGTTCCGTACAGCGTGAGTTCACCCCGTCGCATCCGCCGCGCCTGGTCGGTGCCGTACCGGGCCTCCGCTGCGAACCGGCGCAGGAACAGCTCCTCGAACGGCGGACCTCCGGGCGCGGCGTGCGCCTCCTCGCGGGCGGCGGTGATGAGCCGGGCCAGCTGGGAGGCGACAAGGCCGTTGTCCATCCAGGCCCGCTGACGCCCGGCGGCGCCGCGCGCGGTGACCTCGGCGGGCCCGAAGACCTGCCGGCTGGTACGGGCGAGGACGGTGCGCTCGGCGTCACCGAGCAGAGCGAGCCGGCTGACGTAACAGACCCGGGACGCGTCGGTCGAGGACGCCAGCAGATCGTGGCAGGGCTTGAGGAACTCGCCGTCGGTGCCCAGGAAGACGGCCGTCCGGCCGGAGCCGGCGGGCAGGGCCGCGGCGAGCTGTGCGGCGACCTCCCGGCCCGTGTGGTGGAGGGCCCGGTACAGCTCCGCCGGGGTGGGCCGCGCCGGGTCGCGGACACCGGTCGTATCGAACAGGGCGCGCAGATTGCGGCGGTACTCGGCGCTCTCGTCGGGGCCGAGCGAACCCGTCTGGGCGAGTCCGCGGCGCAGCCGGGCGTCGAGATCGCCGGTGGACAGCCCGAGTTCGCCGGCGAGGCGGCGGGTGTCCTCGAAAGCGTCGTCGGCATCCAGCGGTCCGCGCAACCGGGCGAGCCGGGCGGACACCGCGTCGACATGCCGCACCAGGTCCTCCGGACGGGCGGGGCCGGGCGGTACGGGCAATACGGGCAGTACGGGCTGCGGCGGCGGCCCGGGCGGGGTACGGGTGTCAGCGGCGGTCACGGAGCGGCTCCGGGTCGTGGTGCAGGCGGTCGAAGACGGCCGTGCAGGACGGGGAGAAGGGGGCCTGGGCGAACAGCCCCACGCGCAGCGCGGTGTCGGGCACCGTGAAGGTCCGCACAAAGCGGGGCGCCGCCTCGGAGCCCGCCTCGGAGCCCGCCTCGGAGCCCGCGTCAGGGCCCGCGTCGGGGCCCGGCCCGTACAGGAAGGCGAGGCGCCGCCCCTCGCGCACCACGGTCAGTTCGGCGCACGGACCGTCGAGCGCCGGGCCAGACGCCTCGTCGGACCAGGGCTGCGAGACGACGGTGACCAGCGACCAGGAGCCGGACGGGGCGCGTTCCACGCAGAACTTCGCCCATCCGTCGTCGGTGTGCAGCACGAGGCCTGCGGCGTCGGCGAACCGCCCCCCGTCCGTGTCGTGCACCTCGGCGCGCACGGACAGGGAGAAGTCGCCGGTGACCTCACGTCCCAGGGAGGGCAGGCGGTCGATCTCCCGGACGCCCGGCATGCGGTAGAGGTCCGTACCGGCCTCGGCGGTGACCACGAACCGGCCGCCGTCCGCACCGGGCGAATGCGCCGGGCCGCCGTCCGCGCCGGGCGGACACACCGGGCCCTCGTCCGCGCCGGGTGCGTACGGGCGGCCGTCGGTCCAGGTCCAGACCGCGTCCGGGGCGGTGGTGGGGCTCACGCGGACATCCCGCCGTCGACGCCGAGGGCCTGCCCGGTGACCCGGCGGGCGGTCGCGAGGTAGAGGACGGCCTCCGCGATGTCCTCGGGTTGCTGGAAGGAACGCTGCGGGATCATGCCGCGCATCCGCTCCCAGCACTCGTCACGCGTCTCGCCGGGCCGGGTGAACTCGTCGAGCAGGTAGTCCCACATGGCGGTACGGATCATGCCGGGGCAGACCGCGTTGACGCGCACGCCGTTGCGGGCCTCCTCCAGGGCGAGGGAAGCGGTCAGGCCGATCACGGCGAACTTCGCCGCGCAGTAGTGCGCGACCTTCGCGAAGCCCGAACGCCCGGACACCGAGGAGAAGTTGACGATGGAGCCGCCGCCGTCGGCGCGCAGCAGCGGCAGGGCGTGCTTGGACACCAGGAACACGCCGTTGAGGTTGCCCTCGACGACCCGGTTGAACTCGGCGAGTTCCATGGTGGCGACGGGCGAGACATGGGTGACGCCGAAGGCGTTGACGACCGTGTCGAGCCGCCCGTAGCGCTCCTCGACCTCGGCGAGCAGGGCGCGTACGGACTCCTCGTCACAGGCGTCGGCCTGCAGGGCGGTGACGTCCAGCCCCTTGGCCCGGAGCTCGTCGGCGAGCTCACCGGCCACGGTGAAGCCGTCGACCTGCCGGGCGCGGTACTGGTTGTAGGAGGAGGAGAGGGTGTTGGTGTCGGCGACGACGACGCGGGCGCCGCGTACGGCGAAGGCCTCCACGACCGCGCGGCCCATGCCCTTGGCACCGCCCACCACCAGCACCACGCGGCCCTGGTGTCCCTCGGTGTCGCCGGGTGGGGTCGGGGTTGCTGTGTTCGCCACGGTGTTCATACGGGGACGGCCTCCGGTTCGAGTGCGGGGTGTTCGAGTACGGGGTGTTCGAGTACGGGGTGTGGGGTGAGGGAGTAGGTCAGGGGCGGCAGTACGAGTGCGTCGGTCAGCCGGGGCAGGGCCCGGTAGTCGGCGAGGTTGCGCGCGGGGGCGGCGACCAGGGCGCGCAGGTCGGGGCGCGGAGTGCCGGTGGCTTCCTCCAGCCCGGTGACGCGGCGCAGCACGGCGTCGTCGCGGCGCTGGAAGTAGTCGAGGAACAGCTGATGGGCGTCGGCCGTCGCGGCGGCCGGGTCGAGGCCGCGCCGGGGGTTCACCACCAGCCGGGCAACCGTGTCCGCGTCATGGCCGGCGGCAGTGGCGGCAGCACCGGGTCGCAAGCCGTCGGCCGTGCCGGGACGAGGCCCGTCGGCACCGGTGAGCGCCCGCCAGAACGCGGGGAGTTCGAACGCTTCGGTGTCCTGCAGCCGGGCCGGCTCCCAGTCCCGCGCGAGCAGCCGGGCGGCCAGGGCGTCGGTGTCGACGCGGCCGAGCGCCACCACCTTGTCCATGGCGAACGGCGTGCCGAACAGCTCCGCGGGGACGAGGTGGGAGGCGGGCAGCAGCTCCACGGCGGGCCCCATGGCGGCCGCCAGCACCGGCACCCCGTGGGCGAGGGACTCGAACACGACGCGGCCGAGGCTCTCCCGTGACGCCGTCGAGGGGAACAGGGTGACGTCGACACGGGCGAAGAAGTCCGCGAGTCCGTCCGCGCCGATCAGCCCGAGAGGGGTGACGTGCGCCGCGGGTACGCCCCGCTCGGCAAGGCTGTCGAGGACGGCTTCCCGCTCCCAGCGCGGGTCGTTGGGCTTGCCCGCGTAGACCAGCCGGGCCCGGCCGCCACTGTCGGCGTGGCAGCGGGCGAACGCCTGAAGGACCTGGTCGAAGTTCTTCGCCGTGGACAGGGCGCCCAGGTAGCCGATGCGCAGTACCTCCCCTTGCGCCGGGGCGGGGCGGGGGGCGCAGCGGGGCATCGCGTCGAGCATCGGATAGGCGACGACGGCGTCCTCGTACGGAATCCCCGGGAAGCACCGCAGGAACACCTGGCGGGTGTACTCGCTGGGGAAGAGCACCTTGTCGCCCGGCCGGTGCAGGGGGGCGCACAGTTCCTCCTGGGTCCAGTAGCCGGACCAGAAGGTGGTGTGCACCTCGCGGACGATGCGGTGCCGGCCGCCGTTCTCCTCGCGCCACAGGTGGTAGAGGTGTGCGTACGGGCCGTTGCCCGCGTAGACGACGTCGTCGGCGGCGGGGGTGCCCAGGGCGGCGGCGCCGCGGGTGAGGTCGTGCGGGACGGCGTCGGGGCGGGCGGTGATCAGGTCGGACATGGTGCGGTGCATGAGGACCGCGCCGTCGAGGATGCCGGAGGTGTCCTGCGGCCCGTAGTCATGAACGTGCGTCCGCATGGAGGTCACCCGCCTCGGTGCGTACGGCGCTGAGCTGCGCGGCCAGTTGGTCGGGTGCCATGCCGTGGCGGCGCAGCTGCTCCTCGTGGACGCAGGTGTCGATGTCGTTCTCGACGCCGTGCACGACCACCGGCAGCAGGTAACGGTGGCGCAGCCAGGCGCCGAATCCGCCGTGGGCACCGTTGTACTCGACCGACACCACGCGCCGGAAGCGGCGGATGCGGTCCAGCAGGGGCCGGGTGAGCAGCGGGTTGAGGGCGGCGCAGTGCAGGTGGGGCAGTCCGGTGGCGGCCTGTTCGACGAGGGTGGTGGCGTAGCCGAAGCTGATGACCAGGGTGTCGTTGTCGTCCTCGTCCGGCGGGGTGATCCAGGCGCCGTCGTCCACGGCGGCCGAGCAGTCGGCCGCGGGGGCCTCGAAGCGGGCGTCGACCATGCTGAGTACGTGCACGGTCTCGGGTTCGGCCGCCAGTCGGCGGGCGACGGCGTGGAACTCGGCCTCGGTGACGGGCTCGTAGACGCGGGTGTCGATCAGCAGGGACAGCAGGTTGAAGGCGTTGGCGGCGCCGCCCCAGGCGGCCCAGTTCCGGCCGGCCAGGACCATCAGGTGGTGGACGTCGGTGGCGGCCTCGGTGAGCATGCTGAGCGAGTCCATGTAGTACATCGCGTCGGTGGCGACGACCTTGAGGTCGTCGTCGGGCAGCGCGAGGGTGAGTCCGACGCTGAGGGTCTCTGCCAGGCCGGTGTTGTCGTAGTCGACGTGGCCGGCCAGGCCGAAGCGGCCCGCCATGTCGGCGGTGAACACGGCCGGCGGGCGGCCCGACGGGGTGGCGACGGCGGCGAGCATCCGGCCGGTGGTCGCGGCGAAGGAGGGGGCCCGCGGGACGGCGGAGGGCGCCTTGAAGCTGTGGTCGGTCTTGACCGTACGGCAGACCAGCGCGGCGCGGCCCGGCCGGGCGATGAGGTCGGCGAGGGCGTCGCGGACGGCGTCGGCGTCCTGCCCGTCGACCTCCACCACGGTGGGGAAGTAGCTGCGCAGGTAGTCCCGGTTGAGCGGTGCGTCGAGGGGTTCGATGCCGCGGTCGTTGGCGTCGACGACGAGGACGAGGTTGTCGAGGCCTGTGTCGTGCGCCCAGCGGATGCACTCGAAGGTGATGCCCTCGTGGAGCTCGCCGTCGCCCGCCAGGCAGACGACCTTGCGGTCGCTGCCCTGCCGGTCCAGGTCACGGGCGCGGCTGACGGCCTGGGCGAGACCGACGCCGAGGCTGTAGCGCATGGTGTTGGCGAAGCCCCAGTCGCGGTGCACGACCCCGGTGAGTCCGCCCCGGTGCAGGGTGGTCAGCGGCAGGAAGGGCAGCTGTCCGCGCACGTAGTACTCGGCGTAGAAGCTGGGGGCGATGTGGCCCCGGCCGACGATCAGGTCGGCCGGTGCGTCGCCGCCCCCGACCAGGCCGAGTTCGAAGCAGGCGTGCACTGTGGGCAGGGAGGACAGACAGCTCTGGAGGGTGCCGGAGCCGGCGATCTCGTGCATCCGGTGCAGGACCTCGCGGCTGTCCTCGTAGAGCCGCTCGGGGACGGCCGCGGCGACGGCGCGCATGACCTCCAGCGGGGAGACCGCGGTGTCCTGGAGGTCGAGGGCCGCGAGTTCCGCGCCCTCCTTCTCCACGAGGGCGGCCTCGGCGGGGGTGAGGCGGTCGTGGTGCGCCGCGCTCACTTCGGCATAGTGGGTCGCGAGGCCGTTCACAGCCGGCCCCCGTACACCTTGTCCAGCGCGTCGGTGAGCTTGTCGCAGATTTCCTCGGTCTCCGCGTCCGTCGTGGTGAACGCGGGGGCCAGGGTGATCCAGTCGTCCTGGCCCCGCAGGAGCAGGCCGCGCTCCTGGCAGGCGGAGGCGACGGCGGCGCCCGCCGGGGCGTCCGGATCGCCTGGCAGGGGCCGCAGTTTGGCGCCGTACAGCAGCCCGAGCGCGCGCAGATCGCCGCGGTCGGCGAGGGCCCGGGTGAGGCCGGCGGTGAAGGACGTGGCGAGCGCGGCGTTACGGGTGGGGAAGTCGCCGTCGGTGAAGTGGGTGACGGCGGCCAGCCCGGCCGCGGCGGCGAGCGGGTTCGCGGCGTAGGTGTGGGAGGGCGCGAAGGCGGTGGTGCCGGAGCCCTGGTCGAGGACGCCGGCGACCTTGTCGTTGAAGAGGACGGCGGCGAGCGGTGCGTATCCGGCGGAGATGCCCTTGCCGACGCACATCAGGTCGGGGGTGACGCCGAAGGTCTGCGCGGCGAAGGGGCGGCCGGTGCGGCCGAAGCCGGTGACGATCTCGTCGAAGACGAGCAGGACGTCGTGGCGGTCGCAGATCTCACGCAGCCGGGCGAGGTAGCCGTCGGGGGCTATGGCCATGCCGCGCAGGTGGATGACGGGTTCGACGACGAGGGCGGCGACGGAGTCGGGGCCCTCGGCGAGGAGGGTGCGTTCGATGGCGTCGGCGGCGAGCCGGCCGGACTCCTCGGCGTCCACCTGGTGCACGTCGGCGAACATGTCGGGCGACCAGACGTGTACGGCGCCGGGCAGGCCGGGGCCGAAGCGGGTCACGTCGGGGCGGCCGGTGAGCGACAGGGAGCCGAAGGTGGAGCCGTGGTAGCCGTGGTAGTGGCTGAGGATCTTGTAGCGGCCGGCCCGGCCGAGCTGCCGCTGGGTGTAGCGGGCCAGCCGCATGGCCGCTTCGACGGCCTCGGAGCCGCCGTTGACCAGCTTGACGGTGTCGAGGCCTTCGGGGGCGAGCCGTGCGAGGGCGTCGGTGAGGGCGAGCGCGGCCGGGTTGGTGCCGTGCAGCGGCGGGTTGAAGGGCAGGGTCCGCAACTGCTGGGTGACGGCGTCGAGGACGGGCTCGCAGCTGTAGCCGAAGCACGTCACGAAGACGCCGGAGAGGCTGTCGATGTAGGAGCGGCCCGCGGTGTCGGTGAGCCGGATTCCCTCGGCCTTCTCGAAGAGCACGGAGTCCTGGTTGAAGGGGACCTCGAAGCAGTACGAGGAGAGGTCGTCGGGCCAGGCGCGGCGGTGGTCGGTGGTCGGCATGGTGGCACCTCGTGGGGATCGGGTGGGACGTCGGTTCGGGGGCGTCGGTTCTGCGTCGGTTCTCGGGGGGGGCTCGGAGAGGGCTCGGAGAGGCGTATCGGGGGGTATCGGGGGGGGTATCGGGCGCGGGATCAGCCGGTGAGCAGCCGATGCACGCGCAGTCGGCGGCCGGTGTCGAGTAGTTCGAAGTAGCCGAGCCAGGCGGGGCTGAGCAGCTCGCGTTCGAGGATGTCCTTGGCGATGTCGACGACGATCGGCACGGACCGGGCGATCAACACCGGCATCAGCAGCGGCAGTTGATGGTCGGCCAGCAGCCCGAAGCGGATTGCCTCGGTACGGAGGGCGGCGACGGAGGCACCCTGGCCCGACGGGCCTTCGTCGGCCCGCCCGGCCAGCTCGGCGAGCCAGGCGAGGTCGAGGAGCCGGTCGCCGACGTGCAGGTTGTCGAAGTCGAGGACGCCGGTGACGTGCGGCGGGCGGGGGCCCTCGTCGCCGAGGAGGAAGTGATGGTGGTGCAGGTCGCCGTGAACGACGGCCCGGCGCTCCGGCGGCGTGGCGAGGGCTTCGTCGTACCGGGCGAGCAGGGGTTCGGCCGCGAGGAGGGCGGTCAGCGCGCGTACGGCAGCGCGCCCCCAGTGGTCGGTGCGGCGGTGGGCGGCGGGCAGCAGCCGGGTGCGGGCCTCGTCGAGCGCGGCTCGCCAGTCCTCCTCGGCAACGAGAGCGGGCAGCGGGATCGGGGCCAGGTCGGCGGCCAGCGGTGCGGGCACCGCGTCGAGGGCGGCGCGCAGGGCGAGCCCGGTGCGGACCGCGGCCGCGGCCTGGGCGGGCGTGGGGTGGGCGGTGGCGGTACCGGGCAGCAGAGGCAGCACCTCGCAGTCGTGGCCGCCGCGGCTGACGTGGACCGTGCCGTGGGCCGTCGGGACGGCGGAGGCGACGGGGATGCCGTGCGCGGCGCAGTGGTCGAGCACCCGCTGCTTCACCGGGGGGAAGGCCGGGCCCCGCTGGGCCTCCGCGGTGAGCTGCACCTTGAACAGGTGGGCGACGCCGCGGTGGGAGACCCGCCACAGTCCGGCGGTGTGCGACAGGGGCGGTGCCCCGTCGGGTCCGCTCAGCGGCAGCGGTGCGCACTCGCTCCACGCGGGCCCCCAGTGGCGGTGCAGCGTCTCGCTCACCCAGCGGGCGTCACCCACCACGGTGTGCTGTTCCCGCTCGGCAGGAATCGTGTCCTGGTCGGCAGGCATGGCGTCCCGCTCGGCAGGAATCGTGTCCTGGTCGGCAGGCATGGCGTCCCGCTCGGCAGGAATCGTGTCCTGGTCGGCAGGCATCGTGTCCTGGTCGGCCGGCATCGTCCGTTCACCTCTCTCCGTGGCCGGTCCGTTCCCCGGAAATGCCGTGGGAGGTCCGGCTCTGCGGCGTCAGACTGACCCGGCGGCGCCCGGCGTCACATCACCCGCCCGGGTAGGGGCGCCGCCGACGGCCGATCGGGTGCGGTGACGCCGGGCACTTCGGCCCCCGGGCCCACCCGGCCGGGTGGGGTGCGGGCCCCGGGCGGGCGCCGAGCATGTGGGGCAGGCCGACGACCCTAGGAGCTCGATGTGTTGGTGGACCCCCTTCCGTACGAGAGGCACGCCGGTGTGCCGGACGCGGTGGTGTTCGATCACGACGGTGTCCTGGTCGACTCCATCGGCCCCGACCTCGAAGCCTGCCGACGGGTGTTCGCCGAGTACGGCGCGGACCTGCCCGCCGAGCGCTGGGCGAGGGAGGTGTGCGGCAACACCGGCGGCTACGAGGCACTGTTCGCTCTGCTGCCCGGTGCACCGGACCCCGCCCGTGCGCACGACCGGCTGCGGGAGTTGTGGCGGGAGCTGCTGGTGCCGCAGAACGTGCCGCTGATGCCGGGCGTACGTACGCTCCTCGACCGGCTCGCCTCGCGTGGCGTCCGGCTGGCGGTGGCGTCCTCAGCGGACCGCTCGTGGGTGAGCCGCATGCTCGGCCACCACGGTCTGGCCGACTACTTCGACACGGTGGTCTGCGGTGACGACGTCGCCCGGGTCAAGCCCGCCCCCGACGTCTACCGCGAGGCCCTGGCCCGTCTGGGCGTGGCGCCGGAACGCGCCGTGGCCGTCGAGGACTCACTGACCGGTGTGGCCGCGGCCCGCGCCGCAGGCCTGCGCGTGGTGGCGGTGCCGACCGCGTACACCCGCGGCCTGGACCACGGGGCCGCGGACACCACCGTCACCCGTCTCGATTTGCTCACCGACGACCTGTTGCACCGAACCCTCCGGGAGGTCTCCCATGTCTCTGACGTCCGCTGAACCCCTGTGCCCGGGACCGCCCGACGTGGCGGCCGTACGTGCCCGGCTCGTGGAGTACCTGTGCGAAGCCGCCGAGGTCGAGCACTCGCTGTGCCTCCAGTACCTGTACGCGGCGTTCTCGCTGCGCGCCAACCCGCCCGAGACCGGCCTCGACGACGTACAGATCGAGACGATCCGTGAATGGAAGGGCCAGCTGCTGCGCCTGAGCCGGGAGGAGATGCTGCACCTGGGGCTGGTGCTCAACCTGCTGGCAGGCGTGGGCGGCGCCCCCTACCTGCAACGCCCCGCCTTCCCGCAGCCGGAGCGCTACTACCCGCTCGGCGTCGTCTCCGCGCTCACCCCCTTCAACCGGGACGCGCTGGAGCGGTTCATCGCCTACGAGATGCCCACGGTGCTGCTCTCCAGGATCAGCGGCAGGCCCGCCGGGACCGCCTCCGGGCAGGACGACGAACAGCAGATGACCGTGGGCATGCTGTACGAGCGCATCCGGGAACTGGTGCTCAGCGTGCCGGAGAAGGAGCTGTTCATCGGGCCCCCGCACCGGCAGATCGACACGGCTGCCGTCATCGACCCCGACCACGTCTTCGACGACGACGTCCTCGTGGGCTACGGCGTGGAGCCCTTCCCGGTGAACACGCACGCGTCGGCGATGCGTGCCATCGACCTGATCATCGAGCAGGGCGAAGGCGCGGAGGAGGACAGCGAGGACTCCCACTACGGGCGCCTGCTGCGCATCCGCGAGCAGTACGACCGTGAGATCGCCGCCGCCACCGCCGCCGGCCGGGAGTTCGACCCGGCCCGCCCGATGCTCGACAACCCCGCGGTGCGGCGCGCGCCGGACGCCCAGGACGTCGGCCTGATCACGGACCCGCTCGCCCGGGAGGCGGCGGAGCTGTTCAACGCCGGCTACGGGCTGATGGTGCTGATGCTGCTGCGGTTCTTCGGCCAGTCGGGAGAGTCGCGGGACGAGCTGCGCGTCCTGCAGTCGGTGGTCTTCTTCCCGCTGATGACGATGTTCGTACGCCCGCTGGGCGAACTGCTGGGAGAGCTTCCCGCGTCCGCCGGTGATCCGGCGGTGACGGCGGGCCCGCCGTTCGAGTTCGGGCGTGGCATCCAGCTGATCCCCGAACGGGACGTCGCCCAGCGGGTGTTCCAGGAGCGGCTGCGCGATCTCGCGGCCCGCGCCCACCGGGTGAGCGCTCTGGCGGGTGGCGGCGACGCCCCGGACCGGGTGCTGCGCCGACTGCGGTTCCTGGCCGAGAACGTGCAGCGCATGTCCGACCAGTACGCCCTCGACACCGAGGCCGTCACCTCCCCCACCTGGGCCGCGCACGCCCCGTACACCCCTGTCCCCCACCCGGTCCCCGCCGAAGGAGCCACCCGTGTCGCGTGAACTGATCGTCGAGTACGGAGGCTGGTTCATCGCCCGCCTGGCCACCGACCCCGACCCCACGGACGAGCCGCGCGGCGTCAGCGGCAGCACCTTCGCGCTGGCCGGTGAACCGGACCTGGACCGGGTGATCGTCCTGAACGACCCGGACCCCGCGGTGCTGCGCAGTCACATGCCGCCGATCGGAGTGTCGGTGACCCGGGCCACCGTGGCCGGGGCCGAGGTAGCGGGCCTGGCGGGCGCGAAGGTGGACCTGCTGGGCGACCCGGTCTTCGAGAACCGCAACTTCATCCTCACCTTCGCGGGACGTGAACCGATCGTCCCCTTCCACCTGGAGATCACCGGGCCCGGAGCGCGGCTGGAGCGGGTGATGGTGATGTGGGACGAGCGTCCCGACGCCGCCGTGAACGAGATACCGCGTACGGAGCTGGAGAAGTTCGGCGGGCGCATCTTCCGCACCGACGCTCCGCTGATCCTGGCCGAGACCGGCATCACCGACCCGCACGCCAGCCGGATCGAGCGCCGTGACCTGCTGCGCGCCGACCTCGCGGCGGAGGCGGACCCGGTGCGCCGGGCCGGCCTCGAAAAGCGCATCCGTGAGCTGGAGATCGCCGTCGCCGACCCGGCCGACGAGCGGGTGGTCAACCTGACGGCGCTGGAGGAGTTCCACTTCCCGCTCACCGGCAAGTCGGTGGCCGAGGGCGAGGTCCTGGACGGGCTGCCGGTCGACCACGAGGCGCCGTGGACGGCGGAGTTCTGGATGGGCGGGTGGGACGCGGACCTGATGTGCGCCTATCTCAAGGGCACCCTGACGATCCCGCTGCGCTCCGCATGACCTCCGCCACGACCCCTGCCACGGCCCCCGCCCAGTCTCCCGCCCTGTCTCCCGCCCAGTCCCGCGCCCAGGGCGATCCGTGGTGGCGGCAGGCAGTCTGCTACCAGGTGTACGTCCGGGCGTTCGCGGACGGCGACGGTGACGGGATCGGCGACCTGCCGGGACTGCGGGACCGGCTGGAGCACATCGCCCGCCTCGGCGTGGACGCGGTGTGGCTGACCCCCTTCCACCCGTCGCCGCTGGCGGACGCCGGCTACGACATCACCGACCACACGGCGGTGGCGCCGGAGCTGGGCACCCTGGACGACTGGACGGCGCTGGCCGCCCGCGCGCACGAGCTGGGGCTGCGGGTACTGGTGGACCTGGTGCCCAACCACACCTCGGCGGCGCACCCCTGGTTCCGTGCGCTGCTGGCCGCTCCGCCGGGCCCCGAAGGGGACGCGGCGCGCGCGAGGTACGTGGTGCGCGCGGGTGAGGGCGCCGGCGGTGAACACCCGCCGAACGACTGGCTGTCCGCGTTCGGCGGGCCGGCCTGGAGCCGGCTGCCGCAGGGCCCGGGTGGCCCGGCGCTCTGGTATCTGCATCTGCACACCCCGGACCAGCCCGATCTGAACTGGCGTCACCCGCAGGTGCGGGCCGAGTTCGAGCGGATTCTGCGGTTCTGGTCGGCACGCGGTGCCGACGGGTTCCGCATCGACGTCGCGCACACGCTCGTCAAGGCCGAGGGCCTGCCGGACGCGGGTCCCGGCCAGCACAGCGAACCCTGGCGCAATCATCTGATGCCCTATCACGACCAGCCGGAACTCCAGGAGTTGTACGCGCGCTGGCGCGAGGTCGTCGACACGGCACCCGGCCCGGACGGCCGCCCGCCGCACGGCGGTCGGCTCCTCGTCGGTGAGGCGATCCTCTTCGACCACGCGCGACTGGCCCGCTATGTGCGCCCCGGGCGCCTCGGCCAGGTCTTCGACTTCGCGTGGACCGAGGCGCCTTGGTCCGCCGCCGCGATGCGTGAGGTGATCGAAGGGTCCACTGCGACGACGGCCGCCGTGGGGGCGTGGTCCACCTGGACATCCGCCAGCCACGACACGGTCCGGTCCGCGACCCGGTACGACCACGGTGGCCACGGCGACCACGGCGACGACTGCGGCGTCCAGGACGTCAGCGACCGGGACGGCGCGGCCGGTCTGCGCCGGGCCCGCGCGGCGGCGCTGGTCACGCTGGCGCTGCCCGGTGCGGCGTACGTCTACCAGGGGGAGGAACTGGGACTGCCCCAGGCGTGGGTGCCCGAGGACAGCCGTCGCGACCCGGTGTGGCGCGCCTCCGGTGGCGCGGACGAGGGCAGGGACGGCTGCCGGGTGCCGCTGCCGTGGGCCGGGACGCACCCGCCGTACGGGTTCAGCACGGCCGGCCCCGGACGGCTGTGGTTCCCCCAGCCCGAGAACTGGGCGCCGTACACGGTCTCTTCGCAGGAGGCCGACCCGCGTTCGACCCTCGCCCTGTACCGGGCGGCCCTTGTACTGCGGCGCGCCCATCCGTCCCCGGGGCCTGGCCCGGTAAGGGTCGAAGGCCCCGGCTCCGGGGCGTGGCTCGCCTTCGACCGCGCGCCCGGTCTGCGCTGCGTGGTGAACTTCGGCCCGGAGCCGCTGCGCCTGGACCCGGAGGACCATGTCCTGTTGTCCAGCGGCCCGTTGGACGCCGGAGCGCTTCCTCGGGACACGGCTGTGTGGCTCACCCCTGCCAACCGAGGCCATTCTGAAGCCAATTGAGGCTGTACGCCCGATTTATTCACCCCCCGTCTTAGTGCTGCACAACTTGGTGAACAGGCCTTGCGGTGGCTTCCGGCCCTGGCGTCGACGATTCTGAAATGGCGGAAGGGAAACGAGTGAACACCCACACTCCCACCTTTCCGGCCAGTCCGAATTCAAGAATCCCAGGAGGAATCATGAAGGCTCTTCGCGCTCTCGCCATCGCCGTTCTGTGCGTGACGGCTTCGGTCGGTACGGCCGCCGGTACGGCCGCCGCCGCCACCGGCAACGCCCCCACCCACATCACGGCCAACGCCGACCCGACGGACGACAGCGGCTGGGGCTTCGCCGGCAAGGGCAACGCCGACCCGACCGACGACAGCGGCTGGGGCCTCGTGGGCAAGAACACCATCGACCCCACGGACGACAGCGGCTGGGGCTTCGCCGGCAAGGGCACCGTCGACCCGACCGACGACAGCGGCTGGGGCTTCGCCGGCAAGGGCACCGTCGACCCCACGGGCGACAGCGGCTGGGGCCTCGTAGCGGGCTGAACTGCACGTGTTCCTGCCACGGGGGCACCAGGATCGTGACGCGTGGCGGCAGCGGAAAGCGGAATTCGGAATGCGGAAAGCAGCTGTACACGGCACCCGGCACGCAGAGAAAACGCACAGAAGGGCACACGACTCCGTGAGCAATCAATTCCAGGAAGCCGTCCGCAGGATCAGCGACCGGGAAAGAGAAGTGCTGGGGCACCTGGCGCACGGTGGCACCTACGGGGAAATCGCCCGGCGCATGAACGTCAGCCCGCACACCGTCGACACCTACCTCCGCCGGATACGCGCCAAGACGGGAGCACGCAGCCGCATGCACCTCCTGCTGCTGGCCCTGTCCGCGGAAGACTCCCCCGGCCGCGTGCTTGAGGACACCTCGCTCGTGGAGACGCCGCAGCTTCCGGGACTTCCCGACCGCGGCAGCAGAACCCTGATCTGACTCGAAGGCGTCCGACCCGAAGGCGTCCGACCCGAAGTCACCCGACTCGCGGTCGTCCGACTCGCAGCCGTCCGACCCGAAGCCCTTCGATGTGCTCCGTCCCGTCACCTGTCATGACGACCCGTCAGTTCTGTTGCGCACTGCGGGCGTACCGTGCGGGGCGAGGAGCCCGGTCAGTCGACCGCCCGTGTCAGCCGTACCGTCGCCGGACGCCGCACGCAGCGCCGCGACGACCGCGACGATGTCCCCGGCGAGTCCCTCCAGGACATCCGCCACGGCCGGAGCATTGGCGAGCAGCGCCTCGATTCGGCCGCGGGAGTCCTCGGACGCCCAGGGACGAGGGCGCACACCCGTCTCGGACAGCCGCACGGCCCCCGGCGGAGCAGCCTCCAGACGCGCCGCGAGCAGCGACGTCAGCACCCGGGGCGCCTGAGCGACCAGGGCCACCGCCCGGTCGTGTTCGGCGGCATCCATGAGGACGGGAGTGGCACCGCACGCGGTCACCACGTCGAGTGCCGCGTTGAGCGTGTCGGTGTGCGTCTGCGGCAGCGGACTGAGGACCCACGGCCGGCCCCGGAAGAGATCGGCCCGCGCGGTGAGCGGCCCGTCGGCCGCTCCCTCCACCAGCGGATGACCTCCGATGTGCCGGGCAGGGTCGCATCCCCGGGCAAGGACATCGGCGAGGGGCCCGGCCTTCACCCCTGCCACGTCCAGTGTGTGGCGCGCCAGCCCCCGGCGCTGACATTCCCGAACCACCGCACCGACCCGGCCGGGCGGCACGGCGACCACCGCGAGGTCGGTGTTCCCACCGGGCGGCTCCAGGGTGCCCGCCCCCAACTCGGCCGCCCGCGCCGCCACTTCAGGGTCGGTGTCGCGCAGGTGCACCCGTACACCCCCGGCGGTGAGGGCCAGGGCCACGGACGTACCGATCGGGCCCGCGCCGATGACCAGGGCCGTACGCAGGGAGAGTTGGGGCTGTACGAGCAGGGTGCTCACGGTTGCTCCTCGTGGAGTGGTGGGGTGGATGCGTACGACGCGTCGGTACGGCGGGCCGTCGGCCCGGGACCGAGGCCCTCGTACGGCCCCGCCCGTCATCCGTGCGTTCCGCAAGGCGTTCGTCCACGCGTTCGTCCACGCCTTGTCGTACGGCAGCAGTACGGTGTCCGTGGTCGTGCCGGGCCGGCCGGAACCGGAACCGGAACCCGGGTCGGAACCGGAACCCGGATCGGGACCGGGTTCCGTGAGCATCCCGTCCCGGGGCCCGGGTCACATCACCCGTACGGGTTGGCGGGACGGGCGCGACCCCACCGCGCCCGGAGCCCGCGCACACCGCCCCGCCCCTCGGCCCGCGGGCCCAACAACCCTCCATGTCACGGGAACACGTGACTATCCGGGCCACGACGCGCGGGGCACAATACTTGACAGGGCCGCCACGTCCCCTTGGCGGCCGTTTCCTTCGTTCCCGGAGCGGCTGTGCTCGCCCGTCGGCGTTCCCCACCTCAACGCCGGGCCCTGGGCCGTGGCGAGATCGTACGAGATCGGAGAACCATGCCAGGAAAGAGACGCCTGAGCCGACCGCTGCAGTCCTTCGTGGAAGAGCTGGCGCTGTGTGTGGCGATCAACGGTGACGTCGGCCCGAGCCTGCTGTGGCCCGACGCCGCGGCGACCCTGCCCGCCCTTCGGCGGATACCGCGCCCGCAGGAACTGGGCCCCGGGTCCGCCGCCGCGCCGGGCGGACCCGGGGCGGCGGCGCTGACGTCGGCCCTGAGCGACCGGCTGGGGCTGTCGGTCACCCCGCGCTTCCGTGCCCTGGCGCCCGGCTCCGCCTGGACGTACGACGTGTCCGGCAGCGCCGAGCGCACGGTCACCGTGCTCGAAGGGGCGTGTCGCTGCGACCTGTTATCCGGCTCTCCCGTCGGCCGTACCCCGCCGCCCGCACCGCACCATCCGCTCGGCATGCGGCTGCGGTCGGGCAGCACCCTGTTCACGCCCCGGCACGGCGCCTGCCGGCTCTCCGAGGTCCACACCCCCACCGTGCTGCTCGAACTCGTCCTGGAGGACAGGGTCCGGCAGTAGGAAGCAGCAGGAAGCAGCAGGAAGGGACCCGCCCCCGGCTCCCCGGATCAGACCGACGCCGTAGGTGGCGGCGGCGTACCCAAGTCCGTCTCGTCGTCCAGCAGTCCGGCGATGGCCACCGCCGCTCCGGCCTGGAACCGGCTCTCCGCTCCCAGTGCCTGCATGATGTCGGCGATGTGCTTACGGGTCGTCCGCAAGGACATCCCCAGTCGCCTGGCGATCGTCTCGTCCTTCAGGCCGGTCGCCAGCAGTTGCAGGAGGGTGCGGTCCAGGTCCTTCGCCACGGCTTCCAGACCGTCGTTCGCGGCGTCGGAGAACGGTTTCGCCTGGGACCACGCCTGCTCGAACAGTTCACAGAGGAAGTGCACGATCGACGGCTCCCGCACCACCACCGCGCCGAGGGTGCCGTGATGGTCGGGCAGGAACGCCGTCCGGCGGTCGAAAATGACCATCCGGCCGAAGAGCTGGTGCGCGGTGCGGTACTCGGCGCCCAGCGCGCTCACCGTGGCCACGTAGGCCTGGCTGGGCCCGTTGAAACGCGCGGTGTGGTGGTAGAGCGTACGCATCCGCACTCCGCGTGCGAGTAATTCGCTGTCCCTCGCCAGCGCGTCCTGGAGCACCTCGGGCGTGCGGGTGCCGCCCGGCTGGACCGTGATCATGTCCTCGACGCACTGTTCGGAGGCCCGGTTCAGCGCTGCCCGCACCTCGGACAGCCCCGGTATGGTCTCGACTTCGGCGCCGCCGCTCTGCTGGCCCTTCTCGTAGTCGGAGGCCAGCCGCGCGAACTGGTCGCGGAAGGCCCGCAGTCGCGTCTGCTGCTCGGCGATGGTCCGCTCCAGGGGAGCGGTGGCCACGGCCGCGACCAGATGCGGATCGACCGCCCACACCCGGCTCGGGTCCCTCTTGTCCGGCTGTGCCAGGCCGATCCGGAAGAGGAACTCCAGGGCCTGGCGGACCGTGGCCTCATCGAGACCCACCTCGGCCGCCATGCGGGGCAGGTCGAAGTCGCGGTGCAGGGCGAGCCATCGGTAGACGGAGATCTCCTCCGCGCTGAGGGAGTCCCCGATATTGAAAACGTTGTCACCGGTCTGTTGCGTCACAACCGTCACCCCAGCCGCTGATGCGTAAATGCCCGTGCAGGACGTTCGTCACTGTCCTCGACGCCGGCCTGCTTCCCTGCAGAACAGAAAGTGAATTCACGGTGCGGACGTCCCTCCTGGCCGTCGCCGCAGGTCCGGCCGCACGGTGGTCGAACGCGCGGCAGGTCACACTCGTAGGGGACCGTCAGCCACAGAGGGGGGTGCATAGAAGGGGAATCTAGCGACTTGACGTCGTTTAGTCGATCACGCATCGCCGAAAAACTTCCTCAACTTCTCCTCAATGAACGCAACTTGACAACTACCCGCCGGTACGTTGTCGCACTCGGTCAAACATGGTCCGCCCCGCTAGACGGGCCACATCCCCAAAGCGTTCCCCACACCGCCAAATTCCTTCGCACCACTCGGCCGGGTGATGTGCGAGGGGGGAAGCCGGCGGCATCGTCCGGTGCATGAATCCAGAGCCGTCGCACATCGTGCACATCGACTTCAACGTCAGGCAGGAGCGGCTACTCAGAACGGGACACCACCTGACGGCGCTGCTCGACGAGACGTCCGCGGCCGCCCTGCCCGGCCGCGCTCGTGACCGCTTCGCCCGCATCGGTGCGCTGCACGTCGAACCGGGGACGCCCTACGACGCCTACGACGCCGCCTTCGAGCAGATGACGTGGCATGTCGAGCGGTTCTCCGCGGAGTTGGGCCCGCCCAGCGCCGTCATCGGTCTGTCCGAGGCCGCAGTGATGCCTGCGGCCCGGCTGCGCGAGCACCTCGGGCTGCCCGGGATGCGTCCCGGGCAGGCCGAGCTGCTGCGCGACAAGGTCCGGATGAAGGAAGCGGTCCGCGCCGCCGGCGTCGACGTCCCGCGCTTCTGGCCGGTCGGACCGGACACGACTCCCCAAGAGGCCGAGCGCCTGGCCGCGTTGATGCCGGACGGCATCGTGCTCAAGCCGGTCTCCCAGTGCGTCTCCGTCGGCGTGCAGATCTTCCGCGACCCGTCGGCGTTCCTCTCCCACGTACGCGCCGAAGGCATCGGCGCGGACTACGAGGTCGAGGAGTTCCTGACCGGCGACCTGTGCCATGCCGACGGTCTGGTCCGGGACGGACGACTGCTGTTCCTCAGCGCGGCGACCTATCTGGCGCCCCTGCACGACGTCCTCAACAAGGGCGGACTCCCCCTGGGTTCGGTCAGCATCGACGACCCCGTACTGCTCGCCGCCGTCGAGGAGGTGACGACGACCGTGCTGGACGCGGTGGGCCTCGAAGACGGGGTGTTCCACCTGGAACTGTTCATCCGCCCGGACGGACGGCTGACGTTCCTGGAGATCGCCGGCCGGCCGGCGGGCGGTGGCATCCCGGACGTCGTCCAGGACGCCTACGGCATCGATCTGGTGGAGGAGGCCGTACGGGTGTGCCTCGGTGAAGCACCGTGCTACGACGGCCCCCGCACCCTCCTCGACACCGGGGTCGGCGCGTCCGGCTGGCTGTGGGTCATGGCCCCGGGCGAGGGAACCCTGGAGGTGCTCGGCGTCGAGGGCGCCGACCGACTGCCCGCTTCCGTCGCCCGGAACACCGTGCCGCGCATCGGCGACGTTCTCACGGTCTCCGACGACCGTCTGGCAGGCACGTTCACGTTCGTAGGCGACTCGACCGCGTCGCTCACCGCCGAAATCCAGAAGGTCTGGTCGGCGTACTCCGTCACCTACGGCACACACGACCCACAGCACTGAGCCACGGTGCGCAAGGCAGGACAGCGAAGCGGTGCACGGGGCTGTTCATCCGCGTCCGCAGGCCCCACCATGCTGCTGACTACTCGTGCGTAACAGGTCGTAGGGGGAAGTGTGGGGAAGCCCGGTTCCTGGTTCGGCGGCAGGATCGCCGTTCCGCTGCTCGCCGTCGTCGTGTCCCTGTTCCTGCCGGCCGCCACCGTCCACGCACAGGAAGCCGCGCGAAGTGCGGACGCCACCCGCGTCCCGGTCGTCTTCGTCCACGGCTACAACGCCGACCCCGGCGTATGGGGCGCTCTGCGCGAGGACTTCAAGGCCGACGGGTACACCGAGGCCGAGCTCTTCTCCTTCGGCTACGACACCCACCGGTCGGTCAACGAAGTCCTGTCCGGCCAACTCGCCGCGTACGTCGAGGGCGTCAAGCGGCAGACCGGAGCGAGCCGCGTCGATCTCGTCGCCCACTCCTTCGGCAGCCTCGTCACCCGCTGGTACACGAAGTTCGACCCCGCCGGCCAGTCGTCCGTGGCGCACTGGATCTCCCTCGCCGGCCCCAACCACGGCACCAGCACCGCGTGGGCCTGTGCCCTGTGGGACCAGGCCTGCCGCGACATGACTCCCCGCTCATACGTCCAGAAGCGGCTCGCGGAGGGCGACGAGACACCCGGGGCCGTGGGCTACGCCACCTGGTGGTCGAACTGCGACGAGGTCATCAACCCCGACAACAGCGTGCCGCTGACCGGTGCCGTCAACCACTCCGCCGGCTGCCTCGACCACAACGAACTCCTTGGCGACGACGCCGTCTCCCGGGAAGTCCGCGCCGCCCTTTGGCCTAACTGAAACCCCGGGTCCGCCCGAAGACGTCCGCCCGAAGACGTCCGGCCGAAGACGTCCGAGCGCTACTGCCACTGATCATCCTCACGTTCCACGTCGGGGATCGGCCCGAGGAGCGTCCACCCCGGCCGCAGTGACCGGGTGCCCCGGAACCCGCGGTCCTTCGCGTACGCCACCGCGTCCGTACCGTCGGACACGTGCATGATCGTGTAGCGCGGCGGGTCGTTCCCGTACAGGCGGAAGAACGTGCGCCCAGGGTCTTTCGACTGATGCACAATCACGTCGACGCCTCGCAGGGCCTCGTACGCCGCCCGGTCCCCCGCGGTCGCCTGCTTGCAGGATTCGGCCCGTCCGGCCTCACGTACGCAGATCAGCGTCAGACTCCAGCCGATCCGTTCGGCCTGCGGGTGGGCGGCCGCCAGCTCCCGCATCCGGGCGTCGGCCTTGGCGAAGGCCGCCCGACTGTGCGCGAACTGCGTCTCCACCTTGTCGAACCGCCGGTCGTCGAACCCGCTGCCGAAATGTGCCTCCAGCACTCCGAGGACGACGACCCGCCAGACCAGGAAGAGCGCCGCCACGACGATCAGCGTGACGAGCACGATCCGGCCCGGCGAGCGCCGCCGTCGGCGCCGCTCCGGTTCGAGGGCGTCAGAAGGAACCATTGATGGGTACTTCGACGTCCGCCACCGCGATTGCCGGGGCGTATTTCCCGTCGAACCGGTCATAGTGCTGGAGTGTAAACCAGTCGATAAAACCGTAGTTGGTGATCTCGTCGTCGGGGTCGAGCCCGAAGTGGTCGTACGAGTGGAAGACCAGGGTTCCGGAGAACGTGCTACCGGTGACCTGGTAGTCCTTCAGCCGGATCGTGTGCCCGTGGAACTGGTGGATGGCGATGGAGAGGGCACGCTGGTTGGCGTCGCCGACGGAGAAGTCGTACACCGGGTACTGCAGGCCGCTGTTGTTGAACAGCTGGTACAGCAGGTTCTTGTTCAGGTCGTCCTGGACCTGGAACTGGGCCGTTCCGCCCCGGTTCTCCGTGAGGGACTGGAGGATGATCCCCTTGGCCTTCTCGATGTAGCTCTTCTCCTGCGGTGATGCCGCGACCGCCCGGGACAGGGCGCTGCCGGAGCCGACCTGGAGGTACTTGGCGGGGTCGTAGTTGTCGTCCACGGTGACGGTGCCCGCGCTCTGCCCGTTGTGGCCGTAGCGGAAGGCGTTCCGCAGGTCGTCCACCGCCTGCTGGTTGTCGGCGTCCGCGCCGAACTTGCCGATGTTCATGATGTCGTTGAACTCGGCCCACATCAGGAACTCGGGGGTGAACGAGGCGACCCAGAAGTCCCAGCTTATGTCGGTCAGTTCGTCGTAGTCGTAGTCGTTGAACGTCAGGTCGTCCGCGACCTGCTGGCTCGGCGGCACCGGGAAGTTGTTGGGGTCGGGCTCCTTGCGCCTGCCCTCCCGGTTCTGGGACTGGTGGATCAGCATGTCCGTCGGGTCGGAGACGAGCGGCTGCCGGTCGGTGCTGTCCCGGGTGCCGTCGCCGTCGGTGTCCCGCTTCAGCGGATTCGAGGTCAGCCTGGCGTAGCGCAGCCCCTTCGTCCCGGACAGCTCGTCCGTGACGATCTGGAGCTCCTTGCCGTCCTTCAGCGAGTCGCCGTCCGTGTCCGGGTTCCTGGGGTCCATCGCACCGACGGGCACGCCGTTGCCCTGGAGGAGGCTCCCGTCCCGGATCTCGTTCTCGTAGTAGTCGCTGAGCCCGTCGTTGTCGGTGTCCTTCGACAGGTCCGGTGCCTGGGCGGAACCCTTGCGGAGGGTCTGGTCCCACACCTTGTCGAAGACGCGGCTGTCGAGCACGACGTACTTGGAGAAGTTCCCGGTCGTGGCCGTGATCGTGGCACCGTCGACCTGCTGGTCCGCGAGCTTGACCAGCCGCTGGGACGTGTCGTCGTAGCGGTAGACGGCGGGCTTGGCATCCGGTCCCGTCTGCTTCGGGTCGAGCGTGAAGGAGATCTTCGCCCGGTCGAAGCGGCCGTCGACCGCGAACTCGTACCCCTTGCCGAGGTAACCCGGAGTGGAGGTCGGGAACTGGCTCTGGCCGGCCGGAAGTTCGGTGATCCGGAACGTCGACACTTGCTGAGGGCCGAGACCCTTGATCGTGGCCGAGACCTTGGTGGCGCCGCCGTTCGCGGAGCGCGTCACGTCGAAGGCGGACTCCGCGGCGCGCGGGTTGGACCCGATCCGTATCTCCTGGCCGTCGTCCACGCCGTCGCCGTCGGTGTCGGACTTGACCGGACTCGTGTGCCCGGCAAGCTCCTTTCCGTCGGCCAGTCCGTCGCCGTCGGTGTCCGCACGCGTGAGCGAGGTCCTGAGCTGTACCTCGCGCTGGTTCGCCACCTTGTCGCCGTCCGGGTCCTCCCTGCCGTCCTGGACCCCGTCACCGTCGCTGTCCGGCTTCAACGGACTGCTGCCGGTGCCGAGTTCGAGGAAGTCGGACAGACCGTCCCGGTCCGTGTCCCGGCTCGACGGGTCGAGCTTGGCGCGCTGCTCCATGTCGTCCGGGAGTCCGTCGCCGTCGGTGTCCTTCGTCGGCCGCGCCCCGTTCCTCGCGAAAGTCGCCCACGCGGGCGTGTGCGCCGCCGTCTTTCCGTCCTGCGCGCGATACCAGAGGGTCGAGGTCGTGCCCGGTTCGATCCGCTTGTCCGCCGGGTCGTTCTGGAGCGTCGTACGCATGCCCTGCCGGGCTTCCAGCTTCGCCGCCCCGGTCGCCGTGATCCGGTCCGGCGACTCGAACGACAGCGACCAACCGTTGATGTCGTCCTTGGAGACGTTCTTGATCTGCAGCTGCGCGATGTAGGAGCCCTTCGGCAACGTGTCGCGGAGCGTCCGTGGCACCTTGCTCCACTGCGGATCGTCCGTCGCGAGCTGTTGGTAGGAAACGCTGACCGCGTCGTCCCGGTAGATCGTCTTCTCGGAAGCGGAGCCGTTGTCGTCGCCCGCGACGGCGGGCGCCGCGGTTCCGAGCAGGAGTAACAAGGCACTTAATGGCACTGTGACGCGTCTGTTCATGGTGCCTCCCACGATTGGAGACTTGCCTGTCGTCGCGAAGTGGCCCTGGTTTCAAGGGACTTCACCAATCGGACGGTGAAACTAGCAGGCGTGAGAGGTGGTTACCAGAGCCCCCGGAGGGGAGGTCGGGGACGACTTGGCGAATGAGGCGTCCGAGGCGTCCGAGGCGTCTGCGGATGATGTTGACGGTGGGCATGCCGGCGGGGGCGCTCGACCGCCGGTGGCGGGGGCGCGCCCCCGCCACCGGCCCGGGGCCCGCCCCCGCCCTCTTCCCCCTATCCCTCCGGGTAGAAGACGAACAGGGTGCACCCTGTCGCCGTCTGCGGTATGTGTGACGAGCCCGCGGGGGCGTGGAGGAAGGAGCCCGCCGGGTAGTCGCGGTCGCCGTCGTTGAAAACGCCGGACACCACGAACACTTCCTCGGGGCCCGGGTCGTGCACGTCCACGCCCTGCCAGCACGCGCCCGGATCCAGCTCCACCAGCTGGGCGTTCGCGCCGTTCTCCCCCTTCCAGAGCGGGCGCAGCCGGATGCCGGGGAAGAGCTCGCGGACGGGTGCGTCACGTACGTGGGACCAGGTGTAGCCGGGGGTGTTCCACCCGGTCGGCGGGGAGTTCGTTGTCATGGAGCCAGCCTGTCCGGCCACCGCCTTCCGGCCCAGTGTCAGAAATGACATTCTGGTGTACTTTCCTGCCATGCATCATGTGGTCGCCCTGGTCCACCCGCCCCAATCGACCTTCGAACTCGGCTGTGCGGCGGACGTGTTCGGCATCGAGCGCCCCGGGATCCCCCGTCGTTACACGTTCAGCGTGTGCACCGAGCATCCCGGGCAGGTCCCGACGCTCGCCGGGTACGACATGTCCGTCGCCGGCGGGCTGGAGGAAATCGACCGGGCGGACACCGTGGTGGTCCCCGGGTGGCTGCCCACCGAGGAACCGCCGTCCGCCGCGATCGTGTCGGCCCTGCGTCGCGCGCACGACCGGGGGGCGCGGGTGGCCAGCATCTGTTCCGGTGCCTTCGCCCTGGCACACTCCGGACTGCTGGACGGGCGGCGCGCCACCACGCACTGGTCGCGGGCGGCGGAACTGGCCGCCGGGTTCCCGGCGGTCCGGGTCGATCCGGATGTGCTGTACGTGGACCACGGCGACGTGGCCACGAGCGCGGGCTCCGGCGCGGGCATCGACCTGTGCCTGCACCTGGTGCGTACGGACCAGGGCGCCGACTACGCCGCCCACGTGGCCCGGAGCATGGTCATGCCGCCCCACCGCGAGGGCGGGCAGCTCCAGTTCGCGGCTCCTGCGCACGCCGCGCAGATCGACGGCTCGCTCGCTCCGCTGCTGGAGTGGGTGACGGGACGCCTCGGCGAGTCCCTCTCCGTCGAGGACCTGGCGGCGCACATCGGCGTCTCCGGACGCACGCTCGCCCGCCGTTTCACCGAGCAGCTGGGCTCGACCCCGGGGCAGTGGCTCCTCTCCCGGCGTATCACCGCGGCCCGCGAGCTGCTGGAGTCCTCCGACCTCGCCCTGGAGGCGATCGCCCACCGGGTCGGCCTCTCCTCGGCCACCAACCTCCACCGGCGCTTCGTACGGGCACTCGGTACGACACCGGGTGCCTACCGGAGGGCGTTCCGGGCGCGACCGGCGGGCGGCCGGAGGTATGCGCCGTAAGGCTTGTACGGGCACGGAGCAGGCGCGGCGGTTCGCCCCGTACGAAGAGCGCCTGCGCCGCTCCGGTGTCACCCGACTCTGCCGAACTCCTCGTCAGCCCTGCGTGCCGAGCAGGGCGCTGTGCAGGGCGTTGAAGTCGCGGACGAGGTCGAAGGTGGGGAGGGAGACGCCGGGTGCGGGTTCCGCGCGCTTGACTTCGAGGGAGATGTGGTCGGATTCGGCGGGCTCGGGGCGGGGGAAGGTGCGTTCGGGCAGCGTCTCCACCTGGGTGGTGGAGGCGGTGTCGGGTGCGTGCAGGGTCTGCTGGAGGCGGCGGATGCGGTCGGTGAAGCCGGGCTTGGGGAGCGGGAGGTCGAGGTCGTCGTCGACGTAGGCGAGCGCGTCGGGCATGTAGGTGAGGACGGCGGTGATGGGGTCGGGGATCGTGCGGGTGTCCTTCTTGAGGAGGCTCAGGATGCGCAGTGCGGCGGCGACGGTGTCCTCGCCGGGGGCGGGGTGTGCCGTCTGGGCGAGCCAGAGTTCGGCGGCCCCTTCCTCGCCGAGGGCCAGGTGGTGCAGGAAGAGGCAGTACGCGGCGGCGATGTCGTCCGCTCCGGCAGCGAACTGCCACCAGAACCGGGCCGCTTCCTCCTGGTCGGCCAGGTGCAGCAGACAGCCCAGCACCCTCGCTCCGGCCGGGGCGGGCAGGACGCCGGTGACGAACTCCTCCAGTTCGGTGAGGGCCCCGGCGTGCCCGGCGACCGCCTCGCAGAGGAGGCGCAGATCGCGTGCCGCGTCGCCTTCCGGGCGCTCCGCGCACCCCTGAGGTTCGGGCGGCACCGGGGAAACGGCAGCGCCGACGCCGAGCCGGGCGGCGAGACGGATCTCGGCGGCGGCGATGTCGCTCTGCGGATAGGGGCGGGCGGTGAGGCGGGCGCGGTCGAGGAGGTTCTCTATGCGGGGGGTCATCCAGCGGTCCTTTCGGTGTCGGTGTCGGTGTCGGTGTCGAGTGCGAGGAGCTGGCGCAGCCGGCGTACGGCGTGGCGGGCGTTGGAGCGCACACTCGCGGGGGTTATGCCGAGTTCGGCGGCGACCTGCTGGTTGGTCATGCCGTGTGCGTGCAGGAGGAGGACCACGTCCATCTGGCGCGGGGGCAGCCGGCGGATGTGGCAGAAGAGGTTGAGGCTCTCTTCGAGCTGGCCGATCGGGTCGACGGCCTTGAGCAGCGCCTCGGTCCGGAAGGCGGCCATGTCCAGCAGGACCGGGCGCCGGTTGCGGGCCTTGCCGGTGTCGATGGTGATGTTGCGCAGGGCCCGCCAGGCGTACCCGTCGGGGTTTTCCGAGCTGAGGACGGAGGGCCAGGCCCTCAGCAGCCGCTCGAAGGCGGCGTCGACCGCTTCCTCGGCGTCTGCCCGGTTGTTCAGCACGGTCTCCGCGTAGCGGATGTAGGCCGCCCGGTGCATCTGGTGGAACGCGCTGAAGTCCACCGGGAGTTTGGTCATCGGCGGCCTGACTCCGTACGGGCGGGGGCTTGGGTGCTGCTCTCTGGTCATTCCTGCCCCCGCTCCAGGTCGGAGCGGTGCATTTCGCTGATGCCGGCGCGTACTCCGGCGGCGGCTATGCGCCGGGACCACACGATCACGTCACGGCCGAACACCCGCACCACGAGTGCTGCCATGACCATCTCTTCCACGTGCTCCATCGTCACGAGCGTGCAGACTCCTCTGTGTGCGCCGGGCGGGACCGCGCCCCCTCGACGGTCCCGGGATGCGCCGTTGTGCGCCTCCGCCTCACAAGACCGATCCTGGACCCGGACTGTGCAACGCCCACCCGGACTTCTTCACCCCGTACCGGACCGGCCGGAACGCGCCACCGCGGTGTCCGCTCCGCCCCGGCACCCCACAACGGCCTCCCGAACACCTGCTGAACAGCCACTCTTCACCCGGCCGTGCCGCGTCAACACGCCTAAAGGGGCGCGGAGTTGAGGCCAGCCGCCCCGCAATGTGACGCGCGACACACTCCTTCCCGGGGTGTTACGCAGCCTCCCACGGCCGTGCGTCGGCTCGCACGCCGGAGCCCGATCCCCGTGGCGGGGGGGCAGGCCGCCCCCGGATCCCCACCGGCGGCGCCCCGTACCGCCCGGCCGGAATCACCCTGTCCACTGGAGCGGATCAGTAGGGTTATATGAACGCCGACACCACACGGCGCTCGTCCACCTGCCGCCGACAAGAATCCATGAGCCTCACGTGACAATGGCCGGGCCCACCACCAGACCCGAACCCCTCATATCCGCACCCGCACCAGCCGCCACGGCCCCCGTCGCCCCACGCCGTCTCCTCGGCGTGGACCTGGCGCGCGCCGTGGCCGTGCTCGCCATGTTTGCGGCGCACGTGGGCCCGAACCCCGTGCCCTCGGGCGCGGGTTGGCTGATGGTCGCGGCCAACGGCCGGGCCCCGGCCGTCTTCACCCTGATAGCGGGCTTCTCGCTCGCCCTGGCGCGAGGCGGCCTTCAACCGCGCCGCGACCCGGGCGGCATCCGGGCCGTCGCGGTGCGCTGCGCCGTCATGGCGCTGGTGGGTCTCCTCCTCACCACGCAGCCGGGCGTACTGATCATCCTCACCTTCTACGCGGCGTACTTCCTGGCCGCGGAGCCCTTCACCCGGCTGCGCCCCGCCGTCCTCACCGCCTGTGCGGCGGCCGGAGTCGTCCTGGGTCCGCTCCTCTCGTACGTGATCGGGCCGCTGACCGGCCACTGGGCGTCCGGACGCGGCGGCACTCCCGCGCTGTCCGACTTCACCACGTGGTCGGGCACGTTCAACTTCTTCGACAAGCTGCTGGTCACCGGCGGGTACCCGTTCCTCACCTATTTCCCTTACGTACTCGTGGGTCTCGCCCTCGGCAGGCTGGTGGACGTCCACCGCACCCGGCCCGTACTCCGGATGACCCTCTGGGGAGCAGCGGCCGCGGTCGCCGGTCACGGAATCTCCTGGTGGGCGGTGGAACACGGCGGCGGCAGGCAGGCACTCCTCGAAGGCATAGCCCGGCACCATGCCTGGGCGGTGGACAGGCCCGATCCGATCGTGTCCGTCCTCGCCCGGCAGATCGGCGCGATCCCCTCGACCGACTGGCACTGGCTGCTGCTCTCCGAGCCGTACAGCCAGACGCCGTTCGAGACCCTGGCGAACGCGGGCGTGGGCGCGGCCGTGATCGGACTGTGCCTGTTCGTCGTCCGCCTCCGCCCGCTGGCCACCGTGCTGAATCCGCTGGCCGTGACCGGAACCATGGCCCTGTCGGTCTACGTCGTCCACGCGTTCGCGATCTCGAATTTCGTCCACGGCCCGGACGGCTGGGTCAAGCTGGCGTGGTTCTGCGTGACGGCGGTGGTCGGCTGCTGGGTCTGGCAGCGCTGCTTCGCCCGCACCGCACTGCGTTACGGACCGCTGGAGTCAGGCCTGCGTGCGCTGACCCGCAAACTCTGAGGCCGCCAGGCCGACGATCGGTGCGTGGCGGCCCCCCCCAGGCGATACGAGGGATGTGTGTGACCGCCCTGACGGCAACAGGTTCCCTCGAGGTGTGGAGACGGCCAGCCCGGGGCGAACGCTCCGTGGCTGGGCTTCGAGCCCGCCAAGGGCCGTGAGCGCATACCCGTGAAGGTGGAGCGCGCCAAGGGCCACACCTTGGTGCTGCCCACCGACGCACAACGCCTGATCGCCACGGGCAAGCTGGACAAACGGCTCTTCGACGTCACGGAATGCCGTGCCAGCCCGAGCCGTGCCGGGCCGAGCCGCGCAGGGCCAGGCCCAGCCGAGCCATGGCCAGGCCGGGCCCTGCCATGCCGGGCCGAGCATGCCGAGCATGCCGAGCAGAGCCGATCCAGGCCAGGCCGGAAGGGGCTGATCAGATGGTGAGGACCCGGCGTCCTCGCGTGTGACCGGCCTGGCTGTCCATGTGTGCCGTCGCGGCCTCGGCGAGCGGGTAGGACTTCTCGACCGGGATGTGGAGCTGTCCCCGCGAGAGAAGGTCGGCGGCCTCGGCGAGTGCTTGCGGTACGTCGCCGGTCACGCCGGAGAACCGGGCACCGAACTCCGGCGCGGTGAGATCGGCGATGGAGATCACCTTCCCCGCGTCCCCGGTCAGCTCGACGAGTTCGGGGATCACACCCGAGCCGGCGAGGTCGAGCGCCGCGTCGACCTGGCCGAGCTCGCGCACCCGCCCGACCCAGCCCTCGCCGTATGTCGTGGCGAGGGCACCCAGGCCGCGCAGGTACTCCTGGTTCGCGGCCCCTGCGGTGCCGATCGCCGTGATGCCGCGGTCGCGGGCGATCTGCAGCACCGCCGATCCGACTCCCCCGGACGCACCGCTGACCAGCAGCGTCTGTCCCGGCCGTACGCCGACCTGGCGGATGATGCGCAGCGCGGTCTCCACCACGGAGGGGTACCCGGCGGCCTCTTCGAAGCTCAGGCTCTCGGGTTTACGGGCCCAGGCCGCCAGCACGGCGAACTCGGCATAGGTGCTCGACCCTCGTCCGAACACGTGGTCGCCGACCTCGACCCCGTCGACGCCCTCGCCCACCTCGTCCACCACTCCGGAGGCGTCCTGCCCGACTCCGGCGGGCAATTCGATCGGGCGGACCTTCTGGAACTGGCCTTCACGGATCCTCCAGTCGACTGGGTTCACGCCCGCCGCCCGTACGGCGATACGTATCTGGCCGGGGCCCGCATGGGGCTCTTCGGCGTTCACGAGGTGCAGAACGTCGGGACCGCCGAACTCGGCGAAGCTCACTCTCTTCATGCGGCCGACCGTAGCACTAACGGTTAGGGTTTCGAAACGGGTACATCTTTGGATTTGGTAGTGTGAGCGCCATGACCGTGCCGACCGGACGCCGCGAGCGCAAGAAAGCCGCGACCCGCCAGAAGATCGCCGACACCGCCCTGCAGCTCTTCCTGGAACGCGGGTACGACGCGGTGGGCATCCGGGACGTGGCCGCCGAGGCCGACGTGGCCGTCACCACGCTCTTCTCCCACTTCGCCTCGAAAGAGGCCCTGGTCTTCGAGCAGGACGACAACTTCGAACAACGCCTCACGCAGGCCGTCACCGACCGGGCACCGCACGAACCGCTCATCCCCGCACTGCGCCGCGAAATCCTGGCCATGGTCCGGCACTGCACGGCGGACGGCTCCGCTCCGATCTACCGCATGATCGAAGAGTCACGTGCCCTGCGGGAGTACGAGGAGTCGATGCGGCTGCGCCATGCGGAGTCACTGGCAACGGCAATCGCCGCCGATCCCGACCTGTCCAGGAGCGCAACGGCCTGCCGGACGATCGCGAGGTTCGTGGCCGAGGCCTATGCGCTGGCCCGCGAGGCGGACGACCCGCAGGCCGCCGTGGACGAGATCTTCCGGATGATCGAAGCGGCCTGGGAAGTCGCCTGACCAGGCTGCGGGAAAATGTGGATATGCGCCCTTAAAACTCCCCTCAGAACAGGGCGGTGGCGCAAGCACAAGATCCGTACCCCCTTCCACTTTTCGCCCGGCGCGCGATACCCCTGAGAACGAGCGGCCGGTCGGCGGGCGCAGTGCGAAAGGGAGTGGACCATGGGTGACGAACGGTTCGAGGCCGGCTGGCGGGTGGACGAGCGCTGCATGAACTGCGACGTCGCCCGGCAGCTCGCCCCCGGTCTGATCGGTGAGGCCGACGGCCGCGCGGTCGTCCTGCGACAGCCGCGGAACCAGACCGAGATCCAGCAGCTCCACACCGCTGCGCACGCCTGTCCGACCCGGTCGATTCGTCCCCCGACCGGGCGGCTCGATGCGGACCTGGACCCCTTCCCGCTGGCACTGGACGCCACCGTGCACCTGTGCGGGCACAATTCCCCGCACACCGCAGGGGCCAACTCCTACCTGGTGCACCGCGCCGACGGCACCGCGATGATGGTGGACACCCCGCGCTGGAGCACTTCGCTGGCCGCGCGCTACGAGGCACTGGGCCCCGTCACCGACGTCCTGCTCACCCACCGCGACCACGCCGCGCACGGCCGTCGCTACGCCGATCGTTTCGGCGCCCGGTTATGGATCCACGAGGGTGACCTCGATGCCGCCCCGGACGCCGACCGAGTGCTCCGTGGCACCGACCCGGTGGAGATCGCCGAAGGGATGATGGCCTTCCCCCTTCCCGGACACACACGGGGCAGCGTGCTCTACCTCGCGGACGAGCGGTACTGCTTCAGCGGCGACAGCTTCTACTGGTCACGCACGACAGCGGACATCGAGGTGGCCGACAACGTCACCTGGTACTCCATCGAGGAACTGGCCGCCTCACTGACTAGGACCGCCCACCGGCTGCGCTTCGAGTGGCTGCTGCCGGGCCACGGCGACCGCCGGCACCTCCCCAGCGACGACATGGCCCGACGCCTGCGGCAGCTGACGGCACGTACCCGGGAACTCCGCCCCCGCCCCGTCGACTTCACCGCGACGCGCTGGTAACGGCGCCGGCCCGCGCAAGGAAACTCTGCGCTCGGCGGGCACACCGCCCTGCCCGGCAACATCTCAGGCGCGGCTCAGGCGCGGCGGACCCGCCAGAGCCAGACTGCCGTGCCGACCATCAGGGCGAGCATCGCCAGGTTGGCCAGGAGGGCCGGGGTGCCGGCCGCCGGGCCGACGCTGGACAGGTTCGAGGTGACGATGACGACGCTCGGCACGACGACGGCGAGCAGTACGCCTGCTGTCTTCTGGACGGCGGTCCAGCGCACTGATGTGCAGAGAAGCACCGCGCCTGTGATGCGGAACAGAACGCCGAATAGGGGACCGGGGCTTTCGGGGAAGACCACGATGAAGAGCATCGAAAGGGTGAGCATCAGGAGCGGGACCAGGGGGTGCACCTTGCCGCGCCGGGCGGGTTCACCGACACCGCTCCTGGCCGGGGCCCCGGCGGCCCCGTTCCCCGCCTCGGCCAGCGCCGTCGCTGCGATCGTACGGGGGTCTCCCAGCTCCGCCAGCACCTCGCCGATCGGGGCGGCGGGGCGTTCGGCGCGCGTCACCTCGATGTGTTCGGCGAGGTCGGCGAGGAGTTCCTGGCGACGGTCGGCGGGGAGCGCGGAGGCCTCGCGCTCGACGGTGGACAGGTAGTCGCGTACGGGATCGGCAGAGGTCTTCATGCGGGGTCTCCGGTGGGGGGAAGTGGGGGGTGTGGGGGGTGTGGGGTGGTCAGGAAGGTGTCGACGGCGTTGCGGAAGCCGGGCCAGACGCGGGTGAACTCGTCGAGCGCGGCCCGGCCGCTGTCGGTGAGCGCGTAGTAGCGACGGGGCGGTCCGGAGGCGGACTCCTGCCAGGTGGTGGTGACCAGGTCGTCGCGGCGGAGCCGGGAGAGCAGCGGGTAGACCGTGCCCTGGCTGGTGGCCAGGGCACCCGAGTCCTCCAGGGCGTGGAGGAGTTCCACGCCGTAGCGGGGGCGGTCCCGCATCAGGGCGAGTACGCAGTACTCCAGGACGCCCTTGCGCAGCTGGGCGGCTGCCCGAGCCTGCTTGGTCGAATCACCTGGTTCCATGCGATGCAAGATACCTGGTGGAGCAAGTAGCTGGGAAGGGGGGTCCCCCCTTGACTCATCAGTCCGGTGGTGCTGGTGCTTTCGTGAACGTGGCCCGGGACGGTGGAGACCACGCGCCTCGCGGCACGACACCAAGACCCGGGCTCGTATCCGTATCCCCGTATCCCCGTATCCCCGTATCCCCGAATCGCTGTATCGCTGTATCGCTGTATCGCCACAGCCGTCGCCCGTCCGGCGGCGGCCCGCGCGCGTGCGTCGCGCTGCGAGTGGCTGTACGCCGCCTTCGAACCCGCGCTACGGGCCTTCCGCTTCGGCGCCTGCGGCTTCCGTCCGACGGACAAGGCCTTCTCACTCGGTGCCCGCCCGTCGACGAACGGTGGCCGATGCGGGATTTTGCCTACCGCCCGGCAGACGCTCGGCAGGTCAGGTCTCCGGCGGGGAGCCTGCCCGTGGTCAGGTAGACCGTGGCGCTCCTGTCCGCACAGGAGTTGGTGCCGTGGACGATGTGCCCCTCTCCTCCGGCGACGGTGACCATCCGGGAGCCGCGCAGGGCCCGGTGCATGCCGCGGGCGGTGGCCAGGGGTGTCTGGGAGTCCCACTCGTTCTGCACGATCAGCACTCTGCTGCTGTGGTCCACCGTGGTCGCGGGCTCGCTGCCCGGCGTCCAGAAGGCGCACGGCTTGATGGTGGACGCGAAGTCGCCGTACAGCGGATACCGGGCCCTGTCGCGGATGGCGTCACCGCGGTACCGCTCGGGCTCGCGCGGCCACGATGCGCGGGTGTCGGCGCACAGGACGGCCCAGGCGCTCGCGGCCTCGTTGTCCGGGGGAACGGCACGGGCGAACGCCGAACCTGGGGCCGAGCCGGGGGCCGGGGCTGGGACCGTGGCCGGGGCCGCCCTGTGCGTGCCGGACGGGTTCGGCTTCGCGCCCCCGGCCGCCCGCTTCAGCCCGGCTACCCATTCGGCGGCCTTCCTGACGCGGAAGAACGTGGCGCGCCCGGCGCGGATACCGTCCCCGGTGACGGGAGTCCCATTGTCGTCGATGGGCCTGCGGTCGGCCCGGACGACCAGGTCCCAGAAGGTCTTGCGGACCTCGGCCGGGGTGCGGCCCAGGTGGTACGTCGCGTGCCGCCTGGCGGTCCACGCGCTCCACCGCACGAAGGCGGGCTCGGTCGCCTTCGCCATGCTCAGGAACATGCCCCGCCCGTACTGCGCCGGGTCCACCGCACTGTCCAGTACGAACCGGTCGGCGCGCCGGGGGAACATCTGCGTGTAGACGGCGCCGAGGTAGGTGCCGTACGAGAAGCCGAGGTAGGAGATCTTCTCCTCGCCCAGCACGGCACGGATGACGTCCATGTCGCGTGCGGTGTTGCGGGTGGTGAGGTGCCGCAGCCTGTCGCCCTCCCGGGCCCGGCACTTGGCGGCCACCGCGCGTGCCCGTCGCACGTCCTTCGGGTAGGTCTCGGCCCGGTACGCGGGCTCCGCGTCCCGCTCCTCGCCCGTCAGTCCGCAGCCGACGGGGGAGCTCTGCCCGACACCCCTCGGGTCGAATCCGATGAGGTCGTACTGCCTCTTCACCGCCGGGGAGAGGCTCAGCTCCGGTCCGACCGGCAGATTCAGCCCCGGCCCGCCGGGGCCGCCCGGGTTGAGCAGCAGAACACCGCGACGCTCCTTCACACTGCCTGCCCTCAGCCGGGATATCGCGATGTCGGTCTTCTTGCCTCCGGGATCGCTGTAGTCCAGCGGCACCTTGAGCGTCGCGCACTGAAAGGTGGCGGGGTTCTCCGCGTCGCAGCGCTGCCACCGTGGTGTCTGTTGCGTGTACTGCTGCAGAGGGTCCTTGGCCGCGGAGGCCTCGGAAGCCGCGGATGCGGAAGGGGCCGTTGCAGGTGTGAGTGCCGAAAGGAGAGTTGCCACGGCGCCGACGGCCATGACGGATGCAATGCGGGTGTGTCGCACAGTGGTGCTCGTCCTTGCTGGGTAGAGGCTGGCTGGCCCTTCCGCCCTTGGGGGCGCGGGACGTTGGCCATCAGCCGTACTCCCGTCCACAGGTCAGGGCACGATCCTGGCTTCCGGGGCCGCGTACGCGCATCGCGGAAAGGCGGGAGAAAGTGCTCCCTCGATCGGGGGAGGCCCCGGCTGGCAGGTTCGGCGTGCCTGAAAAGTCTCCCGCGAATACCGGGCGGGTTCCGTCCGGTATGGGTCGTAGCGTGCGGTCGTATCCACCGACAGGGCAGATCAGAGGAGAAAACCCATGGACTTCGTTTCCCTCCGCATCATCACGGGCGACGTCGCACGCCTCGTTGATTTCTACGAGCGCGCCACGAAGACATCTGCCGCCTGGGCCAACGAGGACTTCGCCGAAATCAGGACCGGTTCCGCCACCCTCGCGATCGGCAGTACCCGCACCGTCCCTCTCTTCGCGCCCGGCTCCGCCCGCCCGGCCGACAACCACAGCGTCATCCTCGAATTCCTCGTCGACGACGTGGACAGCGTTTACGAGAATCTGAGCGGCTTCGTCGAGGACTTCGTCAACGAGCCCACCACGATGCCCTGGGGGAACCGTGCGCTCCTGTTCCGTGACCCCGACGGCAACCTCGTCAACTTCTTCACCCCCGTCACGCCGGCCGCCGTCGAGAAGTTCGCTCGCTGAACCGGGAGGTGGAGGGGCGGGGAGGGGGCTTCGTCGCAGGCCGGGCGGCAGCACCCACCGGCCTGCGCACACGCGCCCCTCCCCGCCCTGGCTCGCGGAGCTACAGGGTTGACGCCGCGCTGGCGATCGCCGACGCGAACGTGGAGACCTCCGTGTACACGCCCGGGTAGTTCGGCCGCGCGCACCCGTTGCCCCAGCTCACGATGCCGACCTGGATCCACGCGCCCGCGTTGTCCTTGCGGAACATCGGGCCGCCCGAGTCGCCCTGGCAGGTGTCGGTGCCGCCCTGCGCGTACCCGGCGCAGATCTCCTCGCCGGGGATCAGGTCGCTGTACGAGGACTTGCACGAGGCGTCGGAGACGAACGGCACCTGCGCCTTGAGGAGGTAGCGCTGCTGGGCGCCGCCCTCACGGTTGGCGCCCCAGCCGGCGACCGTGAAGGTCCCCGAGTTGTACGCCGTGTTGGTGGCGATCTTCAGCGTGGGCTGGTTGATCGGCTTGGCGAGCTTGATGAGGGCCCAGTCCTTGCCGCTGCCGTTGTAGCCGGGGGCCTGGAGGACCTTGGTGGACTTGACCTTGATCGCGCTCGAACTCTGGAGGTCCACGACACCGCCGGTGGCGGTGATGCTGGTGTTGTTGCCGGATCCGTCCACACAGTGGGCGGCGGTCAGGACGATGTCCTTGGCGTAGAGCGCGCCGCCGCAGCCCATCGAGAGCCGGACCATGAACGGGAACTCACCCTGGGCGGCGCGCGTTCCTCCTACGACGGGCTGAGGACTGGGGGTGGGGCCCGCGGAGGCCCCGGCGGGCTGGAGGCTGACGGCGGCGAGGGCGACGGCGCCTATGACAGCGGATCTCTTGAGGGCCATGAGTACGTTCTTCAACGGAGTGCCTTTCGTGGGGGGCGGAGCCGGAAGGACACGAGGAGCGCACACACCGACGCAGTGATGGCATGTGCTCGTCAACGCGCTGCTGGATTATGTGAAGTTGGCCGGACGTCCGGCAAGGACTGCTTTTCGGCCAGTCGTCGCAGGAGCAAGCAAAGGTGTGCTCGGCGCACTGACCGCGCTGTACCGGCGGATCGGCGGATCGGCTGAGCGGCGAAAAGGGGTGCAGGGCGTACGTGCTGCATCCGGCCGACGCCCGGCACGGCCCTGCGCCGCGGCGCCACCGCCACGCCGGCCGGGCCCGCCCCGTCGAAGAGCCCAAGAAGGAAAAACCGGAAGAGCCCAAGAAAAAGTCGACGGCGATGTCGAGAACCCGTGACTGGCTCCGTCCCTGGGGTGAAGGCGGCCACAATGGGTCGCACCAGTACCGAGGAGAATCACGATGGCCAAGTACCTGCTGCTCAAGCACTACCGCGGCGCCCCGGCCCCGGCCAATGACGTACCCATGGCCGAGTGGACGCCGCAGGAGATCTCGGACCACATCCAGTACATGAACGACTTCGCGGCCCGGCTGGAGAAGTCTGGCGAGTTCATCGACGGTCAGGCGCTCGCCCCCGAAGGGACGTGGGTCCGGTACGACGGCGAGGGCCGTCCGCCGGTCACCGACGGACCGTTCGCCGAGACCAAGGACCTCATCGCCGGCTGGATGGTGATCGACGTGGACAGCTACGAGCGCGCCGTCGAGCTGGCCGGGGAGCTGTCGGCCGCGCCCGGTGCGGGCGGGGAGCCGATCCACGAGTGGCTCGAACTGCGTCCGTTCCTGGTCGAGCCGCCCACCATCACGGAGTGACCTCATCGATGGACGAGGCCCTGCTGCGCAGCCTCACACCGAGCGTGCTCGCCGTCCTCGTCCGCCGCGGAGCCGACTTCGCGGCGGCCGAGGACGCCGTTCAGGACGCGCTCGTCGAGGCGGTCCGTCTCTGGCCGGCCGAGGCGCCACGGGATGCGAAGGGCTGGCTGGTCACCGTGGCCTGGCGCAAGTTCCTCGACGCGACCCGGGCGGACGCCGCCCGCCGCCGGCGCGAGGACCGCGTCGACGAGGAGCCGGTGCCCGAGCCCGCGCCCGCCGTCGACGACACGCTCCAGCTCTACTTCCTGTGCACCCACCCGTCCCTGACACCGTCGTCCGCGGTCGCGCTCACCCTGCGCGCCGTCGGCGGACTGACCACCCGTCAGATCGCTGCGGCCTACCTCGTACCGGAAGCGACCATGGCGCAGCGCATCAGCCGGGCCAAGCGCACCGTCTCCGGGGTGCGGTTCGACCGGCCAGGCGACGTCGCCACCGTGCTGCGCGTCCTCTACCTGGTCTTCAACGAGGGGTACTCCGGCGACGTCGACCTCGCCGCCGAGGCCATCCGGCTCACCCGGCAGCTCGCGGCCCAGGTCGACCACCCCGAGGTGGCGGGGCTGCTCGCCCTCATGCTGCTCCACCACGCCAGGCGCGCCACCCGGACCGCGCCCGACGGGAGCCTGGTGCCGCTCGCCGAGCAGGACCGCGGCGGGTGGGACACCGGGGCGATCGCCGAGGGTGTCGTCGTCCTGCAGGCGGCTCTCGCCCGCGACCGGCTGGGCGAGTTCCAGGCCCAGGCCGCCATCGCCGCCCTGCACGCCGACGCGCCCACCGCCGGGGAGACCGACTGGGTGCAGATCGTCGAGTGGTACGACGAGCTCGTGCGGCTGACCGACAGCCCGGTCGTCCGGCTCAACCGTGCGGTGGCCGTCGGCGAGGCCGACGGACCGCGCGCCGGGCTGAAGGCGCTCGCGGCGCTGGCGGACTCCCTGCCCCGTCACACCGCGGCTGCGGCGTACCTCCACGAGCGCGACGGCGACCTGTCGACGGCGGCACGGCTGTACGCCGAGGCGGCCCACAAGGCACCCAACCTCGCCGAGCGCGACCACCTGACGCGCCAGGCCGCCCGGCTCAACTCCCGCCGGGGCCGCTGAGCCGATCCGCGCCGACTGCACGCCGGGCACCCTGGCCGGACGCCGGCGTACGGCTGCTCACCCTCGGCGGTTCAACCGACCACGCTCGGCGGGTTGGCGGACTGCCAGATCTTGGTCAGGTAGTTGATGCCCGAGTCGACGCTCTCGTTGCGCGTCTCGAAGGCGATGATGCCCTTCCAGTCACCGGCCCGGATCGCGTCGGTGATCTGACGGATCGACAAGGTGCCCTCGTCCAGGGCGAGATGGGCGTCCTGGTCGCCGCTGTTGTTGCTCAGCGAGAGCGCGGCGATCGACGAGGAGTACGCCTCGAAGGTCGGCACGGCTGCTTCCTGGTTCACGTTCGCGTGGCCGACGTCCAGGATGAACTTGATGTCGGGCAGCGCCGACAGCGCCACCTCGAAGTCGGCCTCGCGGGTGAAGACGTACGAGAACGGCCGGAACTTCGGGTAGTAGGAGAGGTTTTCCAGCCAGACCTCGACCCCCTTCTCGGTCGCTTCGCGCACGACCTCGCCGAGCAGGGTGAGGAAGCGCTCCAGGGCGGCGTCCCGGTGCGCCTTCGTCGGGCGGGGTTCGACGAAGGCGCCGCCGTGTATGACCAGGGACGTCGCTTCGAGGCGTGCCGCGAGGTCGATCTCGCTGCGTACGTATTGCAGGGAGGCTGCCCGTACTTCGGGGATCTCGGAGGCCAGCGGGGCCCGGAAGTTGCCGTGCAGAATGGGTGAGAGGCCACGGTCGGCGGCTGCCGCGACCAGGTTGCGGCTGCGGTCGGCAGACCAGTTGTGCGGCATGTCCGACATCAGGCTGGCGTCGATGTACCAGTGGCTGCAGCCCTCTTCCTGGGCCGCGGCCAGCCCTTCCTCTCCGCTCAGGTAGCGCTGGACGGCGACACCCGTGACAAAGGGCAAGGACTGCGTGTAATGCGAGCTGTTCAAATTGCACCCACCTCGAAGAGACCGGCCATTGCGTCGCCCAGCCGAATAGCTGTTGTGGTCTGGCCTTTCCAGCAACTTCCCGCCCGTCCTGCGCACCCCTGCGGCACGGACAGCATGGAATATCTGCGGCCACTCTAGGAGCGGTGGATTCGGTCCAGGCGGCAGAACGAGCGGTAGATGACGGGCAGTTCGGGACCGGTTGTGTGGGGGCCCGGGGGTACGGGCCGCCGCCGGGCAGGTAGCGCGGACAGGTAGCGGCCCGTAGCCCCGGGCCTTCGCCGTGGCCGCGGCGGGCGTCGGTGGTCCCGCAACCGGCCTCCGATGGCCGGTTCCTGGCGCTCGTCAGGTCGCGCACGCCGTCCGTCGTACCGCGCGTATTCCAGGTTGGCCGAATTCAATCGGTGACAGCGGTCGTCTCTCTGTCAGAAGGGGCGGAATCGGCCAGACCCCCCGAAATACCGATGACAGTGCTTTCCCTGCGTGTCCCATCTCTCTCCCGACCGCCTATAAAAGCCCTAGCCAAGACCAGGTCAGCGGCCCTTATAGTCGTCTCTCGTCCGGCCCGCCCGTCCGTGTGAACTTGCCCGAAGGGATCGCGTATTACCTAGATTTTTCTATCAGTTGGGCAAACAGGGATGTACTTCGGGGGAACACACCACGGTTCGCTCGGGTTTCGTCTCCTCGGCCGCCACAAGCAGGCCATGAGACCTTTTGGGCCGTCATCCACTCACGATGAAGCCCTCAGTCATTGATGGGAATTGACGGACCGTTCGGTATTCCCATCGGTATAGACCCCCACGGAGCGATTCGCGATGATTGTCGCAGCCAACGGTGAAGAATTCGGGCAACAGCTGCGTAAATACCGGGAGCGCCGCAGGCTCACTCAAATCGAAGTCTCCGGCCTCTCCACTGTGAGCGTGCGGGCCGTCCGCAATCTTGAGCAGGGGCTGGTGGCGGCCCCGCGCCGGGACACGGTGCGGCTGCTGGCCGACGCCCTGCGGCTGACCGCCCAGGAGCGGGTGTCCTTCGAAACCGCCGCCGGATGCGAGGCCGGTGACGCCCTGTTCGACACGCTGACCCTGACGTCCGCGGCCGCGGCCCGTCCCCTCCAGGGGCGGGAGTGGGAGGTCGACACGATCGTCAGGCGCGTACAGGGCGAGCACGAACGCATCACCTCCATCACCGGGTTCGGCGGGGTCGGCAAGACGCGCCTGGCCGACGCGGTGGCGCAGATGCTGCGTTCCCTCAACGGCGTACCCACACTGTGGGTTTCCCTGCGGCCCGAGACCACGGCACCGTACGAGACCACAGCGGCGTACGAGGCCACAGCGCCGTACCGGACCACAGGTCCGCACGGGACCACAGGTCCGCACGGGATCGCAGGACCGCACGGGATCGCAGGACCGGAGGCCCCCGGCCATGCGGAGTGCCGCCACGAAGCCCCGTACACCGGTCTTGAGGCGATGCTGACGCAAGGGACCGGCGGTGTCGAGCAGTTGCTCCGGCTGATCGGTGACCGGGCCGTGCTGCTCGTGCTCGACGGCAACGACGCCGGGCAGGTACGGCGGCAGACCATGTGGACGCTCATCCGCGAATGTCCGAACCTGCGCATCCTGGAGACGGCCCGCACCCCGCAGGGCGCCCCGGACGACTACCGGCTCGCGCTGCGGCCGCTCCCCGTCGTGGTGCCCCCCGCCGCGCAGTCGGAGATCGCCGCCTCGCCGGCGGTGGCGCTGCTGCTCGACCTGATCACCGACCTCCAGCCCGGGTTCGCCCTCGACGCGGCCACGCTGGCCGACTGCGCGGAGATCTGCAGCCGTCTCGACGGCCTGCCGAGGGCGCTTGAGGCGGCCGCCTCCTGGTTCACGATCGTCTCGACCGAAGAGGTCGTGGCCATGGCCCGCGACGAACCGCACCTGCTGGCCACGCACCCGGGCGACCTCACGGACGGGGCGGCGACGGTACGGGACGCGGTGGCGGCCCAGCCCCGGTTCTACCGGGACCTGTTGGAGCGGCTCGCGGACTGGCCCGGTTCGTGGACCGTGGAGAAGGTGGTCTGCGGCATCGGCATGCCGCGCGTGCAAGTGGCCCGTGCGGTGCACGCGTTGCTCCAGAGCGGGCTGATCATGAAGGTCGCCCCGGCCGGTGACAACCGCGTCCGGTTCACGGTGCTCAACGTCATCCGCACCTATCTGCGGACGCCCGCGGCCTCGCTGGCCCCGGGGGCCGTCGCGTCGTGAACGTCGCCGCGAAGCGACGTGGAACCGGCAGTTCAGCGGTAGTTCCGGCCCGTCGGGTAGGACCGGTACGGGCGGCTGGGCACTGTAGGACGTACGAGGGACCCGAGGGAACCGCACACGGAGCAAGGCAGGACGACACATGACGCACCAGGCGTCGGCGCAGCGCGCCGCAGCCCCCGCGAAGGAAACCTCGCTCTGGCGCAACAGGAACTTCATGCTGTTGTGGGGCGGCCAGGGGGCGGGCACGCTGGGCCCGCGCATAGCGATGGTCGTCCTGCCGCTCCTGGCCCTGGAGACCCTGCACGCCAGCGCGTTCCAGGTGTCGCTGCTGACCTCGCTCGGCTGGCTGCCGTATCTGCTGTTCTCGCTGCCGGCGGGTGTGCTCGCGGACCGGCTCGACCAGCGCTGGATCATGATCTTCTGTGATGTCGCCCGGCTGCTGCTGATCCTCTCCGTGCCGCTGGTCGCGCTCGGCGGCGGGCTCAGCCTGTGGTACCTGTACGCGGTCGTCGGCGTCTCGGGGGTGCTCACCGTGCAGTTCACCGTCGCCTACCGCAGCCAGCTGCCGAGGCTGGTGAGGGGTTCTCAGCTCGTCGACGGCAACGGCAAGCTCGGCATCGTCGAATCGCTCGCCGAGCTGACAGGCCCCGGGCTCGGCGGTGCGCTGATCGGCCTGGTCGGCACCTCGCGCGCGCTCTTCGCCAACGTCCTCACCTATGCGCTCAGCGCCCTGTCCCTCGGGCTGATGCGGGTGCCGGCGGCCGGGCGGACCGCGAAGGGCGCCTCCGCCCGGGTGCCGTTCAAGGCCGCGGTGGGCGAGGGCCTCACCTTCGTCCGCCACCAGCCGATCCTGCGCAAGCTGCTGATCTGCACCAGCGTGTCCAACTTCTTCGTGACGGCGACCAACGCGATCGCGGTCACCTTCATGCTGCGCGAGCTGCACGCCTCCGCGACGGCCGTCGGCCTCGTCTTCACCGCCGGTTCCGTCGGCGGGCTGCTCACCGGGATCTTCGCCCGGCAGATCGCCGGACGGGTGGGCAGCGCACGCGTCATCTGGGTCTCCATGCTGCTGCCGGGACCGCTGTACTTCCTGATGCCGCTGTCCTCGTCGGGCTGGGGGGTCGCCCTGTACGCGGTGGGGCTGGCCGCCCTGTCGGCCAACAGCACCCTGTTCAACGTCGCCTCCCTGTCCTACCGGCAAATCGTCTGCCCGCCGGAGCTGCTGAGCCGGGTCGGTGCCGTCTATCTGTGGATCGCCTACGGAGTCATCCCGCTCGGCGCCCTGTTCGGCGGCACGCTCGCCACCGGGGTCGGGCTCAGGGCCACGCTGTGGGTGTGTGCGACGGGCATGTGGAGCGCCGCCCTGTTCGTGGTGTTCTCGCCGCTGCGCAAGATGCGCGACGTACCGCTCACGGCCGCCGTGGCCGGCTGACCTCCCTGCCTGTCCCCCCAACGAGCCCCCCCCCACGAGTCCCCCCACCTCACCTCACCGAAGGGAATGCCCCAGCATGCCGGAACTACCGGAACAGGAAGCAGAAGGCCCGATACGGCCCGGAGAACCGGCCGGGGCCCCGGCCGGCCCCGCCGAAGTCCTGCTCGCCATCCTGCGGGAGAACCTGGCGGCTCCCGGCCTCGACATGGACAGCCGGTTCTACGCGCACGGCGGGGACTCGCTGATCGCGGTGCGCGTCGTCAACGCGGCACGCACGCAGGGCATACCGATCACGCTGCGGGACCTGATGGTCCAGCAGACCGTGCGCGGCATGCTCGCCGCTCCCCCGGTCCTCGAAGCGCTGGCCGGCGGCGGTGCGGACGGGGCCGCAGGGACGGAAGGGGCCGCCGCGTTCGAGCTGCTCGCCCCCGAGGACCGGGCCCTGATCCCCGAGGGCGTACAGGACGCGCTGCCCGCCTCCGCGCTCCAGGTCGGCATGCTCTACCTCTGCGAGAGCAGCCAGGACCCGCTGCTGTACCACAGCATGGACGGCTGGGAGGTGTGCGCGCCCTTCGACGAGAGCGCGTGGCGCACCGCGCTGGGCACGCTCGCCCCACGCCATCCCGCGCTGCGTACCTCCTTCGACTTCGGGGGTCTCTCGGAGCCCGCGCAACTGGTGTGGGCCGACGCGGGACCCGAACTGAGCGTGGACCGCGCGCAGGGGGCCGGGCAGGCCGGGGAACTGCTCGACCGGTGGCGCGAGAGGCAGCTCGCCACGCCGATCGACTGGACCGTCCCCTCCCTCGTGCGCTGCCACGTGGTGGCCGGGCCCGACTCCTTCCACGCCGTGCTCGCCGCCCACCACACCGTCGTCGACGGCTGGAGCCTCAGCAGGCTGGCGGTGGAGCTGATGACGCTGTACAGCACCGCGACCGGCGGCCAGGACACTGCGCTGCCCGCGCTCTCCCCGGACGTACAGCGCGACTTCATCGTGGCGGAGCGCGCCGCGGCGGCCTCCCCGGCCGCGGCCGGCCACTGGCTGGATCAGGCCGATGCGGAGCCGCTGCTCTTCGACGGGTCCAAGCACGACAGGATCCCCGACGCGAACCAGCGCTACGAACTCGCCCTGGACCCCTCTCTCGTACGGTCGATGAACGGCGTGGCCCGGATGCTCGGCGTCTCCGTGAAGTCCGTCGCCCTGGCCGCGCACGCGCGGGCGCTCGGCACCTGGACCCGGCGCGAGCACGACGTGGTCACCGGAGTCGTCTTCAACACCCGCCCGGAGAGCGCCGGTTCCGATCTGGCGACGGGGCTGTTCCTGAACACGCTGCCGGTGCGTTTCGCGACGGTCGACGACACCTGGACCGGCCTGATCAAGGCGGCGTCCGACGCCGAGCGCGAAGGTGCCCCGCACCAGGCGTTCCCGCAGGCGCACGTCGCGGAGCGGCTCGGCCGCCCCGCCTTCGACGTCACGTTCAACTTCATGAACTTCCACGCCTACCGGGAGCTCGACCGCCTGACCTCGGTGCCCACCCGCGGCTGGTGGCGCCGGGGCAAGCCCAGCTTCCCCTTCCACGTCAACCTGGAGATCACCGGCACCGAGGGGCAGATCCGGGTCGGCTTCGACTCGGCCTATGTGGCAAGGCCGTCCGTGGAGGCGTACGCCCACACTCTGCGGCGTGCCCTGAAGTCCCTGGTGGCGAACCCGGTCAGTCCGGCCGGGCAGAGTGGCGACGAGCGCGGGGAGCGACCGTGACACAGCGATCGAGGCCCCTGTTCGCCGTCCTGTACGACGCGGGCGCGGTGCCCGCGGGCGAGGTCGGCGCGGGCCTGGCCGACCTCGGCGACATCGTCTTCCTGGTGCCGCCCGTCTCCGCGCACGTGGAGCAGATGCTTCCGGTCATGGAGCTGCTCGGTGAGGTCCGCACGCTCAGCGGCCGGCCGGAGGAGGACGCCGCTCTCGTCCGGGCGATCGCCCCGGACGGCATCCTCACCTTCTGCGAGGACATGATCCGCCCGGCCGCCGCGCTCGCCGCCGCGGCGAATCTGCCCGGCCAGTCGGTGCGCACCGCCGAGCTGTTCACCGACAAGGGACAGCAGCGCCAGGTGCTGCGGGAGGCGGGCGTCGACCGCACCCGCACCCGGGTGGTGCACACGCTCGACGACTGGGAGCAGGCGCTCGCGGAGGTGGGTCTGCCCTCGATCGTCAAGCCGGTGACCGGTTCGCGGAGCAAGGACGCGTACGCCCTGCGCACCCCGGACGACGTGCGTGCCGCGCACGCCAGGCTGGCGGAGATCGCCGCCGCCGGCGAGTGGGCGCCCTTCGTCCTGGAGGAGTTCCTGGAGGGCAGGCCGAGCGAGCCGTTCGGCGACTACGTCTCCGTCGAGAGCGTCTGTACGCCCTCGGGCATCACCCATCTGGTACTCACCGGGAAGTCACCGGTGATGCCGCCGTTCCGGGGCACCGGCCGGATCTGGCCGAGTCATCTGCCGCAGGACGAGGAACGGGAGGTCTTCGACCTCGTCACCCGGGCCCTGCAAGCGGTCGGCTGCGACAGCGGATTCGCCCATTCCGAGCTGAAGCTCACCCCGGACGGGCCGCGTCTCATCGAGCTCAACGGGAGGCTGTCGGGCCATGTGAACATGATGGCCCGGGAATCCTGCGGCCTGGACCTGGTCCGGCTCGGCGCACTCGTCGCGCTGGGCGAGGAGCCGTATCTGCCGACCTTCGACTTCGGCGGGAAGGTCCATTTCCAGTACAACAACCTGTCCCCGCTCGCCCCGTGCACCCTTGAGGCCGTCCACGGAGCGGAAGCGGTACGGGAGATTCCCGGTGTGACCGCGTACCGGAATTTCGTCCGGCCGGGAGTGGAGCTGCCGGGCGGCACCACGACGCTCACCCTGGACACCGTCTCCGGAGTGTGCGACGGGCACGAGGCGGTGATGCGGACGATCGACGCGGCCCGCGCGGCGCTCACCTTCGAGTTCCGTTTCGCGGACGGCGTCCGACGCGTCAACGGGCTGGAACTGGCGCGGTTCTAAGGCCTTTTTGGCAACTGCCGGTCTTCTGCCGAAGGTTGTGCCGCCGGCGCAGGAAGGCGCTGCCTAACATTGTTTCCAGGGGTTCTCATCTGCGCTTTTCCCGTGGGGAACGCGCAAATTGCCAGAGGGCGAAAGAACGGGATTCCGGCACTGTCGGCCTCCTTGGACAATATGCGGCGATTACCGCCACGTGGATTGATCGGGAGTGGTGAACACATGGTCGTGGGAATGGCACTTCCGGAAGAGGCCGACATTCCGTCCCGGTTCCCCTTCGGTGATTCCTGCGCGCTCACCGGGCCCTGCCCCGTCGAGCGCCGCTCGGTGCGGCTGCCCGCCGATCTGGCGGCCCGACTGGGCGATACGGCGGACGAGTTGCTGCTCGCGGCGACTTTGGTGCTGGCCCGCAAGTACAGCGACTCGCTCGCCTTCCGCATCGGTGTCCGCCACGCCTCCTGGCCCACGGGCCGGCCCGCCGTGCCGCTCGTCGCGGCGATGCCGTCCGCGCGAAGTGCCGCCGAGCATCTGCGGGCGGTGACGGACGAGTTGGCCGCAATCGGCGCGGTGGCGGACGGCAGCGTTCCGGCAGACGGCAGCGCGGTGGACGGCAGCGTTCCGGCAGACGGCAGCGCGGCAAACGGCAGCGCGGCAAACGGCAGCGTTCCGCCAGACGGCGGCGTTCCGGCGGCCGGCAGCGCGGCGGCCGGCGGCGTGGTGGCGGACGGCAGCGCGGCGGCAGACGGCGGCACGGTGGACGGCGGCGTGGTGGCGGACGGCAGCGCAGCGGACGGCAGCGTACCGGCAGACGGCAGCGTGGCGGACGGCAGCGCGGCGGACGGCAGCGCGGCAAACGGCGGCGTGGCGGACGGCAGCGTTCCGGCAGACGGCGGCGCGGTGGCGGAGCCGGGTGTGCTGCTCGCCGGTGTCCCGGACGCGTCCGGCGGGCCGAAGGTGCTGTACGTCCTGGGCTCGGCCGGCCACCGGGCGGCCGCCCGCGTGAACGGCGCCGACCTGGTCGTCTCCCGCGCGGGCGGTCCCGACGGGACCACCCTCTACGCCGACTGCCACGCGCACGTCCACGACACCGGCTTCACGGAGCGGATGCTGGGCCATCTGATCGTCCTGCTGCGGCAGTTCCTGGACCTCCCGGACACCCGGATCGGCGACCTGCGGCTGCTCACCGACGCCGAGCACGCTCAGCTGCGCGCCTTCAACGACACCGCCGGCCCCTATCCGCGCGACGCGTCGATCTACGAGCTGTTCGCCGCGCAGGCGGCCGAGCGGCCCGACCGGATCGCGGTCGAGCATGCCAGCAGGTCACTGACGTACCGTCAACTCCAGGACGAGGCCGAGCAGTTGGCGGCGGTTCTGCATTCCCGTGGAATCGGCCCGCGCGACCGGGTCGCTCTTCTGCTCGACGCCACTCCCCTGCTCCTGGTCGCGGTCCTCGCCGTGCTGCGGCTCGGCGGCGTCTATGTGCCGCTCGACAGGAGCCTGCCCGTGGGGCGCCGGGACTTCCTGCTCGCCGACAGCGGGGCCGCCCTGCTGCTCGTGGACGGGCAGCAGGTCGCCGCGGACGTCCCCGTTCTGGACCTGAGCCGCGCGCAGGACGCCGCAGCCCAGGACGCCCCGGCCCAGGACACCGCAGCCCAGGACGCCCCCGCCGGGCCGCCGGATGTCGCCGTCTCGCCGCTGGACCCCGCGTACGTGCTGTACACCTCCGGCACTACGGGGCGGCCCAAGGGCGTCCTGGTCGGCCAGCGCGCCGTGATCCGCCTGGTGCGCGGCGCCGACTACGTCGACCTGTCCCCCGGGACCAGGATCCTGCAGACCGGGGCGCTCGCCTTCGACGCCACCACCTTCGAGTTCTGGGGCTCCCTGCTCAACGGCGGCACGCTCGTCCTCGAACCCGCCACCACCGTCCTCAGCTCCACCGACCTCGGCGCCGTGATGTCCCGCTGCCGGATCAACACCCTGTGGCTCACCGCCACCCTCTTCAACCAGCTCGTGGAACAGGACCCGAAGGTCCTGGCGGGCGCTCAGGTGCTGCTGGGCGGTGAGCCGGTGTCCGCCCGGCACCTCGCACTGGCCATGGACGCCTGCCCCGACAGCGTCTTCACCAACGGATACGGTCCGACCGAGAACACCACGTTCTCCGTCACCCACCGTGTCACCGCCCGCCCCTGCGGCAGGGTCCCCATCGGCCGCCCCGTCGCCAACTCCACCGCGTGGGTGCTGGACCGCGACGGCAACCCCCAGCCCCTCGGTGTCCCCGGCGAACTGCACGTCGGCGGCGACGGGCTCAGCGACGGCTATCTCAACCTTCCCGAGCTGAACGCCAGCTGCTTCCTCGACGGCACCCCCGCGACCCCCGAGCGGCTCTACCGCACCGGCGACCTCGCACGGTGGACCGCCGAAGGACTGCTGGACTGTCTGGGCCGCACCGACGACCAGGTCAAGATCCGGGGCTACCGCGTGGAGCTCACGGAGATCGAGAGCCGGCTCTCCCAGCTTCCCGGGGTGCGTGACGCGGTGGTGCTGCTGCGCCCCCGCGCCGCCGAAGAGCCCCTGCTGTGCGCGTACTTCACCGCCAAAGCACCGGTGGAAGCGGCACAGCTGCGCGAGGCGCTCGCCAGGGACCTGCCCGACTACATGGTCCCCTCGGCGTTCCTCCGGCTCGACGAGATGCCCCGCAACCTCAACCACAAGATCGACCGGGCGGCGCTGGCCGCCCTCGAACCGGAAGACAGCACGGCCGGCCGCGCCTCCGGACGGGCCCCGGCCACCGCACTGGAGGTCACCGTCGCCGGACTCTTCGCCGAGGCCCTCGGCCTGCGTGAAGTCGGCGTCGACGACAGCTTCTTCGACCTCGGCGGCCACTCCCTGCGGATGATGCGGCTCTGGAACCGGATCCGTTCGGTCACCGGCCGCGACCTCGCGCTCAAGCAGGTTCTGGAACGCCCCACGGTGGCCGGTGTGGTGGCCGCCCTGGAGCACGGCTCCGCGGCCGCGCCCGCGCGCCCCCGGCTGACCCGCCGGTCGTAACGGCGAGCAGGGCGGGCCCGGTGGCATCGATTGGTGAGGAGTTGAGCGTGTACCCGTTGTCGTTCGCGCAGCAGGGGCTGTGGTTCCTGAACCGGCTGGAAGGGCCGAGTTCGACGTACAACGTGCCGGTGGCCGTGCGGCTGCGCGGCGCCCTGGACGTCCGGGCCCTCGACGCCGCCCTCGCCGATGTGCTGGAGCGTCACGAGAGCCTGCGCACGGTCTTCGCCGAGCGCGAAGGAGAGCCCTGCCAGCGGGTGCTCGCACCGGCGGAGACAGGACTGTCACTGACCGTCCTGGACAGCGGTCCCGAGCGGGTCGAGGCGGATCTGCGGGAAGTGGTGCGCCTGCCCTTCGACCTCGCCGCGGACCTGCCGGTCCGGGCGTGGCTGCTGCGGGCGGGCGACGACGGCCATGTGCTCGCCCTGGTGCTGCACCATGTTGTGTGCGACGGCTGGTCGATGGCCCCGCTGCTGCGTGACCTGTCCGCCGCCTACACCGCCAGGCTCGGCGGCCGGGCGCCGTCCTGGGCGCCGCTGCCGGTCCAGTACAGCGACTACACGCTGTGGCAGCGTGACCTGCTCGGCGACGAGGAGGACCCCGAGAGCCTCCTCAACGTACAACTGCGTTACTGGCGCGACGCGTTGGCCGCTCTGCCGGAGGAACTGCCGCTGCCCTGCGACCGGTTGCGGCTCCCGGCGGGCGAGAGCGGGCAGGACACCGCGGCCGCCTTCCGCGGGGCGACCGTACGGCGCGAGGTGGCGCCCGAGCTGCACGCCCGGCTGGCCGAGCTGGCGCAGCAGCACGGGTGCACCCTGTTCATGGTGGTCCAGGCGGCGGTCGCGGTGCTGCTCACCCGCTGCGGCGCGGGCACCGACATTCCCTTCGGCACCCCGGTGGCCGGGCGCGCCGACGAAGCCCTGGACGACCTGGTCGGCTTCTTCGTCAACACCGTCGTGCTGCGCACCGACACCTCCGGCAACCCCACCTTCGCCGAGCTGCTGCACCGGGTCCGCGACACCGACTTCGACGCGTACGGCCACCAGGACGTGCCGTTCGACCGGCTCGTCGAAGCGCTCAACCCGCGCCGCTCGCCGACCCGGCACCCGCTCTTCCAGGTGATGCTCGCGCTGGCCGAGAGCGGCCCCGGCGACACCCTGCGGCTGCCCGGCATCGAGACCACCACGCTGCCCACGGCCACCGGTACGGCCAAGTTCAGCCTTTCCGTCGACTTCGACGACCGGCGCGACGCCCACGGTGCGCCGGCCGGGCTGCACACGGCCTTCGAGTACGCCACCGACCTCTTCGACGAGGCGACCGTGGCGGGCCTGGCCGACCGGCTGATGCGGCTGCTGGCCGCGTTCGCCGACGACCCGGGGCTGCGCATCCGTACGGTGCCCGTCCTCACCGACGCCGAACGCCACCAGCAGCTCGTCGAGTGGAACGGGCCCGCCCGCCCTGAAGTCCCGGTCGATCTCGCCCTGTTGGTACGGCGCCGGGCTAAGGAGCGGCCCGACGCGGTCGCCGTGTCGGACGGCGACGTCCGCTGGACGTACCGTGAGCTCGCCGACACCGCCGACCGCCTCTCGCGCACCCTGGTGGCGGCGGGCGCGGGGCCCGACGACCTCATCGCGGTCCTCTCCGACCGCAGTGCCTGGTTCGTCGCCACCGCACTCGGTGTGCTCGGCTCGGGCGGTGGCTATCTGGCCCTGGACTCCACGCTGCCCGACGACCGGGCCCGCCGGATGCTGGCCGACAGCTCCACCCGCTTCCTGCTGGCCGCCCCCGCGCTCCGCGAGCGCGCCGCCGCGCTGGCCGCCGGCGGGGACGGCCGTACGAAGGTGGTCCCGCTCAACGCCACGTCACCGCACCCGGCCGCCCCGGAACAGCCGCAGCCCGGCGCCGGCGCACGGCCCGACCAGCTCGCGTACGCCGTGTTCACCTCCGGCTCCACCGGGCGGCCGAAGGGCGTCCTGGTGCCGCACCGGGGGCTGTCCAACCATCTGCACGCGGTGGCCGAGCTGTACGGCCTCGACGAGAACGACACGATGGCCTTCAACGCGCCGCTGACCTTCGACGTCTCGGTGTGGCAGGCGCTCACCATGCCCTTCGTGGGCGGCCGGGTGCACGTACTGGACGAGGACACCACCCGCGACCCGCTGGCCCTCGCGCACTGCATCGCGGACGAGGGCATCACCGTGGTGCAGATCGTGCCGCAGGTGCTGCGCGCCGTCCTGGACATGTGGGACCTGGACGACTCGTCCGTCGGCCTGCTCAAGGGGCTGCGCTGGATGCTGGTGCACGGCGAGGAGCTCCCGCCCGACCTCGTGGACCGCTGGTTCGCCCGGCATCCCGGCATTCCGCTGGCCAATGTGTACGGCCCCGCCGAGTGCTCGGACGACGTGTCCATCGCGGTGATCGAGGAGGGCGACGCGTACCGCCGCAGCCGGGCGCCCATCGGCCAACTGCTGCGCAACATGCAGGCCTACGTACTGGATTCCTACCTGGAGTTGGCTCCCGCGGGCACGGTCGGCGAGCTGTACGTCGGCGGGGCGGGGCTCGCGCGCGGCTACGCGGGCCGCCCCGACATCACGGCACAGCGCTTCGTGGCGAATCCGTTCGGCGCCCCGGGCACGCGCATGTACCGCACGGGCGATCTGGTGCGCTGGAACGCCGGCGGCGAGCTGGAGTTCCTCGGCCGCGTCGACCACCAGGTGAAGATCCGCGGCTACCGGATCGAGCCGGGCGAGGTGCAGGCCGCCGTACAGGCCGATCCGCAGGTGCGCCAGGCCCTGGTGCTCGCCCGGGAGGACCGGCCGGGCGACAAGCGCCTGGTGGCCTACGTGGTGCCGGCCGACGGCGCGGCGCTCGACCTCTCCCGGGTGCGCCGGCACGTCGAGCGGATGCTCCCCGAGTACATGGTGCCCACGCACTTCGTCGAGCTCGGCGAGCTGCCCGTGACGCCCAACGGCAAACTGGACCGGCACGCCCTGCCCGCCCCCGAGACGTCCACGGCGCAGCGGGGCACCCCGCCGCGCACTCCCCGGGAGACCCTGCTGTGCGGGCTGTTCGCCGAGCTGCTCGGCCTGGACCGGGTGGGCGTCGACGAGAGCTTCTTCGACCTCGGCGGGCACTCGATGCTCGCGATGCGGCTGCTCAGCCGGATCCGCGCGGTGCTCGGCACGCAGGTCACCATCCGTACCCTGTTCGGCTCCCCCACCGTCGCCGGGATCCTCGACGCCGTCGGGCGCGGCGGTGACGAGGACGAGCATCCGGTGCTGCTCCCGCTGCGCACCGGCGCCGGCCCGCGCCCCCTGTTCTGCGTCCACCCCGCCACCGGCCTCGCCTGGAGCTACGCCTCGCTCGCCGCCCATCTGCCCGGGGACCTCGCGCTGTACGGTCTTCAGGCGCCCGGCCTGTCGGCGGGCAGCGCACCACCGCGGGACATGGACGAGATGCTCGACCGGATGCTCGCGGAGATCCGCGGCGCCCAGCCCGCCGGCCCCTACCGGCTGCTCGGCTGGTCGCTCGGCGGGAACATCGCCCACGCCCTGGCGGGCCGGCTCCAGGCGGACGGCGAAGCGGTCGAGCTGCTCGCGCTGGTGGACTCCTATCCGGGCGAGAGCTGGCCGGTGCCGGCCCGTGCGACGGCCGAACAGTGGGACACGTACAGCCTGTTGACCACCCTGGTGCCGGACGCCGTCGCCGCAGCGGGCCCGGACAGCGGCTCCCTGGGGACCCCCGACTTTCAGACCGTCCTCGACGAGCTGTGGGCCGGGGCCCGCGAGTCGCTCGGCCTGGACCCGGACGCCTTCGCACGGCTCGTCGGCGTCGGAGTCAACAGCAGCCGCCTGGTGGCTGGTTGGAGACCCGCGCCGGTGGCCGGCCGCACGCTCCACTTCACCGCCGCCCGGGAATCCGGGGCCCGCCGCCCCGGCCCGTCCGCCTGGTCCCCGTACGTCGACTCGCTCGTCCGCCACGACCTGGACTGCCGTCACGAACAGGCCATGGACGCCGCCCCCAGCAAGCACATCGCCGAGACCGTCACCGCCGAACTCTTCGGCCGCTGACCGGCAAGACCCCTCATACCGGAAGGCAGCACACCCTGATGACCGACCTGTTGGACCCGGTGTCCCCAGACCGCGCCGAGTCGTTCCTGACAGACCACTTCCAGGGCGTCCTGGTACGTCCCGGCGACCGCTCGTACGACGAGGTGCGCGCGGTGTGGAACGGCATGCACGACCGGAAGCCGGAACTGATCGCCCGCTGCACCGGTGCCGCCGACGTCAGTGTCGCCCTGCGGTACGCCGTCGCGGCCGGCCGCGCCGTGACCGTGCGCGGCGGCGGGCACAACGTCGCCGGGACCGCGGTCTCCGACGGCTCCGTCATGATCGACCTGTCGCTGATGAACCGCGTCGACGTGGACGCCGGCGCACTGACCGCCCGCGCGCAGGGCGGCTGCCTGCTGCGGGACGTCGACAGCGCCACTCTCGCGCACGGCCTCGCCTGTCCCGCCGGGGTGGTCTCGCACACCGGTCTCGGCGGGCTCGCCCTCGGCGGCGGTTACGGCTGGCTGGCCCGCAAGTGGGGGCTGACCTGCGACCACATCGTGGCCGCCGAGGTGGTGCTGGCCGACGGCAGCATCGTCGAGGCCACCGAGGACGACCACGCCGAACTGCTGTGGGGGCTGCGCGGCTCAGGCGGCAACCTCGGCGTCGTCACCCGGTTCACGCTGCGCCTGCGGCCGGTGGGCCCCGTGCACCACCGCACCGGCGTCTTCCCGCTCGCCGACGCGGCCGCCGCGCTCGCGCTCTACCGGGAGTTCGCCGAACGGCAGGGGCCCGATCTGCACGCCGTGGCCACGCTGAAGATCGCCGGGCAGCAGGACTGGATCCCCGAGCGGCTGCGCGGCACCCCCGCCCTGTTCCTCACCGCCACCTGGTTCGGCGAGAGCGCCGAGGGCCCGGAGCACACCGCGCCCCTGTTCGCCACGGCCGCACCCGACGCCGTCCTGACCCGGCTGCTGTCGTTCGCGGAGCTCCAGGCGCTCGGCGACCACGGCGAGCCGCACGGCAACCGCTACTACACCAAGTCCTGCTACCTCACCGACCTCACCGAGGGCCCGGTCGGCCAACTCCTCGACGCCACGCGGGAGATCGCCTCCCCGCTGTCGGCCATCGACTTCGAGTACCTGCGCGGCGCGATCGGCGACGTCCCCGACGAGGACTCCGCGTTCCCCCGCCGGGACGCCCCGTACATCTGCACCGTCTCCGCCCAGTGGACGGATCCGGCCGAGGACGCCGGGCACCGGGCCTGGAGCAGGCGCGGCGTCGAGAGGCTCGCCGAGTGGCACTTCGGCGGCGCCTACGTCAACTACCTCCAGGACGAACAGCCGGGCAAGGTCGCCGAGGTGTACGGCAGTGCCCGCTACGCGCGGCTCGCCGCCCTCAAGCGCCGCTACGACCCCGAGAACGTCCTCTCCGGCAACCAGAACATCTCCCCCGCTGCGCCCTGAACCCCGGACAAGTCCCAGCCCGTACGCCCAGAAGGACACCCGCCATGTCGCAGATCCACACCCCGCAGCCGAGCACCGTCCCGCCCGCCACCTTCGACAGCAACGATCCCACCGCCTTCGTGACCGCCCTGCGCTCGCCGTGGTACTCGCTCATCGCCGACCTCGGTGACACGGTGCAGCGGACCACCATGGACTACGCCCGCTCGCAGGGCGTCAAGAGCATGTGGCTTCCGCAGACCACCCGGACCATCACCTGCCCCACCGGCTTCGGCAGTGACACCGAGGCGGTCAAGGTGCAGGTCAACGGGGTCGACACGTACTTGCAGGACTCCATGCAGTACCTGCTGGAGTACGGCTGCCGGCTCACACCCGGCGGCTGCTACAGCGTCATGCCGTCGTTCCGCCTGGAGACGCCCGACGCGACGCACCTCGGCCAGTTCACGCACAGCGAGGCGGAGATCCCCGGTGGGCTCGACGACCTGATCCGTTACGTCAACGGCTATGTGAAGGCCCTCGCTGCCGCCGTCCTCGACGAGCACGGCGACCGGCTCGCGAAGGGCCGGGGCGACATTTCCCACCTGGAGCGGATGGCCGGACACAGCGCTCCGTTCGAGCGGGTCACCTTCGAGGAGGCCGTGGGCGTCGTCGGCGACGTGGACGGCTGTGTGCAGGACCACGGCGAGTGGCGCAGTCTGACCCGCAAGGGCGAGCGGCTGCTGATGTCCCGGGTCAGCGAGTTCGTCTGGCTGACCCATCTGGACACCCTGTCGGTCCCCTTCTACCAGGCGTTCGGCGACGACGAGGCCCGCACGGCGCTCGCCGCCGACCTGCTGTTCGGGATGGGCGAGGTGGTGGGCTCCGGCGAGCGGCACGACGACGTGGATCTGCTGCGCAAGTCGATAGCCCTGCACGGCGTGCACGAGGAGGACTACGACTGGTACGTCCGGATGCGCGCGGAGTCGCCGATGCGGACCTCCGGTTTCGGGATGGGCGTCGAGCGCTTCCTGATGTGGGTGCTGAACCACGACGACATCCGCGACATCCCGCTGGTATCCCGGGTCAACGAGCCCGGCGCGTGGCCCGAGGCCGTCGTCCGCCCGTAAACGCGTCTCGTCTGCCCGTCATCGCGTCTCGTCCGCCCGTAAACGCGCCCGGCGCCGCACTCCCCCGGCGCACCCCGCGCCGCAGCCCCGCCGCCCGCCGTGCCCCGCCGTCCGGGGGCGGCAGACAAGGAAGCCAGTGCCATGAGTCCAGCAGAACCTGTACCCGTCCTGTGCCTGCCCTTCGCCGGTGCGGGTGCGGGCTTCTTCCGGAAGTGGCAGCAGCCGAGCTCGCTGCGGCTCGTCCCGCTGCAGCTGCCGGGCCGGGAGGAGCGCACCGACGAGGAGCCGCACCGCGAGGTGGCCCGCGCGGTGCACGCACTGCTACCGGAGGCCCTCGACGCCGTCAAGGGACACTCCGAGGTCGCGGTGTTCGGCCACAGCCTGGGCGCCGTCCTCGCCTACGAGCTGGCCCGCGCGCTGGAGGAGCGTACGGAACTGCCCGTGGCGCACGTCTTCGTCAGCGGGTCGCCCGCGCCGGAGCACGGACGCGCCGGGGAGGCCGCCGAGCTGTCCGACGACGAGTTCGTCGCCCGGGTCGAGGAGCTGGCCGGATACCGCCATCCCGCTTTCGAGTCCGCCGAGTTCAGGGAGCTGATGCTGCCCACGCTGCGCGCCGACGTGGAGATGCACGAGTCCTACCGGCCCGCCTCCGACTACCCGATCGAGGCTCCCCTGACCTGTCTGCGCGGCGACCGGGACACCCTGGTGACGGCGCACGACGCACAGCTCTGGAAGTCGGCCACCACCAGTGCCTTCGACTACCGGGAGCTGGCCGGCGGGCACATGTATCTCACCGACGGGCAACCGGAGTTGCTGGGCGTGCTGGCGGCCGCGCTCGACCCCGAAGGCCGACGCGCGGGCGACGGTGCGCCGTGCGTCTAGCGGGCAGGACGGCGGTGGTGACCGGCGCCGGGCGCGGCCTCGGCCGGATGTGCGCGGTGCGCTTCGCCGAGCAGGGCGCCGACCTCGTCCTGCTGGACGTCGGCGGCGACATCGCAGGGGTGCCCTATCCGCTGGCCGCCGGCTCCCAGCTGGAGCGCACCGCCCAACTGTGCCGCCTGGCCGGTGCGGACACCCTCTGTGTACGTGCCGATGTACGGGACTCGGCCGCGGTGCGGGACGCGGTCGACGCGGCGCTGCGGCGGTTCGGCCGGGTCGATGTCCTCGTCAACAACGCGGGCATCGCCGCACCGTCCGGCAAACCCGTCCACGAGATCACCGACGACGAGTGGCAGTTGATGCTGGACGTCGACCTGTCCGGCGCCTGGCGGATGATCCGGGCGGTGGCTCCCACCATGCTCGCCCAGCGCGGCGGCAGCATCATCAACATCTCCTCCACCGCGGGCCTGGTGGGCTACCGGCACTTCGCCGGGTACGTCGCGGCCAAGCACGCGCTGGTCGGCCTGACCAAGGCCGCCGCGCTCGACTTCGCGCCGATGCGCGTGCGGGTCAACGCGGTCTGCCCCGGTTCGGTGCGGGACGCCTCGCACGTGGAGGGCCGGATGCTGTCCGAGATCGCCCGCAGCCTCGACGTCGGCGCCGACGAGTACGAGCAGGCCTTCGTCACCGCTCAGCCGATGAACGCCCTGGTGGAGCCGGAGGACGTGGCGGGCGCCGCACTGTGGCTGGCCGGCGACGACTCCCGCCAGGTCACCGGAACCACCGTCACCGTCGACGGCGGGTTCACCGCGCGATGAGGCGGACCTGGACTCACGGCACCACGAGACCGACCTGGGCCCACGGAGCGACGGCCCACACCTGGACACGGATGAGCCTTTCCTGGACACGGATGAGCCTCCCCTGGACACGTCCGATGCGGATGGAGACATGACCGATCAGCCCCGCCCCAGGACCGGGGGCCCCGCAGTCCTCGGCGACCGTTGCGCACACGGCATCGCCGTCCACCTCACCGACGCGGCCCGCGTCCGCGCCGCGCAGGCGCACCTCGACCGGGCGGCCGCGTCGGCCGATGCCGCGTCGGTGGGCAGCTTCTGGGTCCAGCACTCCGAGCACCACCGGCACGCGCCGCACGCCGTCCGCGCCCGGCAGCGGGAGGTGCGGCGCGCGCTGAGCCCCGACGACCCCGGCCTGCGCGTGGTCCTCACCCGCTATGCCGACGGCGGCGGCGACCTGGTGGCCGTCGCCCACCGCGGCGTCCTCGACCACACCCGGCTGCGTGCCCTCCTCCAGGCGTTGACCAGGGACGACGGCGACCCGCTGACGCTCGTACGGGAGTACTCCGAGCAAGGCTCGCAGCACGGCGGGGGGTGGTCGGCGGCCCCGGCCCCGCAGTGGGGTCTGGCCACCGACGCGTACGCGGCGACCCAACAGGCCCTGCCCCAGGGCGAGTTCACCCCCGAGGTGGCGGCGGCCGCGGCCGCCGTGGCGCTCGCCCGCTACGAACGCGCCCGCACCGTCAGGCTCGCCGTCGTCGCCACCGAGGGGTCCGGGACCGCACCCGGCGCCCGGGTCGTCTCGGTGCCGGTCGGCGCCGAACTGCCCCTGACCGACCTGCTCGCGCAGGTGCGGGCCGCCCTGGCGGGTCCCGCAGAGCCCCCGGCCGACGACTTCCCGCCGCTGTGCCTCGTACTGACCGGGGAAAAGGCCGGGGAGGAGGGCCGGGACGGGTACGGGGAGGAGTACGTCCCGTTCGCCCCTGACGCCGTCCCGCTCGTCCTGGCCTGGCACGGCCGGGGCAGGCTCGTGGCCCCGGCAGGGCACTCCCACGACCCCGCTGCCGTACACCCGGCCGTCGCACAGGACTTCGCCCGGCACACCGCGCACCTGGCCGCACAGCTGGCCGACGCCGGGCCCGGCCGTACGGTCGCCGACCTCGCCCTGCTCGACGACGCGGACGCGGCCGCTGCCCTCGGCCCCGGGCGCACCGTGGCCCCCGGCCCGCCCCGTGCCGTCGCCCTCCACCAGGTCGTCGCCGAGCTCGCCCGGCGGCAGCCCGAGGCCACGGCGGTCTGCGACGAACGGAGCCGCCTCGGCTACCGGGAGCTCGACGAACGGGCCACCGCCTGGGCGAGGGAGCTCGTGCGGCGGGGGGCCGGGCCCGGACAGTTCGTCGGGGTGTGTCTCAAACGCACCGTCGACCTGGTAACCGCCCTGCTCGCCGTCCTGAAGACCGGCGCCGCCTACGTCCCGCTCGATCCGCAGGCCCCCGACGAGCGGCTGCGTCACATCGCCCAGGACGCCCAACTGGTCCTCGTGGTCAGTACGTTGTCCGGATTCCCCGCGGGCGAGGGCGTCGAGGTGCTCAGGCCGCAGGAGCTCACCGCGGCCGCGGCGCGCTCCACGGCGGACACCCCGCTGCCCACTGTGGGCCCCGAGGACGCCGCGTACGTCATCTACACCTCGGGCACCACCGGCCGCCCCAAGGGCGTGGTCGTCGCCCACTCCAACGTGCTGGCCCTGCTCGACGCCACCACCGACCTCATGGCCCTCGGTCCCGCCGATGTCTGGACGTTCTTCCACTCCGCCGCGTTCGACTTCTCGGTGTGGGAGATCTGGGGCTGTCTGCTCACCGGGGGCCGCCTGGTGGTCGTGCCGTATCTGGTGACCCGTTCCCCGGAGGACTTCCACGCGCTCGTCGTGCGCGAGGGGGTCACCGTACTCAGCCAGACGCCTTCGGCCTTCGCGGGCTTCCTCGAAATGGACGCCCGTTCCCCGGGTGCTCCGGTCCCCCGGCTGGTCGTCCTCGGCGGCGAGGCGTTCGATCCGCGCATACTGGGCACCTGGTTCAGCCGCCATCCGGACGACGAGTGCCGTCTGGTGAACATGTACGGCATCACGGAGACCACCGTCCACGTCACCGCCCGGCACGTCCGGTCCTGGGACGCCCGCAGCCGCCCGCACGGCGTCGGCCGGCCCCTCCCCGGCTGGTCCGTGTCGGTTCGCGACGACCGGGGGCGCCCGCTGCCCGCGGGGGCCGTCGGCGAGATGTACGTCGGCGGGGCGGGCCTCGCGCTGGGCTACCTGAACCGCGCCGAACTCACCGAGGAACGCTTCGTCACGGACCCGGTGAGTGGCGAACGGCTCTACCGCAGTGGCGACTTGGGGCAGCTGCGGCTGGACGGGACGCTCGACTGCACGGGCCGTCTCGACGATCAGGTCAAGATCCGCGGGTTCCGCATCGAACTGGGCGAGATCCGCGCGGTCCTGCTCGACGACCCGTGCGTGCTGGACGCCGCCGTCCTCGTCGAGGGCGCGGAAGCGGGCCCCGCGCACGCCCGCCTCGTCGGCTATGCGGTGCTCACCGACGGCACGACAGCGGCCGACGTACGCCGCAGGATCGCCACCGTCCTCCCCGACTACATGGTGCCCGCGGAGCTCGTCGCCCTGCCGAAGCTCCCGATGACCCTCAACGGGAAGGTGGACCGCGCCGCGCTGCCCTCCCGGCGGCCGGCACGTGCTGTGCCGGAGGGCGGGGCAGTAGGGCACACCGCCGACCCGGCCGGCCCGATGCTCGCCGTCTGGCGCGAGGTGATCACCGCCGACCTCGGCCCGCACGACCACTTCTTCGAGGCGGGCGGCAACTCCCTGCTGGCCGTACGGTTGCTGGCCGCGCTGCGCAGAGCGGGCTTCGGCTCGGTCGCCATGCGCGACCTCTACAGCCATCCGACCCCGGCTGCCCTCGCCGCACTCGTGGGCGCACCGGCTCCGGGCGCACCGGCTACGGGCGGGGCGCCTTCACGGGCCTGAGCGGCAGGTCGCGGGTAGTTCCACCGTGATGCGGAGCCCGCCACAGGGGCGCGGGTCGAGGGTGAGGGTTCCGTCGTGTGCCTGGGTGATGGTCTTGACGATGGCCAGGCCCAGGCCGACGCCCGCCTGGTCGGTGTGGAGGCGCTCGGTGCCGCGCTGGAAGGGTTCGGTGAGGGTCGAGACCCGCTGGGGGGTGAGCTGCTCGCCGGTGTTCTCGACGGTGAGCACCACCGAGTGGGGGCGGACGCCGGTGCGCACCCATACGTCGCCGTGTTCGGGCAGATTGTGGACGATCGCGTTCTGCACGAGGTTCGTGGTCAGTTGCAGGAGGAGGGCGTACGAGCCGGTCACGGGGGCGATGTCGCCGCGGGAGTGGAGGGCGACGCCGTGGCTCTCCGCGAGGGGGAGGAGCGCTTCGGTGGCTTCTTCCGCGAGGAGGGAGAGGTCGACGTGGTCCCGGGTGAAGGACCGCTGGTTGGCGCGGCTGAGCAGGAGCAGTGCCTCGGTGAGGTCGATGGCTCGGGTGTTGACGGCATGGAGGCGGTCGACGAGTTCGCCGGTGTCGTGGTGCGGATCGGCGCGGGCCACGTCGATCAGTGTCTTCGAGATCGCCAGCGGGGTGCGCAGCTCGTGCGAGGCGTTGGCCGCGAACCTCTGCTGTTCGGCGACGTGCGCTTCGAGCCGGGTGAGCATCGCGTCGAAGGCGTCGGCGAGTTCGCGGAATTCGTCCTTGCGGCCCGGCAGCCGGATCCGGTGCGAGAGTGATCCGCTCGTGGCCGTGCGGGTGGCGTCCGTGATACGGGTCAGCGGGGCGAGCATCCGGCCGGCCAGGATCCACCCTCCCACGAGGCCGAACACCAGCAGGAACGCCAGTACCGCGGCCGCCCTCGGAACGAAGACTTCCAGCAGGACGGACCGGACGGGGAAGACACCGCCGTCGAGGCTGTCGTCGGGGTCGTAGAGCATCGCGCGGTCGGGGACGTAACGCAGGAGGAACACCCACACCGCCGCCATCAGCAGGGCGCCCGCCAGCATGAGGAACCCGGCGTAGCTGAGGGTGAGTTTGACGCGCACGCTCATACCGGGCCGCCTATCCACGGCCCTGCCCCTCGCTTCCGGCACCGGCCGCCGCGTCGATGCGGTAGCCGACGCCCGCCACGGTGGCGATGATCCAGGGTTCGCCGAGCCGTTTGCGCAGGGCCGAGACGGTGATGCGTACGGCGTTGGTGAACGGGTCGGCGTTCTCGTCCCACGCCCGCTCCAGGAGCTCCTCGGCGCTGACGACACCGCCTTCGGCTGCGACGAGCACTTCGAGCACGGCGAACTGCTTCCTGGTGAGCGCGACGTAGCGGCCGTCCCGGTACACCTCGCGCCGGAACGGATCAAGACGCAGCCCTGCGATCTCCTGTACGGGGGGCCTGTTGTGCGCGCGCCTGCGGTCGAGTGCTCTGAGCCTGAGCACGAGTTCCTGCAGTTCGAACGGTTTCGTGAGGTAGTCGTCGGCGCCGAGCCCGAACCCGGAGGCCTTGTCGTCGAGCCGGTCGGCGGCGGTGAGCATGAGGATCGGCATGCCACTTCCCGAGGCGACGATGCGGGTGGCGATCTCGTCACCTGAGGGGCCGGGGACGTCCCGGTCGAGGACGGCGATGTCGTAGGTGTTGATGCCGAGCAGTTCCAGAGCGGTGTCGCCGTCACCCGCGACGTCGGCCGCGATCGCCGCCAGGCGCAGGCCGTTGCGGATGGCTTCCGCCATATAGGGCTCGTCCTCGACGATCAGTACACGCATACCCAGAGCCTACGAGTCGGCACATATCGTCCGCGTACCGAAATCCGGCTACGTACGGGCAACAGCGCGCCGCCTCCCCTGGCAGCATGACGCGAACCCCCTCTTCAGCAAGGACGGCGACCCGCACACTCCGACGGCTCCTCGTCGTCGGCCTGGCAGCCGTCGCAGCAGTGATCACAGCAGTCCTCGGTGCCGTCCCCCACCACGTGACGGTCTTCGACGACGCGATACCGGCGGTGGCCAACCTCGATCCTGACCTGCTCAGGGCCCTCCGCCGGGCGGCGACGGCTGCCGCGGACGACGGAGTGGAGTTATACGTGAACAGCGGCTGGCGCTCCCCACAGCACCAGCGCCGGCTCCTTCACGAGGCGGTCTCCCAGTACGGCTCCGAGGACGAGGCCGCCCGCTGGGTGGCACCCCCGGCGACGTCTCCCCACGTGTCGGGCGACGCGGCCGACATCGGCCCCGCCGCTGCGACGACGTGGCTGTCCACCCACGGCGCCGGGTACGGCCTGTGCCAGATCTACCGGAACGAACCCTGGCACTTCGAACTGCGCACCGAGGCGATCGGCCTCCGTTGCCCACGGATGTACGCGGACCCCACGCAGGACCCGAGGATGCGGGGGCCACGAAGGGAGCGAGAGGTACGTACACGGCGGGCACCGGGCGGAGTTGGCGAAGGACGAGTCCCTCGCCCGGCTCACTGCCCGGCGCCCTCCGGAATTCACTGCACGGCACCCTCCGGAATGCAGACGTACCCCGACCCCCAGACGTTCGGCTCGACACGGCTGGGCGCCGGACATCCGAGCCAGGCCTCGTAGTACTCCGGGTTGTTCTCGATGAGCCGCCGCTCCTGCGGGGACGCCAGCAGGAAGCGTGCGTGGTCCTCGTTGGAGAACACATGGGTGCCGGGCGGCTTGGGGCAGTGGGCGACCGCGAGGGCGGGCGATGCCACCCCGAGAACACCGGCCGCGGCCAGCAGCAGGACGGCAAGAGAGGTACGCGTACGGGACATGTTGCCTCCGGAAAGAGAACCGACGGACGAAACGCACCCCTAACCGGATAAACCCCCGGAAAGTAACGGGATGCACGTTGCCGGTTCCTCGAACCGGGTGGACGTCCGGGTGCGAGGCCGCGGGGTCGGGCCTGCCGCACGATCGGGCGGCCTCTACAGTGGCTTGCGATGGCACCGACCGAGGTCCCCGGGCCTGAGCCCGACTGGCAGCAAGCCACCGTCCCGCCCTACCGCACCGGCAACAACCCGGCCCACCAGTGGAGCGTCTGGGAGCATTGCTCCCCGCTCTTTCAGCTGATCGGCGGGCTCGAACCGCCGGTGCAGCCCCTGGCCGAGCGGTTGCGCCTGCACGTGGAGCGGTCCTGGGACGGGCTGGAAGATCTCGACGTCGTGCTGTTCCTGCTGCGGGGCTTCAGCTTCGCCGTCAGCAAGCACGACGGCAATCCCGCCGGAGTCTCCATGGTCTGGCTCACCCAGCCGCACAGGGACGCGGACAAGGCGCTGGACGCACTCTTGGAGGTGCTCGGGATCGGCGAGGAAGCCGTTGCGTTCCGCATCGCGCCGACCTCTCGGTGGGCAAGGCTCCGCCGCATCGTCCGCCGCGTCATCGCAACGGCACCGGCCGCCAAGTAGCGCACTCGACAAGCTTCGCCGCGTTCCGGGGAGGGCTGCCGGTCCGGTGTCGGCGGCATGCCGGCTGTCGGTCCGGTGTCGCCGGCATGCCGGCTGTCGCTCCGGTGTCGGTTCGGCGGCGGTGGGGTCCGGCACCCTTCGGGAGGTCCTGCCTTTCCACTCCTCCCCCGAGCCCAAGGAGCGCACCATGACGCCCCCCGGCCCCACCACTGCTCGCCGGGGCCGTACGCACCCGCGCCCCGCCGCAAGACGGACATCCGCGAACCTCTGTCGCCCGGGGACGCACCCCGATCATCTGAACGATGTGACCACGATGCGCGGTCCGCCGCCCCACTGGCGCAAAGCCTGCCCCCATCCGAAGGTGATTGAACGTTTCCGCTGTTCACGACGCTGACGTCGGGAAACGATCCCGGCGCGCCCACAGCCGGGCGTTCCGCCCGCCTTCGGAGGTATGCACCCATGGTTCTCGTCCTCGTTGTCGCCGTTCTCGCCCTGCTCGCAGGGCTCGCGGCCAACCACTTCCTTCGCCCCCGGCTGCTCAGCGAGGACGACGACACCGGTATGGCCGTCAAGGACCTCGTCGGCCCTCTGCTCACCCTGACCGTCCTGCTGCTGGCTTTCGTCCTTGTCACCGCCAATGGTTCCTACGGCAAGGCCGAGGTCGCGTCCCGCGGCGAAGCTCGCGCCCTGGACCAGATGGTGGAGAGCGCCGAGTACGCGCCCGCGATGCAGCGGGGACAGATCCAGGCCGCCGCCGTCTGCTACGCCCGCGCGGTACGCACCCAGGAATGGCCCGCCATGGCCGACGGCAACGGCTCCGCGGCGCCCAGCGTGTGGTCCGCCGACTTCCGGCAGACCTTCCGCACCCTGGAAGGCAAACCCGTCTTCGGGATGCTCATCGCCGCCGACAACAAGCGCTCCGACGAACGCGAGGAACGCCTCACCCAGGCAACCGCCAGCATCCCCAGCGCCATCCTGTGGTTCCTCCTCGCCACCCTCGCCGTGACCGTGGTGGCCCTGGGCATCTGCATTCCCCGCAGGAAAAACCGCGGGCAGCTGATCACCCTGATCGTGATCACCGCGCTGCTCACCGCCACGCTGTGCATCATCCGTGACGTCGACCGGCCCTTCGGCGGCATCATCGACGTCCAGCCCACCGCCATGGCCGAAGCCCAGCGCCAGGCCGACCGCGACTTCCTCGCCAACCACAAGGCCGCCGAGCTGCCCTGTGACGCCGACGGCCGCCGCCGCGCTGCCTGACCCGGCCGCCCCACCCCGGCCGTCGGCGTGTCTGGCCCGGGCGCAGCGGAGCATGGCACTTCCCGAAGAACGACAGCGCTTTCGCGGAGAAGGACTCCCGCCCCTGTTCCCCGTGCCCGGCGCCAGAGCGCCGGGCACGGATCGGGTCAGCCGTTGGGGTTGACGACGTTGCCGAGGGAGCAGTGGTTGACGTGGTCGCCGACCCAGTCACCGCCAACGGGAACGACGGCGACCTCCATAAAGCAGACGGCGGCGGCGGTGAAGTTCCAGTTGTTGGCGGCGTTGACGCCGGTCCCGAAGTTGCTGTCGTTGTCGTCGTCAGCGTGAGCGGGGATGGCAGTCAGGGCCAGGGAGGCAAGGGTGAGCGCGCACAGCGCGGCGATCTTCTTCATGGCCTGGGCAACGAGCCTTCGCGGGGACCGTCACCCCCTCTACCGCCACCCGGCTGCCTGCCATCCGGGTGGCAGCGGTGGTCACTGAACGTCACCGCCGTCCATGATCACGCCGAAGTGTCCCGCGAGGCCCGCTCCCGCTCACTCCTTCGGCGAAGCCAGGTGCGCGCCTCCCGTTCCGTCCTCGCTCAGTCCCGCCGCCGCCGGGTCCAGCAGGCGGGCGAGGAAGGAGCGGGTACGGGCGTGGCTCGGGGAGCCGATCACCTGGTCCGGGGTGCCCTCCTCGACGATGACTCCGCCGTCCATGAAGACCACGCGGTCCGCCACCTCGCGGGCGAAACTCATCTCGTGCGTGACCACGAGCATCGTCATCCCCTCGTCGGCGAGCGAGCGCATCACCGCCAGTACGTCCCCGACCAGCTCCGGGTCGAGCGCCGAGGTCGGCTCGTCGAAGAGCATCAGCTGCGGGTCCATCGCCAACGCCCTTGCGATGGCCACGCGTTGCTGCTGGCCGCCGGAGAGCTGCGCCGGGTAGGCGGCCTCCTTGTCGGTGAGCCCGACCCGGGCCAGTCGGTCGCGCGCGACGCGGGCGGCTTCCGCCTTGTCCCGTCCCAGCACGCGCCGTTGCGGCAGGGTGAGGTTCTGGAGGGCGGTCAGGTGCGGGAAGAGGTTGAAGGACTGGAAGACCATGCCGATCCCGCGGCGAACCTTGTCGATGTCCACGTCCGGGTCGGTGACCTCGTCACCGGCCACCAGGACCGTGCCCGACGTGGGCTCCTCCAGCAGGTTCACACAGCGCAGCAGTGTCGACTTGCCGGAGCCCGAGGGGCCGATGACGCAGACCACTTCGCCGGGCGCGACGGTGAAGTCGATGCCCGACAGCACTTCCAGCCGGCCGAACGACTTGTGCAGGGCGCGTACTTCGATCGCGGGCGCGCCCTGCGGCGTGTCCGACGCCACCGCGGCCGGAGGGTTCTCCATCGCGCTCACCTCGCCCTTGACGTACGTGCTTCGAGCCGCCGGACGAGATGGCCCAGCGGCAGGGTGATCACCAGATAGCAGAGGCCGGCGATCAGGATCGGGGTCAGGCTGCGGTTCTGGTTCAGGGCGTCCCGGCCGAACTTGGCCAGCTCGTACTGGGAGAGGGACAGGCCCAGCAGATAGACCAGGGAGGAGTCCTTGGTCAGCAGGATCAGCTCGTTGGTGAGCGGCGGCAGTACGATGCGCAGCGCCTGCGGGATGACGATGGAGACCATCGCCCTGCCCTGCGACATGCCGAGCGAACGCGCCGCCTCCGTCTGCCCCTTGGGAACGGCCAGGATGCCGGCCCTGATCGTCTCCGCCATGTACGCGGCGCCCACGAGGCCGAGCGCCAGCATGACCGTCACGTACTGGTTGAGCGACATCTGGAAGGCCAGCGGGACACCGAAGCCCAGGGCGATGAAGACCAGCAGCGCGGGCACGCCGCGGAAGAACTCGATGTACGCGACGGCCAGCCAGCGGTACGGCGGGACCTGCGAGAGCCGCATCAGTGCGAGCAGCAGCCCCAGGGTCAGGCCGAAGCCGAACCCGAGGAGGGTGTAGATGAGGGTGTTCACCAGCGCGGTGGTGATGATGTCGGGGAACTGCGCCTTGGCGACCTCGACGTCGAAGAAGGCGCGCTGGATCTCGCCCCAGTCGGCGGCCAGGGCGACCACGAGCACCACGGCGATCAGTACGGCGTACTGAACTCCCCGTACGGCGCGGGTCCGTTGTCGTCGGGACATGGACATCGGTGGGGGTCCCTCAATTCTTCGGAGCGGCGGGGAACCACTTCTTGTAGATGGCGTCGTACCGGCCGTCCGCCCGCGCGGCCTTGACGGCCTTGTCGATCTCCGCGCGCAGGGCGGTGTTGCCGGTCCGGACGCCGATGCCGTACTTCTCGCCCGTCTCGAACTCGGCGGTGACCGCGGTGTCCGGGTTCTTGCGGGCGTACTCGAAGAGGACGCCGTTGTCGTTGACCGCGGCGGCGACCTGTCCCGTCTTCACGGCGGTGAGCAGCAGTGCCACGTCTTCGAACTGGACGGTCTCGATGCCCGCGCCGTTCTTCTTCGCGTAGGTCTCGCCGGTGGTGCCCTGCTGGACCCCCAGCTTCTTGCCCTTCAGGCTGGCGAGCGAGGTGAAGGCGGAGCCCTTCTTGGCGATCAGTGCCTGGGTGGCGTCGAAGTAGGGCGCGGAGAAGTCCAGGTTCTGCTCGCGCACCGGCGTGATGGTCATCCCCGCCGCCGCCAGGTCGCACTTGCCGGCGTTGAGGTCCTCACCCGTCTGGATGCCCTCGAAGGGCGTGTCGACGATCTCCTGGGTGACTTTGAGTTCCTTGGCGACCAGATCGACGATGTCGACGTCGAAGCCGACGACCTTGTTGCCCTTGCGGGACTGGAAGGGTTCGTACGGCAGATGGGTGCAGGTCGTGAGTTTGCCTGCCTTCACGAGTTCGATCTTCGACCCGTCGGAGCCGGAGGTCTTCGTACTCGTACAGCCGGTACTGACGACGACGAGGGCGGCGACGGTGGCGATGAGGGGCAGCGCGGTGCGAGCGGACAAGACGCCTCCATGCGAGAGGTTCGGCTGCGGGCCCGGGGGTGGGCGAGCCTCACGGAATCGTGGTGCGTGTGAGTTGCGCCGATCTTGCCATCGCAGGTGCCGGATGTCTCGTCATCAGCGGAGCGTCTCAGGGGCCAGGCGAAATCTGCGGCGCGTCTCGTCGAAAACCGCAGAGGTCCCGTCGAAGTCAGCTGAGGGTCCCGTCGAGATCCGCAGCGCGTCCCGTCGAAGTCAGCTGAGGCCCCGTCGGGATCAGCTGAGGGTCTCGTCGAAGAAGTCGCCGATGTGGGCGAGGACCTGCTCCCGGTCGGAGCCGGGCAGGCCCATCGCCACATGGGTGCTGAATCCGTCGAGCAGCGCCCTGATCCGGGTCGCGATGCGCTCCGCGTCCACCGCCCGCAGCTCACCGCGCGACGCGCCCTCTACGAGCAGCGCCACCAGGTCGCGGTGCCAGGACAGCTCGATGTCCAGGAGCCGGCCGCGGGCCTCGTCGTCTATGGCCCGCACCCGGTTCCACAGCTCCAGCCAGAGCGTCCAGTGCGGGTCGCGCGGCGCCTGCGGCACGTACAGCTGCACGAAGGCGTCGAGCCGTTCCCGCACCGGCACCTGGCGGGCCAGCGCGGAGCGCCGTTCCACCCCGAGCTGCTCCTCGCTCCACTCCAGGGTCCGCAGCAGCAGCTCGTCCTTGGAGTGGAAGTAGTAGAGGAGATGACCGCTGCTCATGCCGACCTCCCGCCCGAGACCGGCCATGGTCAGCTTCTCCAGGCCGTCGTCGGCGATGGCGGCCATGGCGGCGGCGAGCACGGTCTCGCGGGGCGGGGCGGTCTTGCGGCGGCGGGGGGCGGGAGCTTCCTTCACCCGTACGTTCTACCTGATGCGCTCTACGCGACCGGCTTCGGACGGGGGGCGGACCGGCCGTGAGCGGGCTGCTGCTGGGTGATGCAGTGGATGCCTCCCCCGCCCGCGAAGATCGTGCGGGCGTCGACGAGGGTGACCTCCCGGTCGGGGAAGAGCCGGCGGAAGAGTGCGGCGGCCTCCTCGTCGCGGGGGTCGTCGAAGGCGCACAGGACGACGCCGCCGTTGCAGAGGTAGTGGTTGATGTACGAGTGGTCGACCCAGTGGCCGTCCTCGTCCTTGAGGCCTTCGGGGGCTCGGACCTCGATCACTTCCAGCGGGCGGCCCTTGGCGTCCGTCTCGGCGCGCAGCAGGGCGGCGATGCCCTTGCACAGCTCGTGGTCGGGGTGGGCCGGGTCGGGCTGGGAGTGGACGAGGACCACGCCGGGTGCGGCGAAGGCGGCGACGATGTCGACATGGCCGAGGGTGCCGTAACTGTGGAGGGGGTCCCCCCTGTTCGAGCGAAGTCGAGAACTTGGGGGAGGGTAGTCGCCGGTCAGGCCGCGCGGCAGCCAGATGGCCTTGGTGGTGCCGAGTTGGGCGTGGACCTCGGCCTCGACCTGTTCCCTGGTCCAGCCGGGGTTGCGCTCGGGGCCGAGCTGGACGGTCTCGGTGAGCAGGACGGTGCCTTCGCCGTCGACCTGGAGGCCGCCGCCCTCGTTGACGAGCCGGGAGCGGTGTACGGGTACGGAGGCGAGGTCCGCGATGTGTGCGGCGATCTTCGAGTCGTGCTCCCAGGAGGCCCACTCCTGGGCGCCCCAGCCGTTGAACACCCAGTCCACAGCAGCCAGTTGACCCTCTTCGTCGGTGACGAAGGTGGGCCCGATGTCACGCATCCAGGCGTCGTCGAGGTCGCGTTCGACGAGGTCGACGCCGGGGCCGAGGAGGGCGGCGGCGCTGTCGGCCTGGCCGGGGCCCACGACCATGGTGACGGGTTCGAAGCGGCGCACCGCACGGGCCACGGCGGCCCAGGCGGCGCGGGACTCGGCGAGTTCCGCCGGGTCGGCGAAGGTGGTGTTGGGGCCCGGCCAGGCCATCCAGGTGCGCTCGTGCGGGTCCCACTCGGCGGGCATACGGAACATGGTGGTCCTTAAGGGGTGTCGCGGGACGGGCTCAGAGGAAGTACAGGCGGTTGAGCGAGACGGAGTCCGAGGGCTCCGAGCGCAGCGGGTCGCCGTCGAGGGTGACGAGGCCGGTGCGGCCATCGACGTCGACGGAGCCGGTACGGGAGTTGAGGAGCAGGTCGGCGGGGCCGATGCCCCGGGTGTGGCGGACCGCGACCCGGCGGCGGCGGGTGGGCATCGTGTCGTTGCCCTGGTCCAGGGCCGCCTGGGCGACGAAGGCCACCGAGAGGTCGGCGGGGGCCGCGCCGTGGGCGCCGAACAGGGGGCCGAGGACGAGGGGTTCGCAGGTGTCGGTGGCGGCGTTCGGATCGCCGGTCACTCCGTACGCCGGGAAGCCGGACTTCAGCACCAACTGCGGCTTCGCACCGAAGGAGTCGGGCCGCCACAGCACGATGTCGGCCATCTTGCCGACCTCGACGGAGCCGATCTCGTGGGCGAGGCCGTGCGCGATCGCCGGGTTGATGGTGAGCTTGGCCATGTAGCGCAGGACGCGGGCGTTGTCGTCGTCGCCCTCGGCGCCGCGCTCGGCCTTCATCTTCCCTGCGAGCTGGAAGGTGCGGCGCACGGTCTCGCCCGCCCGGCCCATGCCCTGGGCGTCCGACGAGGTGATCCCGATCGCCCCGAGGTCGTGCAGTACGTCCTCCGCACCCATGGTCCCGGCGCGGATGCGGTCGCGCGCCATGGCGGCGTCGCCCGGCAGATCGGTCTTCAGGTCATGTACCGAGACGATCATCCCGTAGTGCTCGGCGACCGCGTCCCTGCCGAACGGCAGCGTGGGGTTGGTGGACGAACCGATCACATTCGGCACGCCCGCCATCTTCAGGACGTTGGGTACGTGTCCGCCGCCGCAGCCCTCGATGTGGAAGGCGTGGATGGTGCGGCCTTCCAGCACCTTCAGGGTGTCCTCGACGGTCAGGCACTCGTTCAGCCCGTCGCTGTGCAGGGCGACTTGGACGTCGTGCTCCTCGGCGACCCGCAGGGCGGTGTCCAGGGCGCGGGTGTGGGCGCCCATGTCCTCGTGCACCTTAAAACCGGATGCCCCGCCCTCCGCCAGCGCCTCCACCAGGGGCGCGCCGTCCGAGGACGAACCCCGGGCGAGGAAGCCGATGTTGACGGGCCAGGCGTCGAAGGCGCTGAAGGCGTGGCGCAGCGCCCAGGGCGAGTTGACGCCGACGCCCCACACGGGGCCGAACTCCTGCCCGATGACCGTCGTCACGCCGCTGGCGAGCGACACCTCCATGATGCGCGGCGACAGCAGGTGTACGTGGGTGTCGACGGAGCCCGCGGTGGCGATGAGGCCCTCGCCGGAGACGATGCTGGTCCCGGTGCCGACGACGACGTCGACGCCGGCGAGGGTGTCGGGATTGCCGGCCCGCCCGACACCGGAGATACGGCCCTCCCTGATCCCGATGGACACCTTGCGGATGCCCTGTACGGCGTCGATGAGCAGCACGTTGCTGATCACCACGTCGCAGGTGTCGCGTACGGCGGCGGCCTTGAGATGCAGTCCGTCACGGGCGGTCTTGCCGAACCCGGCAAGAAACTCCTCCCCCGGCAGCTGGGAGTCCGACTCCACCCGCACGGTGAGCCCGGAATCCCCGAGCCGCACCCGGTCCCCGGCCCGGGGCCCGTGCACGGCGGCGTACTCGTAGGGGGTGATGCCAGGGCTCATCGGGTTGCCTCCGTCGGACTCGGACTCGGACTCGGGGTGGGAGTGGGGGTGGGGGTGGGAGGGGCGGCAGCGGGGACAGGCCGGGGCGGAGCCGGGCGGCGCGTCATTCCGTGGCCCCGAGGTAGCCGCAGGCCACCGCTCTGCGCAGTGCCTCCTCCTTCGCGCCCGGGGCGTCGAGCGCTCCATCCACCAGGCCCGCGAAGCCGATCGCGACGCGGTTTCCGCCGATCGGGACCAGGCCCACCTCGGCGCTCTCGCCGGGACCGAAGCGGACCGAGGACCCCGCTGGCACGGCGAGCCGCATCCCGTAGGCGGCGGCCCGGGGGAAGTCCAGCCGGGGGTTGGACTCGAAGAAGTGGAAGTGCGAGGTGACCGAGACCGGGACCGCGGCCGTGTTGTGCACGGTGAGGTGTACGGCCGGTGCGGGGTCTTCGTATCCGGGGCCCGGCAGCAGCGCTCCGGGGGCTTCGGCGCCGAGTGAGCCGCCGCCTATGGGGTCGCTCACCACGGCGAGCCGTGAGCCGTCGTCGAAGACCGCCTCGACGTGGACCTCGGTGACCACGTCGGCGACTCCGGGCAGGACGTCGTCGGGGCCCAGCACGCTGCGGGCCGCCTCGATCGCCTCCGCGAGCCGGCGGCCGTCCCGCGCCGCCTCGCAGACGGTGTCCGCGATCAGGGCGGTCGCCTCGGGGACATTGAGCCGGAGCCCGCGCGCTCTGCGGGCCCGCGCCAGTTCCGCCGCTCCGAAAAGCAGCAGCCGGTCACGTTCGGTCGGGGTCAGTCGCACGCCGTCACTCCTCCACGCACTGGTTAGAACATCACTCTAAACATGAGACGACTCGGACGGAAGCATTGACGTGCAACCCACGGCTACGTCACATTGAGCGGCGTCAAGCGGCATTACAAGCCCTTGCACGGCAAGTGAACATTTTGAACAGCACTCAAATATTCCTCCGGCCGACCGGGAGAGCTCCCCCATGCAAAGCGAGCACCACACCCCCGCCCCCACGCCCCGGCTGCTCGAACAGCACGGCGTCGACACCATCCCCGACGAGGAACGCACCAGCAGCCCCCGCGACCTCCTGTCGATCCTGCTCGGCTCGAACCTCTGCCTGGGCGTGATCGTCTTCGGCTGGCTGCCCGTCTCCTTCGGCCTCGGCCTGTGGCCCGCCGTCACCTCGGTCGTCGCGGGCACTGTCGTCGGCGTCGCCGTCACCGCCCCGCTCGCCCTGGTCTCGCTGCGCACAGCGACCAACCTCTCCACCTCCAGCGGCGCCCAGTTCGGCGTGCGGGGACGGCTCATCGGCTCGGTCGTCGGGCTGCTGCTCGCCCTCGGCTACACCGCGCTGACTCTGTGGATAGGCGGCGACGTCATCGTCGGCACCCTCACCCGGCTCGCCGGGCTCCCCGACAGCGGCGCCGCCCACGCCCTGGCCTACGCGGCCCTCGCGGCCTGCACGGTGGTCGGCGCCGTCTACGGCTACCGGCTCCTGCTGCGCCTCAGCAAGATCCTCGCGGTGGGCATGACCGCCCTGCTCGTACTCGGCCTGATCGCCTACGCCCCCGACCTCACCACGGCGGCCCCGCCGGACACCCCGTACCTGCTCGGCGCCTTCTGGCCGACCTGGCTGCTCTCCGCCGTCGCCGCCGGGCTCAGCGGCCCCATCGCCTTCATCACGCTGCTCGGCGACTACACCCGTTACATCTCACCGCGCCGCCACGGCACCCGCCCCGTACTGGCCGCCACCTGGCTGGGGCTGCTCGCCGGGCTGCTGCTGCCGCAGCTCTTCGGCACGTACACCGCACTCGCCGCCCGCGCCGCCCTCGACTACGCGGGCCCGCTGGTGGACGCCTCCCCCACCTGGTACCTGCTGCCGCTGCTGCTCGCCGCGGCCGCGGGAACGGTGGGTAACGCGGGGCTGATGCTGTACTCGATGGGGCTCGACCTCGACGCGATCGTGCCCCGCGCCACCCGCACGCAGGCCACCGCGATCGCCGCCGCCGTCGCCACCGCGTTCGTCTTCCTCGGCCACTTCGTCTGGGACGCCCAGTCCGCGATGACGTCCTTCGTGCTGCTGCTCACCGCGATCGGCACGCCCTGGGCGGTGATCACCACGATCGGCTACGTGCGCTGCCGCGGCGAGTACGACGCCCAGGCGCTCCAGGTCTTCAACCGCCGTTCCAGGGGCGGCATTTACTGGTTCACCGGCGGCTGGCACCTCGGTGCGACGCTCTCCTGGACGGTGGGCGCCGCCGTCGGCCTCGCCGCCGTGTCGACCCCGCTCTACGAGGGCCCGCTGCTCGCCCTCACGGGCGGCGTCGACTGCAGCTTCGTACTGTCGGGGCTGGTCGGCGGGGTGCTGTACGCGACGCTGCCGGCAGGTGCCCGGGCGCGTACTCCGGTGCGCCCGGGAGCCTTTCGCCGGCGCGTCAGCCGGTGACGATGCCCGCCACGAGGTTGATGGTGGTGGCCAGGATGCTGACGCCGAACACGTACGACAGCAGGCAGTGCCGCAGGACGACGGCGCGCAGCTCGGACGTGGCGACGTCGGTGTCGGAGACCTGGTAGGTCATGCCGAGGTTGTAGCTGAAGTACAGGAAGTCGACGTACCGGGGCCGGTCCCGGGTGTGGAAGTCGATGCCTCCCTCGGGCGGCGCGTAGTAGAGGGCCGCGTATCGGGTGGCGTACATCAGGTGCAGGGCCGCCCACGCCATGAACACCCCGCACAGCGCGGCGCCTGCCGCGGCACGGTCCAGGTCCTTGCCGACCAGCAGCAGGGCCACGATGGCGACCAGCCCGCACAGGGCCGCGCCGACGACGGCCAGTTCCTCGGCGACCGGCCGGAACTCCTCGCGCTGTACGTTGCGTTGGGTGTCGGCGGCGCTCATGGGGCTGAGCACGAACCAGCCCGTCACGACGAAGAGCGTCTCGGCGGCGGCGATGCCGGCGAGGACGCCCAGCGGGGTCGTGGTGGGCAGCCCCACGGCCGCGCCGACGAGGGCGCCGGCGAACGACGAACCGACCAGCCGGGGGAGGGCGGACAGCAGCAGCCGGTGGGCCATGGGCTCAGGCGTTCAGGACGACGACGGCCTCGTCGGTGTAGGTCAGGAAGGTCAGCGTCTCGTGGAGGTACAGCTCGACGCCCTGCGCGTCGTGCGCCGTGTAGCCGATGGCCACGTCCTGGCCGAGGAGCAGGGTGAAGTCGCCGCCGCGGGTGGACAGGACGAAGGCGCCCTGCAGGGCCGGCGCCCAGATCGGCGGGGTGCCGACCATCCGCGCAAGGTGGGCCGCGACCGGGTAGCCGTGGTCGGAGGTCTCGCTGACCGCCGTGTACGCGTCGGCGCCGAGCAGCAGCGCGTACGGACCGTCGACGCCGGCCAGCCGCAAGGAGGTCAGCGCCCGGCTGACCGCGTCGGGGTAGTCGCGTGGTTCGGCGGGCAGTTGCAGCACCGGGTTCGAGGACCGCGCGCGCAGTCCTTCGACGGCTGCCGCCCCGTACCCGTCGAAGATCGTCCGGTCCTCGACGTACGCCAGGGTGCGGGCCGCGTCCTTCACGGGCTGCCAGTCGGAGTCCTTCGCGCCGCGCTCGACGTCGTTCACGGCGGCCCGGGAGACGGTGAACGGCACCCGGAGTTCGATGATCGGCCGGGAGTCGCGCAGCCGGGCGTCGACGCCCGGGGCGGGGGCGGCCAGTTCGGACACGTGCCCCGTACCGGCGGCGGCGAGTTCCGGTCCTGCCGGGTCGGGGACGTCGACCACGCGGCGGCCGGCGACATGGCGCCGGAACGTGCGGCGGGCCTCTTCCTCGATCTCGTCCCATGCCGCCGGTGTGATCGGGGCGAGTTCACGGTGCAGGTTGTTCGTGGCGGGGGTCGTCATGGGGCCGGGACTCCTTTCAGGCTGCCGATGCCCAGGGAGTCTCCGGGACGGAGGGCAGCGAGGGCCGGGGCGGGGAGGTCTTCAGGGGCGGGAACGCCGTCGGAGTGGGGGACCGGGTCGGGGAGGTCTTCGAGCAGGTCCGCGCTGGGGACGAAGAAGAGGCCACCGGTCACGGCCCGGGAGAAGTCCAGGATGCGGTCGGTGTTGCCCGGCGGCGCGCCGAGGAACATGTTCCGCAGCATCTGCTCGGTGACGGCGGGCGTCCGCGCGTACCCGATGAAGTACGTGCCGAACTCGCCGCTGCCGACCCGGCCGAACGGCATGTTGTCGCGGACGATCTTCTGCTCGGCGCCGTCGTCGTCGACGATCGTGTTGAGGGCGACGTGCGAGTCCGCGGGCTTGGCGTCGTCGGACAGTTCCACGTTGGCCGACTTGGTACGCCCGATGACCTGTTCCTGCTCCTCGGCGGTGAGCGACGCCCAGGCCGCCATGTCGTGCAGGTACTTCTGCACCAGCACGTAACTGCCGCCCTCGAACGACGGGTCCTCGTCACCGACGAACACGGCGTCGGCCGCCGCGCCGCCCTCGGGGTTCTCACTGCCGTCGACGAAGCCGAGCAGGTCGCGCCCGTCGAAGTACTTGAAGCCGTGCACCTCGTCGACGACGGTCACAGCCGCGCCCAGCCGCGCCACGATCAGCGCGGCCAGCTCGAAGCACAGGTCCGTCCGCCGGGCGCGCAGGTGGAAGAGCAGGTCGCCGGGCGTGGCGGGGGCCCGGTGTCGCGGCCCCTGCAAGGGCTGGAAGGGGTGCAGGTCACGCGGTCGCACTCCGCCGACCAGCCGGTCCCAGCCCCCGGACCCGAGACCGACGACGCAGGTCAGGCCGTCTTCGGGGGACCGGAACGCCACCGAACGGGCCAGCCCGGCCAGGTCCTGGAGCGTCTCGCGCACGACGGCCTCGCCGCCCGGGTGCACGGTGGCCACCAGAAAGACGGCCGCCTCGGCGGGCATCCCGACGACGGGCTGAGCTGTGACCATGGGACTCCCGCCGGACCAACAACCCTCAATACGGACAAAACAGACAGCGTGCGGCAGGGTCAGGGTATCCGCAGGAAGATCGGCCTGCAGCCGGGGCTGCTCCGAGCCTCGAATGGCAGCAGGCCCCGGCCCGGGCAAGGGTGAGAGCCATGAGCACCGACAAGGCTGAGAAGGACGAGAAGGACGGGCCGGAATTCCGCCCGTACCACCACCCCGCCGCCGGCTGGGGTGCGGCCAAGAGCGTGACCCGGTTCATGGCGCGCGAGGGGGCCCTTCCCCTGGACGGGCCCCGGGCGATCATGAAGATGAACCACGAGAAATCGGGGTTCGACTGCCCCGGATGCGCCTGGCCGGACGACACCAAGGGCCTCCACCTGGACATCTGTGAGAACGGCATCAAGCACGTCACATGGGAGATGACCCGCAAGCGGGTCGGCCGCGAGTTCTTCGCCGCCCACTCGGTGACCGAGCTCGCCGGATGGAGCGACTTCGACCTGGAGAACCAGGGCCGGCTGACCGAGCCGATGGTCTACGACCCCGCCACGGACCACTACGTCCCGATCGGCTGGCAGGATGCGTTCGAGCTGGTCGGATCCGCCTTGCGAGCGCTGGACGATCCGAACGGAGCGGCGTTCTACACGTCCGGCAGGCTCGGCAACGAGGCCACCTTCCTCTATCAGCTGATGGCCCGCGAGCTGGGCACGAACAATCTGCCGGACTGTTCCAACATGTGTCACGAGGCCAGCGGCCGGGCCATGCAGGCGTCCCTGGGCACCGGCAAGGGGACGGTCGACCTCAAGGACTGGGAGACGGCCGACGCGCTGTTCATCCTCGGAGTCAACGCCGCCTCCAACGCGCCCCGGATGCTCACCGCCCTCGCCGAGGCGTACGACCGCGGTGCCCAGATCGTGCACGTCAATCCGCTCGTCGAGGCGGCGGCGACCCGCACGATCATTCCGCACGACTTCAAGGACATGGCCACCTTCCACGCGACCCGGACCAGCACGCTCAATCTCCAGGTCCGTATCGGCGGCGACATGGCCCTGCTGCGCGGCATCGCCAAGGCGGTCCTGGAACGGTCCGTGACCGAACCCAGGGCCCTGGACCGGGAGTTCATCGACCGGCACACCACCGGCTTCGACGAGTACCGCGCGGTGTGCGAGGCCACCCCGTGGGAGGAGCTGGAGAGGCAGTCGGGGCTGAGCCGCGACGACATCCTCGGGGCGGCGCGGGTGTACGGCGAGGCCGACCGCTCCATCATCAGCTGGTGCCTGGGCCTCACCCAGCACGAGCACGGCGTCGACACCGTCCGCGAGATCGTCAACGTACTGCTGCTCCGCGGCAACCTGGGACGCGAGGGAGCGGGCCCCTCCCCCGTACGCGGACACAGCAACGTCCAGGGCAACCGCACCTGCGGCATCGACCACCGCCCCGGCGAGGAGTTCCTGGAACGCCTCGCCGAGGCCTGCGGCATCGATCCGCCCCGTGCGCACGGCCTGGACACCGTGGCCACCATCAGGGCGATGCACGAGGGCGCCGTGACGGTGTTCGTCGGCATGGGCGGCAACTTCGCCATGGCGGCCCCCGACACCCCGTACACCTGCGCGGCGCTGGAGAAGTGCGAACTCACCGTCCAGGTGAGCACCAAGCTGAACCGCAGCCACCTCGTGCACGGCCGCCGGGCGCTGATCCTGCCGTGCCTGGGCCGCACCGAGAAGGACCACCAGCGCAAGGGCGTGCAGAGCACGTCCGTCGAGGACTCGATGAGCATGGTCCACCTGTCGGTCGGCATGAAGCGCCCGGCCTCACCGCACCTGCTCTCCGAGCCGGCGATCGTCGCCGGGATGGCGCGCGCCGCGCTGCCGGACAGCGCCACGCCCTGGGAGTGGTACGTCGAGGACTACGACCGCATCCGCGACACCATGGCCCGCGCGCTGGACGGCTTCGAGGACTTCAACCGCCGGGTGCGGCTGCCGCTGGGCTTCCGCATCAAGCAGCCCGCACGGGAGCTCGTCTTCCGCACCCCGTCAGGCCGCGCCGAGTTCTCCGGCGCCCCGCTGCCGGACGTCGTCCCCGCCGCCGGCACCCTGGCGCTCGGCACCATGCGCTCCCACGACCAGTGGAACACCACCATCTACTCCGACAACGACCGCTACCGCGGCATCAAGAACCTGCGCACGCTGGTCTTCATGAACCGGGCCGACATGCGCGAGCGCGGCATCGCCGACATGGGCCCGGTCGACATCACGAGCACCGCGAAGGACGGCAGCAGGCGGCACCTCACCGGCTACCTCGCGGTTCCGTACGACATCCCGCGCGGCTGCGCGGCCGGCTACATGCCCGAGATGAACGTCCTGTGCGCGCTCGGCGACTACAGCACCCAGAGCGACCAGCCGATCATGAAACACGTCAAGGTCACCATCGGTCCCGCCGCCTGAACGGCCCCCGCCTGCCTGGCTGCACGCCGCCCGTCAGTATCCGATCGTGAAGCGCCGCTGTACGAACCGCGGCAGCTCCACCTCGTCGACCAGGGCGACCGCCGCGTCCTCCGCCGAGATGCGGCTGCGGCCCTCCGCGTCGCGGACCACCTGGTCGCCGCCGGTACGGAAGCGGCCGGTGTGCTCGCCCGGGGCGATCTCCTCGGCGGGGCTGAAGTACGTCCACAGCCGGTTGGAGGTACGCAGGACGTTCAGTCCGTCGCGGGCGCCGCGCGCCGCCGCCGCGTAGGCGCGGGGCACCCCGATCCCGTCGAGGGACGCGTGCATGCGCGCGTCCGAGTCGGCGAGCACCAGTCCGGGCTCTGTCTCCAGGCTGCCCGCGCCGCCGACCACGATCAGCCGGGTCCGCGGGTGGCTCTCCAGCGCCTTCAGCAGGGCGCGCGCCGCGGTGGAGTGGACCGCGGGGTCGGCGATCGAACGCCGAACGGTGTCCTCGAAGTCCTTGGCGGCGTTGCCGGGCTGGTAGGTGCTGATGAGCACGTCGAGGCCGGGCAGCACGGCCACGATGCTCGCCGCGTCCAGGACGTCGACGCCGGCCCAGGTGATGTTCTCCCTCTTCTCGTCCGCCTGCGGCCGCGACGACCTGGTCACCGCGCTCATCCACGACGTGTACACCCAGCTGGCCGACTCCGTGGACGCCGCCTGAGAGAGCGCCTCCGCCGAGGGCGCGGCCGTCCGGATCCAGAGCTGGGCCGACGCCTTCCGGGGCTGGGCCCTGGCCAACCCCGAGAGCTTCCGCCTCGTCTACGGCGATCCCGTTCCCGGCTACACCACCCCTCACGGAGGCGCCGCCCCCGAGGCTGCCCGCCGGGTCTGCACGGGGCTCACGGCGCTCGCGGCAGCGGCCTGGCCGTACGCCGAACTCCTCTATGAGGGCAGCGAGTTCGAGTGGTCCGACTTCGACGCCGGGCTCCTCGCCAAGGTCCGCCCGGACTTCCCCGACCTGCCGCCCGCCGCCGTCGCGCTCGCCCTCCGCATCTGGGGGCGCCTGCACGGCCTGGTGTCCCTGGAGGTCTACGGCCACCTGCGTTCCCAGACGACCAGCCCGGACAAGCTCTTCCGGGAGGAAGTGACCCAGCTCGTACGGTCGTTGGGAATCCCCCGCTGAATCCGATGTCCGCAAGCCCGGTGCGGGGTGTGGCGGTACGGGAACTGCCGAGCCGGTCTACTGGACCGTCCCGGTCACGGCCGGGACGATCAAGGGTGGCGCGGTGCGCGGGCGCGGCATCGAGGGCAGGAACACCGACGGGGCGCAGGACGCGGCCGCGGATTCGGCCCCGTCCGCCGCTCCGGCCGCGGCTTCGGCTTCGGCCTCGGCCTCGGTCTCGATGGCCGTGAACAGCTCGCTCAGTGCGGCGGGTCCGTGGGGGCCGGGCAGCGTGCCGTCGAGGGAGGCGAGCGCGCGGTGTGCCCGGCGCCAGGCGCGGCCGCTGCGGCCGTGCTGGTGGTCGACGAGCGCTTGCGCGTAGCGGGCGAGTGCGCAGGCCCAGGTGTCGCTGCGGACGCCGGGATGGGTCAGTGCCCGCCGGGCGGCCCGCTGTGCGGCGCGCGGCGCGAAGTCCGACCGGGCGACGGCCAGGGCCGCCAGGCTCACCACCGCGCTGGGTCCGCCGGACGCCTGGGCCGGGACCGTACGTGCCGCCTGGTCGAAGTACTCGGCGGCTGCCCGTACCTCACCCTCCCCGAGCGCCAGCAGGCCCTGGACATGGGCGATCCAGCCGACCGCCGCGTCGTCCCCGGCCAGCACGGCTTTCGGCCAGGCCCGCCCCAGCAGCTCACGGGCACCTTGAGGATCGCTGGACGAGGTGAGCCAGGACGCCAACCACAGGCCGCGTACGGCCAGTTCGCGGTCCGTCGGGCACAGCGGCAACAGCTGCAGCAGATGGTCGCGGCCCTCCTCGGCGCCGCCGTGCACCGCCCACCAGAACCAGAGGTTGAGGGCCGTCTCCAGGGCAAGTGCCGCGTGCTCGGGGTGGTGCAGCGCGTGCCGCAGCGTGGCCCTGAGGTCGTCCTGTTCGTCCCGTACGAGCTGCATCGCCCGGGTCTGGGAGCCGCTGTTCCACAGGCTTTCCGCGACCGCCGAAACCTGCCGGTAGTGGAGCGCGCGGCGTTCCGCGGCCACCTCGACCTCCTGGGCCTCCCTCAGCCGTTCGGCGCCGAAGTCCCGTGCGGAGCGCAGCATGCGGTAGCGCGGCTCCCGCAGCCCTCCGGGTCCACGCACCACCTCCAGCACGTGCATCGACGCCAACTGGGCGAGACAGGCCGGGACTTGATACGCGAGAACGCTGCCGCCCGCGCACATGACCACGGCCGTCGACTCGTCGAAGGATCCGGAGAGCACGCTGAGCCGCCCCCACACGATCCGTACCGCCCGGTCGCACAGCACGTAGCTGGCGCCGACGGCGGTCCGCAGCGAGCGGTGCCGACGCACCCCCGACCACGGGCGGCTCAGCCAGCACTGGTCCTGCTCCAGAAGCTTCGCAAGGTCACCCACTCGATGGCGGTCCAGGTGCTCGGCGGCCAGTTCGATCGCGAGCGGAAAGCCCTCCAGCGACCGGCAGATCGCCGTCACCGACGGCAGGTCCAATTCGTCTCCGAGCCCCGCCGCGTGAGGGTGGTCGTGGGCGTGGGAGTGGGCGTGGGCACGCGCCCGGTCCAGGAACAACTGGACCGCCGGCGGGTGGACACTCCCGTCGACCGGCGCGTGCGTGCTGAGCGGCGCGAGCTCCAGCACCTGTTCGTCGCCGAGCCCGAGGACGGACCGTGACGACACCAGCACCCGCAGCCCCGGTACGGCCATCAGCAGCCCCTGCACCATCCCCACGCATTCCCTGTGAACCAGGTCCATGTCGTCAAGGACGAGAAGTACCCCTGCGGCGGCGAGCCGCTCTCGCTCGCGCTTGCGCTTGGAGTCGCGCCTGGACTCGCGCCTGAGCTCGGGCTTGCGCTTGGGCTTGCGCTTGGACTCGGGCTCGCGCTCGGGCTTGCGCTTGGACTCGGACTCGGGCTCGGGCATGCGCTTGGACTCGGGCTCGCGCTCGGGCATGCGCTTGGACTCGGGCTCGCGCTCAGGCTCTCGCCCGCGCTTGGGTTCGCGCTCAGGCTCTCGCTCGGCTGTGAGCCGTTCCACCAGCGCACGGACCTCCACGGGCTCGGGCCCCGGCCGTGTTCCGGTCACGGCCTCGAAGACCGCGGCAGCCAGCGCCCCCGGGGTGCCGCGCCGACTGCCCTGCCAGCGCACCTGCACCACGCGCCGCCACGGCCCCTTCGACGTCCTGGCCGTCACCGCCACGAGGGCGCTCTTGCCCACGCCCGCCCCGCCGACCACAGTCACCAGCCTGTGCTCCTCCAGAAGCGCCCGCAGGGCTCCCAACTCCCGCCCGCGTCCGACCAGTCCGCCGGGCACGGCCCCCTTCACGGCAGATGGCACCTCAAGCCTGCCGACACCACTGAGCACTTTCCTGTCCCTTCGAGAATTCCGAGTGCAGAATCTGCAGAACCGTCACTGCACCGACGGCACAGCAGTCCCAACGCGACAGCGACACCCAGGTGGCGCACATCCGGCCCCGGTCACGCACCCTGATGAGCACTCGAACCCCCGAGCGGTGACAGTGCAAAGACCGCCCCTCGAATCAGGAGGCAGTTCGAATCAGGGGGTCGTGATGAGCTCGCCGAGCTGCATGGCGAGCCACGGCCGCCGGCCGCCGGCCCGCATCCGGCCGCCTGCGATCGCCTTCCAGATCGGCGTACGGCGGAAGGAGACCAGCAGGAAGGCGGTCGGCGCCGCCGTGATCCTGCAGTCGTACGCACGTGGCGGGGCGTCGCGGGTCACGGTCACCGTCCCGTCCTCGACGACGACCGCCAGCCGCAGCCCGCCCTTGATCACGAGGTCGAACGCGATGCGGACGTTCCGCGCCTTCGCCCGGTCCAGGGCCAGCGGCATCACCGTGGGCAGAATCTGCCCGAGCACCAGGCGCGCCTCGTCCGGTCCGATCGGCCACGGAAGCCGGGCGCCGCGCGCGATGTCCAGGCCGTGTACGAGGCTTTCGCTGAGCATCAGACCGGTCACCGCCGCCAGCGTCACCTCCTGCCCGTACCAGGGCGCGGCGACGGGGGTGTCCGGGGCGAGGCCCTCGGTCACCCGCAGGAACGTCTCGGCCCGCCCGGTGAGGAAGTCGCCCAGAAGACCGCGTTCCGCACCGCTGATGAGGCCGATGGACGTGTCGTTCATGGCTGTGATCCGCTCGATGAACGCCATGTCGCCCGCCGGCAGCACCTCGTCCCACTTCACGGACCCGTCGGCGGAAACGGCGGAACCGTAGGCGAGATACACGGCCGCGAGGTGCGCACCGACGTCGCCCACCGTCCACACGGGAACGCCCGAGGCCGCGTCCCGGTCAGGGACACCACGCACCAGCCGAACCAGTCGCGGAACCGCGGCGCGCAGTGCGGCGCGGGTCCTCTCGTGCTCGACCAGAGGATCGAATCCCATCACGGCGCCCATACCACTCCCCCACGCTGCGGATCGAGCCCACAGGTTACCGTCGGGTAGTACGGCTGCGACAGGGTTTCACGCAATCCTCGGGCGAGGGACCCGGGATGCCAACACCCATACCAGGAGGGGGAGTTGGGTACGGGAAGACGTTCGGCAAGGTCGCGAAGTTCGCCGCGCTCGACGAAGAAACGGCCGCAACCCGACACGTAACGCCGGGCAGCGTCGTTGGACAGGTCATGCAGCAAGAAGAAACGTTTCCCTTACTCCCTCCGGTACTCCCTCCGAACCCCGCCCGGACTCGCTTACCGCCGCCTGGGCGCGCCGCAGACGCCCGGGAGCCCCCGGCGGAGCCGGCACCCCGCACCCACCCCCACGCCCATCCCCACCCGTACACCCGCCCCGAACTCCTCGGCGCCTCCTGGCTCGAACGCGTACCACAGGACCCGCCCCGCACCTGCCTCTGCGGGCACGTCCCGCTGCGCCCGCCCGAACCCGACCCCCCGCGCGCCGCAGCGCTGTGGGGCGCCACGGCGCTGCTCACCGCGGCAGCCGTCGTCGTCGCGGCTGCCCTGGTGCACTGGGGCGGGCGAGGGTGAGGGTGAGGGTGAGGGTGAGGTCGAAGACGACCGTGGTACGTCAGTCCTCGCCCAGTTCGGACAGCGCTTCGGTGATGATGCGGGTGGCGAAGTCGGGGTCGTCGGCGATGCGGTTGATGTGCTCCGCGAGCAGGAAGACGGTGGCTTCCAGAGGCTTCATCTCGTTCTCGGTCCACGGTCCGTACTGGGTGCGCCAGAGGCTGGGGCTCAGGCCGGTGCCCGCGGCGACGACCAGGCCGGCCATGGTGGGGACGAACTCGGCGCCGACGCTCTTGGGCATCATGCGCAGCGCGGCCACAAGGGTGGGCACCACGTACTCGACGACGTCCTTGTCCTGGTTCTCGTGGACCTTGCGCAGCCACGTCATGAACATGTAGACGAGGGTGCACGCGCCGTCCAGCACGTCCTCCGCCCCCTCGGGCCCCAGGGAGGCGATGAACTGGTCGGTCAGCGCCTGCTGTTCGGGGTCGGTCTCGGTCTTGCCGTTGTGAATACCCTTGAGCCGGGAGTCGATCAGCATGAGAGCCGCGCCCACATCGCCGGCGGGAGCGTACTGGGGGTCACAGGGCGATGGCACAGGATTCCTCCTCGGGCGACGGGCGACCGCGATGGGTAACACGGTGTGTACGTACCGTAGACCGCCCGTGAGGCCGGGGTCCGGCAAATCCGGCGAAGCGCGGGCAGGGCCGGTGGTGAGCCCCAACCTCAGCCCGCTTTCCAGGAGTTGCCCACGGGTACGGAAACAACAGCCGCTCACCCACCCGGCCGTACCGGGAATGGCCAGGTCATCCGGTGTGGCCCGGTCCGCCGGGCAGGTCCTGATGAGCTGATGGCACGTCAGAGCGACAGCGGTCCATGCAGAACTCTGGTCCCGCGCGACTTCACACACCGCGCGGTGAGCGCCGCCGGACCTGCTCGGCCACGTCCGGGCGAGGCTCGGCACCACCGCACCGAAGGACCTGCGGCCCGCCGCACGGGCCGCGCGGGCGGGGCGACCGGTCGCGACGATGCGGGCGGACTCACAGGCTCGGACATCGGCCGAGGCGCCTCCGAAGGCACAGGCCAGGACGGCCCGGTCAGCCGCACACAGCGCAGACTGCGCGGCGCGGCACGCACCTCTCACTGACGCGCCGCCACGACTGGGGGGGGGGGGCGGGGGCGGGCCGGGGGCCCCGCCGGCGCGCCCGCCCGCCCCCGACTCGGGGAGGGCACGGCGCCGCTGAGCGCCACCACCAGGACGAACAGCGCGTGGCATAACGGGGCGGGCAACGTCACCGCCCGCCCCGCGC
>NZ_JBEZKB010000021.1:0-177668 GCF_040651475.1 Streptomyces sp. NPDC048442
GGGGTGGAGTGATTACGCCGTAATCACTCCACCCCCGCCCACAGTCGTATCGACAGCTACCGAAGCGACCCAAGCGACTCTGACCCCAGGTTGTCCCAAGGAAGGGTGGGGGCGCGGGGGAGAGGCGAGAAGGCAGGCGCGGGGCGGGTGGGGGAGTGCGGGGAGCGTGGCCGCACCGTGCGGCGGTGAAGACGCCGTAATCAGTTCCCGGCCCGTGCTGCCGTGCTGCAGGTGATTACGCCGTAATCACTTCGGGGTCCGTGCGGTGGGTGATTACGCCGTAATCACCCACCGGCCACGCCGCGCCCACGGCTGCGGGTGATTACGCCGTAATCACTCCGCGCCACGTCCCGCTCCCGGCTGCGGGTGATTACGCCGTAATCACTCCTCGTCCCAGGCAGGCGAGGCGTCCGGGAGGAAGCCGTAGCCGTTGTCCTGGAGCATCGGCAGGGCGTTCAGGAACTCGGGTGGCAGGTCGAACGCGTCGACAAGGGTCGCCATGTGGGGTGCGAGCTCGGCAGTGACCGCCTCGATCGCGTCGGGCAGGGAACGGACGTGGTCGGCGCTCAGGTGCCCCGCAGCGAGCAGGTCGCCGGTGTGCTCGCCGAGCTGCTCCAGCAGGAACAGCAGGCATACGTTCTCGAGCAGGGCGTGCGTCGCAGGGTCGGTGGTCCGGCCGATGGCGCGGAAGAAGGAGTCGGCCGCCTGAACGGTGGCGTGGATCTTGACCATCCGCAGCGCGGCGAACGACGCCGAGTTCCAGCGGCCGAGCGGATCCCCCGCCGGGCCGCCCCGCAGCCCCGCACTGGCCCTGGCCCGCCACAGCTGCTCGGCATCGGCAAGCAGCGTGCGCAGGAAGCTCAGCTCCGTCAATGGCTGTTCCTCCAGCGGGACTTCACTCTCCTCGCGCTCCGTGGTGCCGGTCCGGAAGAGCAGCTCGCTGGCGGCCTTCAGCCAGACGACCAGGTTGTCGCCCTCTGCGGTGATCGTTCCCTCGGTGTACTGGGGGAAGTCGGCGAGGCCGTTCACCTGGAACAGGGCCTGGGCCCCGCACCGCTCCCGGCACTCGGTGGTGATGGCGCGCGCCTGCCAGGTGATCCAGCCCTTCATGACGGCCACTTCGCGCTCGACGGTCTCCCGCGTCTCGGGGGAGTCCACCTCGCTCCAGCGGTCGACCACCTCGCGGTGCGCGAAGGTCATGGCGTAGGAGCTGACCAACGAGCTGAGAAGCCTGCCGTGGTGGCTGCGGTGGGCCTGCAACGGCACCCGCTCGCCGGCCTTGGCCCCGCTGATACGGCGGTGCTGCGCGTAGCGCACGGCAATCGCGAGGGCCGCCCTGGAAGCGCCCACCGCGGCGCCGCTCATACAGAGCTTGCCCGTGGTGACCCGGCAGATGGACTGCAGGAAACGCTTGCGCCGGTTGCCCAGGACACTGGTCAGCCGCCCCTCCTCGTCCAGCCGCCCGTGCGCGGCCTCCAGCAGTGCCTCGCGCCCCAGCCGGACCCGGTCGAAGGAGGTGAGGCAGTGGTCCACCGGAGCACCCGAACGATAGGGCAGCAGACGGACGTTGACCCCCGCCAGCGTGCCCTGCTCGTCGCTCAGCGGCACCAGGAAGAGGAAGACGCCCTCGTCCCGCCCCTCGATGAGGAGCCGCGCCGCCACGAGCGCGCTCTTGGGCCCTCCGACGGAGCTGGTGTTCGGCATGAACTTCTGGGCGCCCTCGGTGGGCGTGTGCAGGACGAAGCCGTCGCTCACCGGGTCGTACTCGGCGACGGTCTCCAGCGCGCTCGCGTCGTTCCCGTGCCCCAGCTCGGTGCACAGAAACGTTCCTGTGCGGCGCATGGACGTGAAGTCGGACAGATCGCGCTTCTCACTTCCCTCGTGATCGAGGAGGCTGCCGAGGAACAGGTTGTAGTGGATGCTGGCGACCGTGCACAGTCCGCCGCCACCGTCCACGACCGCGCCCCACTCGTGCAGGCTGGCCAGCATCCGCGGGTCGCGTGCGAGGGTCTCGGGGCTGCCGATCAGGGAGTTGACCTCCCGCAGCCGTTCGTAGGCGAGCGCGGCACGGTCGGCGGGGGAGAGCCCGTCGCGGTAGCGGAACGCCTCGTCCGAGATGAATTCGCGCCAGGTGCCGTGGACCCGCTCCCGCTCACCGCGGTCGAAGAGCAGATGGCTCAGCTCCCCGACGGTCGTGGCGGCCGCGGCGGCCTGTGTCGGCGCGGGCGGGACACCGTCCTTTGGCACGTCCCGGGCCTCCGGGAACAGGGCCGTTCCGGAGGGGAGGGGCTGAGAGGCGGGGATCAGTTGTTCCTGGTGGTATGCGAGCACGGTCATGTAATCCCCCACAGCGTCGTCACAGAGCCAGTTCCAGCCACGAAGATACGTACCACCCGGTTTTGTTTTCAAGGGCCTCAGGGCATCAAACCGAGGTCGGCACAAGAGGAATGTCAGATTCATGGCTCGGGTGCGCCCGCACATGCGAGCGGAACTTGCCCGGACACGGGGCATTGAAAAACCGGCTGACTGGTTTTATTGTCCTCTCGCAGAGCGAAACGACCGTACGGTCCGGCTCCGCGGGGCCGTGGTCCCGCTGTTGCCAAAATCGCATGGTGAAGGCATCTACTACGGAGGATGATCAAGATAAGATACGTACCGCCCGGTCTGTAATTGCTCGGGCGGTCCATGGCAAGGCGTGGCACGGAGGTAGTTGTGGCGAAGCAGGAGCGGGCAGTTCGGACGCGAGACGCGATCCTGGTCGGGGCGGCCGAGGTGTTCGACGAGGTCGGTTACGAGGCCGCGGCCATCTCCGAGATCCTCAGCAGGGCCGGGGTGACCAAGGGAGCCCTCTACTTCCACTTCACGTCCAAGAAGGAACTGGCCCAGGCGGTCCTCGCCAACCAGGTCTTCGCGGTCCCGGAGGTTCCCCGGCGCGAGCTGATGCTCCAGCAGGGAGTGGACGAGTCGCTGGTGATCGCCCACATGCTCAGTACGGGCGACGCCATGGTGCGCGGCAGCGTACGGCTCACCGTCGACCAGGGCTCGCGGGTCGACGGGCTGGACCGGCGGGTGCCGATGAGCGCGTGGATCGACCGCAACGCCACGATACTCACCGGCGCGCAGGAGAACGGGGAGCTTCTTCCTCAGGTGGACATCGACTCCGCGGCGAAGCTGTTCACGGGGGGATTCACCGGGGTGCAGGTCCTCTCGAAGATCATGACGAACCACGCCGACCTGCCGGAACGCGTGGCGGACCTCCAGCGGCACCTTCTGTCGAGCCTCGCGCTGCCCGCGGTGCTCGTCCGGCTCGACATCTCGCCCGACCGGGCGGTGCGGGTGTACGAAGAGGCCGTCACGGCGCGCGCGGAGAAGAAGGCGCTCGCGGCCGGGGTGAGCGCCTGACCTCTGTGGGGGAGCGGTGTCCTGCGCAGGGGGAGCGGTGGTCGGGCCGGCGGAGTCCGGCGGCCGGAACCCCGTACGAGTACGAGTGATTACGGCGTAATCAACAGCAGTGCACATCGACGCAGGGGTGGGAAATGACGGAGATAGCTGCATGCCCGTACGCACTGGACGTCACCGGACGTGACCTGGCGGGCGAAGCCGCGATGCTGCGGGAGCAGGGGCCCGCGGTCCGGGTGACCCTGCCGGGCGGGGTGACGGCGTGGGCGGTCGTGGGCCAGCGGCAGGTCGAGCGGCTGCTGACCGACCCGCGGGTGTCCAAGAACGCGCGCATGCACTGGCCGGACCTGCAGGAGGGGCGGATCACCCCGGACTGGCCGCTGTACCCGTGGGTGGCCAACGAGAACATGCTGTTCGCGTACGGCGAGGAGCACTCCAGACTCCGGCGGCTGGTGGCGGGGGCCTTCACGGCACGCCGCTCCGAAGCCATGCGGCCCCGCGTCGAGGAGATCGCCGCCGAACTGGCCGACCGGCTGGCCGCCCTGCCCGCCGACGTCCCCGTCGACCTGCGTGCGGAGTTCGCCGAGCTGCTGCCCATGCGGGTGATCTGCGAGCTCTTCGGAGTGCCGCAGGGCGCCGCCACGAAGACCCTGTGCACCGCCCTGCACACGGTGTTCAGCACCACGGTCTCGGCGGCGGAGATGGAGGCGGCCCGGATGGAGGCCTTCGGGCTGCTCGCCGCGCACGTGGAGGCCAAGCGGGCCGCACCCTGCGATGACCTGACGTCGTTGCTGATCCAGGCACGGGACCAGGGCGACCGGCTCAGCGAGGCCGAACTCCTGGGCACCCTCTACCTGATGATCGCGGGCGGACAGGACACCACGGCCGCGCTGATCACCAACGCGGTCGGCCGACTCCTGTCCCGTCCCGAGCAGTGGGGACACGTCCGGGCAGGCCGGGCCACTTGGGACGACGTGGCCGCCGAGACGATGCGGATGCACACTCCGGGGGCGTACTCGCCGATGCGTTTCGCCGTCGAGGACATCGATCTGGACGGCGTGCACATCGCGCAGGGCGATGCCATTCTCGTCTCGTTCGCCGCCGGAGGACTCGACCCGGAGCGGTACGGCGAGGACGCGGCCGAGTTCGACCTGCTGCGCACCGACCGCGACACCCTCGGATACGGGCACGGCGCGCACCGCTGCATGGGAGTCCCGCTGGCCAGGGTGGAGGCGACCTCCGCATTCGCCTCCCTCTTCACGAACTTCCCCGACCTCCGGCTCGCCTGTGCGCCGGACGAACTGGAGCCCATGCCCACGTTCCTGATGAACGGTTACCGCGAGCTGCCGGTCCTGCTGGGGGCCAGGGCGAGCTGACGAGGCGACCAGTAGCTCCGCGGCCCGCGACCGGGTCGCGGAGCTTTTTTCATGGGCCGCCTCCCGCCGGAAGGGCTCGGGAGTGGTCAGCAGCGGCGGTCCTCCACCGGATTCGGAGTGCTCAGGAGCGGTTCTCCACCGCACATGGACCGTTCCTCGAGCGGGGTGGCGGACGGTGACGGAAAGTCAGGAGGACTTCGTGAACAGTGGGGAAAGCACCGGAGCAGTGGTCCGGGTGGAGCGCGGCGAGGCCAGCGAGGAGGAGCTCGCCGCGGTGGTGGCGCTCTTCTCGCTGCTCGCCGCGCGACGGGAGGAGCGCCGGGCGCCGGCCCTGGAGCGCCCGCGCGCGGGGTGGCGGCGGCCGGAGCGCGACGCCGTCTACCACGCCCCGTACAGCTGGAGATGAGGCCGTACGGCGGGTGTTGACCGCGTACGGCGGGTGCTGGACCGCGTACGGCGGGAGCCGGGAGAGGGGGAGGGGCCGGGGGAGCGGGGCGACGGTCGGAGATAAATGCCTCTCGCATCTATAAACCGCCCGCGCGGTTTGTTAATTTGGTGATCAAGGCGTCCGTCCTCCGGCCGCGTCGCCCGTCGCCGAGATCCCAGGAGAGAGCAGATGGTCAAGCAGGAGCGCGCGGTACGGACTCGCAGAGCCCTGATCGAGGCGGCGGCCGAGGTGTTCGCGGAGGAGGGGTACGTACTCGCCTCGCTGACCACGATCAGCGGGCGCGCCGGAGTCAGCAACGGCGCGCTGCACTTTCATTTCAAGAACAAGCAGGCGCTCGCCCGAGCCGTCGAGGAGGAGGCCGCCCTGGCGGTGGCCCGGATCGTCGAGGGGACGGGTGCCGTCGGGGGCGGGGTGCTCCAGGAACTCGTCGACACGTCGTACGTGCTGATGGACCGGCTCGCGCAGGACCCCGTGGTCAGGGCCGGCTTCGAGCTGGGCGGGGAGGGTCGCGAGGGGGCGGGCTCCTGTCAGCAGGGCTGGCGGCGCTGGGTCGAGGAGGCGGTGGTCAGGGCCGAGCGGGAGGGGGGCCTCGCGGAAGGGGTCTCCTCGGACGCCGCGGCCTGCACGATCGTCGCCGCGACTGTGGGCTTCGAGGTGCTCGGCGCCCAGGACCCCGCCTGGTACGCCGAGCACAGGATCGCCGGATTCTGGGAGCTGCTGCTGCCCGGACTGAGAGGGGCGGAGCAAAAAGAAGACCATACGGTTCGGTAATTTGCCGGGTTTGTGTCGGCCTTGGAGCCCCGATTCGGTTCACTCATGGCCCTGCTGAAGGTGTGCGGGACTGTACAGACCCTCAACTCCCCTTGTTTAAGGGGCACTTTCGGGCATCCCGTGCTCTGTGGTGCGGCTGTAGGGAGAGTCGAGCGAGGGTGTGGCAGTCTAAGAAAACAGCGCAGACGGTTTGGTATTGACAGACCGGACGGCCTGTTTTTAACTGGAGTGTGTATCGAGTACCGAGAGGTTCTTGACGAGGCCTCGGGCGACTGACGACTCAGGCACGAAGAGGGGAAACGGCGTGGACATCGAAGTATTGGGCCCGTTGGCCGTCAGGGAAAACGGGATCTCGGTGACGCCGACGGCCCCCAAGCCGCGACAGGTGCTCGCCCTGCTGGCCCTGCACGCCGACGAGGTCGTCCCGGTGGCCTCGCTCGTCGAGGAACTCTGGGGCGACCGGGCGCCGCGCAGTGCGCGTACGACCCTTCAGACGTATGTGCTGCAGCTCCGCGAGCTGATCGCGGCGGCCCTCACGCACGACCCGCAGGGCGCCGCGCCGCGCATCGCCAAGGACGTGCTCATGACCGCGCCCGGCGGCTATGTGCTGCACACCTCGGGCGGTGCCAGCGACGTCCGCGAGTTCGAACGGCTCGCAGGCATGGGGTACCGGGCGATGGACGCCGGTGACTTCCCGCGCGCGGCACGGGAGTTGAGCGCCGCCCTGGGCCTGTGGAACGGATCCGCACTCGCCGACGTACAGGCGGGACCCCGGCTGGAGACGCAGATCCGGAGGCTGGAGGAGACCTGGCTGTGCGCGCTCGACCAGCGCATCGAGGCCGATCTGCGGCTCGGCAGGCACCGGGAACTGCTCGCCGAACTGACCGTGCTGGTCAGCCGCTACCGCACCCACGAGAACCTGCACGGCCAGTTCATGCTCGCCCTGCACCGCTCCGGTCGCCGCAGCGAGGCACTCGACGTCTACCAGCGGCTTCGCCAGACCCTGGTCCGTGAACTCGGCCTCGAACCCTCCGCAGGACTGCGCCGCTTGCAGCGCTCGATACTGATGGCCGGCCCCGAACAGCCGCTGGACGCGCCCGCCACGGGCACGGAGCGGCTGAGCCGGGTGGGCTGATCCCGGTGCAGGCAAGGCAGTGGTGGGCGGCGATGCTTGCGCCCGGTGGGTTTGGCCGGTCCAGCGTCGACGCGTCGGCCGAACCCGCACTCGATCCCGATCCCGATCCCGCTGAGTGAGTCTCCGGCGCTCTTCCGGGTCCGGTGGAGCGGCTCTCTGCCGAGTCTCGAGCGAAGCCCGGCACAGTGACGACCATGACCCTCAGCGCCGAAACCGTCGACATCCCGGGCCCCGGGCGCACCCGGCGGGCCGTCGACGCGTCCGCCCGCGCCGCCCGTCTGGAGAAGCTGCTCGGCGACCCCTACGATCCGGCCAACCCGCACGGCCTCGGCGCCCTGTTCGCCGCCGACGCCCGGCGCGAGGTGCCTGCCGCGACCGAGACGCTGCTGGCCACCGAGGGGATCGGCGCCGAGTTCGTTCCCGCCGCGCACGGCGGCCTGCTCACCCGTGCCGACCACCTCGCGCGCGCCCTGCGCCCGGTCTTCCGGCGCGACCTCGCCCTCGGCTTCGGCCACGGCATCGTCTCGCTGTTCGCCGCAGGCGCGGTCTGGGCCGCGGGCAGCGACCGCCAGCGCCGGGACGTCGCCGACGTACTGCTGACCGGCGGGCGGGCCGCGATCCTGCACCACGAACTCGCCCACGCGAACGCGATCCTGCGCCACGAGTTCACCGCCCGCAGCGTCCCCGGCGGCTACCGGCTCGGCGGACACAAGGACGTCATCCTCAACGCGCACCGCGCCGACCTCCAGGTCGTCTACGCCCGTACCGACGCCCTGCGCGGGCCGCGCAGCCACTCCGTACTCCTCCTGGACCCCGCCGGGCAGCGGCCGGGACAGGTAAGGCACCTGCCCAGGGTGGAGACCGCGGGCATGCGCGGCGCGCTGTTCGGCGGGCTGGAGTTCACCGACTGCCCCGCCCCCGCGGACGCCCTGGTCGGGTCACAGGGCGAGGGCGTGTCCCTCGCGCTGCGCACCTTCCAGGTCAACCGCAGCCTGGTCTGCTCGGTGGCGACCGCCGCCGTGGACACGGTGCTGCGCTCCGCCGTACGGGCCGCGGTCCAGGACAGCACCGGCCCCGTCTCGCGGCGCCGGTGCAAACCGCTCGCAGGGGTCTTCGCCGAGCTGCTGGCCTGCGACAGCATGGCCACGACCGCCCTGCGGGCGCTCAGCCTGCTCCCGGCCGGTTCCCATCTCTTCGCGGCCGCCGTCAAGTACGTGGTGCCCGACCTGCTGCGCGAGAAGCTCGAAGAACTCGCCACCGTCCTCGGCGCGCACGGCTACGACCACCGGGCCCCCGAGTACGGCGCACTGGGCAAGCTCGCACGGGACCTGCCGGTCGCCGGGCTCGGGCACGCCGGAAGCGCCTCCTGCCAGTCCGTACTCGTGCCACAACTGCGCGGTCTGGCCCGGCGGTCCTGGTTCACCGAGGAGGAACCGCCGCCCGAGCTGTTTGGCCCCGACGCACAACTGCCGTACCTGGAACACCGGTTGCTCGGCATCGCCGGGGGCGGCGACTTCATGGCCGCCTCGCTCCTGGGCAGCGCCGGACGCCTCGCCGCGGCGCGTTCCGCGGGCGGCGACCTCGCCGTACTGGCCGCGCTCGCCGAGGCGTTCGCCACCGAGCTGCGCGCCCTGCAAGAACAGTGCCGCCGCCTCCCGGACCCCGGAGCGGCCCTCGCCGACCCCGCCGTCGCCGTCCTCTCGGACCGCTACTGCCACGTCGTCGGGGCGGCCGCCGTCCTGGGGACCTGGGAGCACCAGGACGGCACCGACCCGTTCCTCAGCGACCCCGCCTGGGCGGTCCTCGCCCTCACCCGGATCGGCGGCCGGCTCGGCATCCCGGTGCCCGAGCTGCCCGAGGGCTGCCAGGAGCGCGTCCTGGAGGAGGCCCTGCGCCGCTACCGGGACGGCCGCAGCTACGACCTCGACGCCGTCGGCCTCGCAGGGTGACCCACCGCGGCGCCGACACTTCCCGCTCCACCCCACGGAAGGCAGCGACCTTGACGAGCATCCCGTTGCCCGGCGCGGAGCGCATCGGTACGCCGGTCCACGTCAGCGGACCGGACGCGCCCTGGCACCGCGTGAGGCAGTCCATGGACCGGTACGGAAACGCCGTCGTCCACACCACCTGGGGCGAATGGCTCACCACCGCGGTCGCCGACCCCTCGCTGCGCCCCCTGCTGGGCCGGGACTGGCAGCGCTACCGGCGCACCACCGACCCCACCATCCGCTACCGCTTCGTCGCCTCCAGGCTCGCCACCAAGTACACCGCCGCGGCCGCCCTGCACATCGACCCGGCCGAGATCGACCTCGCGTACCGGACCGGCGGACGCCCGTACCTGCGCGGCCTCGACCAGATCGACGTCAGCCTGACCCACACCGACGACCTGATCGCCGTCGGCATCAGCCGCGACGGCCGCATCGGGGTCGACGCCGAACCCGCCGACCGGCGCATGCCCTACGACCTGATGCACGGTCATGTGCTCTCTCCCGCCGAGCGCACCGACCTCACCGCGCTCCCGGAGCCCGAGCGCAGCGCCCGGATGCTGCGGCTGTGGACCCTGAAGGAGGCCTACACCAAGGCACTCGGCCAGGGACTGCGGCTCGGATTCACCGAGTTCGGCTTCGGCACGGCCGACGAGGGCCCGGCCACCCACGCGCAATGGTCCTTCGCCACGCACCTCGTCCTGGGCGACCGCTTCCTGCTCAGCGTCGCCCGCCACGACGCGGGCCTGGACAGTTCGTCCGACACCGCGGCCCACACCATGTTCGACGAGGGGTTCATGGGAGCCGTCGCCGAACTCCTCGACTGAGCCGTCCGGTGCGGGGTCCGGCACAGCGTCCGGTACAGGAGGGTTCCGGCCGCTCTGGAGCCCTGCTGGAGGAAACCGGCCCACGGGCGCACAGCTGGCTACCGTACGAAAACGGTGGGTGCGTACGTGAGGACGAGGAGGCCGTCATGGCGAAGCCCGGCGTGGCCCCTCACCCGTACCACCAGCCCTGCGGGCCGGGGCGCCGCCCCCTTGCCGCCCCGGCCCGCCCCCACCCGGCCGCCGTTCCCGCGGCGCTGCCCGACCGCCGTGTCAGCGCCGCGTCAGGTCCGCATGGGCGGGTCTTCGCATACTCGTTCCGCGCTCGCAGAGGAGGGAGGGCGGGGTTTCGCCGTGTGCGTAGCGGTGGCCGTGCGTGGACATGCACGCAGGTACGAGGAGGTGCGCGCCCCGGATGACGATGACCGCCGATCACACCCCGCACACCCCTGGAGAAGGCCCCGGCCGGTCGCTGACCGTCGTCGTCGACCTCACCGACAAGGCCGAAGGCGCCCTGCCGGTCATGGAGTTGCACGGCTCGCTGGACACGCACCGGCTGGAGTCGGCCCTCGACCGCGTCGAACGGGCGGTCCACCGCCCCGTGCGGGAACCGCTGTGGCACCACCGCGTCGAACGGTCCGGCCCCCGCCGGCACACGCTGCGGTTCTCCACCGCGGCCGATTCCGCGACCGACCCCGCAGCCGATGCCGGGGCCGACCCGGCAGTCGATCCCGCAGGAGACCCTGCGGTCGATCCCGCAGGAGACCCTGCGGTCGATCCCGGGGCCGGCCCTGCGGCCGATTCCGAAGTCGACCCCGTGGCCGAACCCGCAGAAGACCCCGCAGAAGAATCCGCAGAAGACCCCGCGGCCGACCCCGGGGCTCCCGCCGACTTCCCGGCCGGGCTGCTCGCCGACCTGCTCACCCACCCGCCGTCCGCCGCGCCGGACGGGCGCAGACTGCAGCCGACCCCGCTGCAGCGTGAACTGGTCGCCCACCCCTCCACCGCCCGCCACAGCGAACAGTTCGCCTTCGCCTGGACCGGACCGATCGACTTCCGCCGGTTCACCGCCGCCTGGCAGTCCGTCTTCGACCGCGAGAGCATGCTGCGCGCCACTTTCGAGGACGGCCCCGAGCCCCGCCTCGTCCAGCACGACCGGATCATCCCCGAGGTCGTACTGCTCTCGTACGCCACCACCGACTGGAACACGGTCGTCGAGGCGGACCGCCGCCGCGGACTCGACCCGCGCGGCCGGGGCCCGCTGCGCATCACCGTCCTGAGCGGCGGACCGGTCGGGGCCGCCGCCGAACCGACCCGCGTCCTGCTCACCTTCCACCACGCCCTGCTGGACGGCCGCAGCGTGCGGATCCTGCTGCAGGAGTTCTACCGCGCCTACCTCGCGGACGGCCGGCTGCCCGGCGGCGAGCGCCGCCCCGACCTCGGCGACTACCTGCGCTGGCTCGGGGACCGGAACACCGCTCCCGCGCAGGAGTTCTGGGCCGGGGCCGACCTCGACCCCGGCACGGACCCGCTCGCCACCGCCACCGGGGCGGGCGTCGGCTACGCCCGCACCCGGCTCACCGTCGCGCAGACCGAGCAGCTCAGCACTTGGGCGGCCGGCCTGGGCAGCCCCGAGAGCAGCGTCCTGCACGCGGTGTGGGCGCTGCTGCTGTACCGGGCCCGGGGGTGCGAGGGCCGGGCCCGGGTCCGCTTCCACACCACCGTCTCCGGACGCGGCATCCCCTTCGAGGGCGTCGAGGGCCTGCCCGCCCCGCTGCGCAACCCCCTGCCGGTCACCGTCGACGTCGACCCGCACGCCACCGTGCCCGCCTTCCTGGGCGCGCTGCGCGACCAGGCCCTGGAGCGGTCCGCCTACGAATGGGTGTCGGCGGGTCAGATACGTTCCTGGTCCGGGCTGCGCTCCGCGTCGGCGACCGGCAGCCTGCTCGTCTTCGAGGACCTGCCGCGTGAGACCGAGGCCCTCACCCGCCTCCTCGCCGAACAGGGGGTGCGCGTCGGCGGCGCCGAGACGCTCGGCGCCCGCACCGCGTTCCCCTTCACCCTCGTCGCCCACCACCACGACGACGGCGCCCTCGCACTCACCGCCTCGTACGACCGGAGCCGCCTGGGCGACGCCGGTCAACTCCTCTCGCACACCGCCCAGTTGCTGTGCCGCATTCCTTCCGAGGCGGACTGCTCCACGACGGTCGGCGAGCTCGTCGAACTGGTCGCCGGCCTCCCCCAGGAACCACGGCCGGAGCCCCCTCGCGCCGTCGCCCGCCCGTACTCCGAGGACGCCACCGCGCCCCCGCTCGTCGTACTGCGCCCCGCCACCAGCTCCGGCGCGGGCACCGTCTGTCTGGTCCAGACACCCAGCACGCCCCGCTCCCTGCACACCCCGCTCGTCAGGGCCTACCGGGGCCCCGAGGCGATCGCCCTGCTGCGCCCGGCCGAGGTGTCCCGGCTGCGGGACGCCGTGCTGCGCGTGCTGAGCGAAGGACCGGTCGTGCTCGGCGGCTTCTCGGGCGCGGGCGTCGTCGGGTACGAAGTCGCGCGTGCGGTCGCGGCCTTCGGCGCCCGCGCCCCGCAGCTGGTGCTCACCTCCGCCGCCACCCCCGTCGCCGACTTCGCGCGCACCCTCCAGGACACGGCACGGCGCGCCCGGTAGCGGCGGGCCCGGCGTTGCTCCAGCAGATCTCAAGAGGGAGGCGGGAACCTGGAACGCCCGCGGCACACGCGGTCCGCCCGCCCTGCCGCTCCGGTGCGACGAACCCAAGGAAGTGCAGATGGGCACTGCCCAGGTGAACAGCGACACCGCCCCCCTTCTAGGGACCGCGCAGGAGACGGCCGTACGCGAGACGGCCGTACGCGAGACGGCCGCCCGCGAGACTGCCGCCCCCGAGACTGCCGCCCGCGAGACAGCCGTACGCGAGACGGCCGTGCGGGCGGGTGCCGGTGAGCCGGTCGCGATCGTCGGCATCGGCTGTCGGCTGCCGGGCGGCATCGAGACCCCCGCAGCACTGTGGCAGGGCCTGCGCGACGCCACCGTCCACCGGGGCGGCCTCCTCGACGACATCACCGGCTTCGACGCGGACCTGTTCCGCGTCCCGCCCGCCGAAGCCCGGCGGATGGACCCCCGCCGGCGCATCGCGCTGGAGACCGCGTGGGCCGCGCTGGAGGACGCGCGCATCGTCCACGACGGGCCGACGGGCAGCCGTACCGGCGTGTTCCTGGGAACCACGGAGCAGGGGTACGACGGCGCGGCGCTGCCCGCCCGGATCGCCCGCACCCTCGGCCTCCGGGGGCCCGCTCCCGCCGTCCCGGCGGCCGGCGGGTCCTCTCTCACCGCCGTTCACCTCGCCGTACGCGCCCTGCGCGAGGGGGCGGCGGACCTGGCGCTGGCGGGCGGCGTCGACGTGCGGCGCGGTCCGCGCAGCACGCTGAAGGCCGAAGGCGTACGGGGTGAGGGCTGCGGCATCGTCGTACTGCGCCGCCTGTCGGACGCGCTCACCGCCGGGGACCGCGTCTACGCCGTCGTCCGCGGCAGCGCCGTCGTCGGCTCCGGGCCGCACCCTGCCGGGCCCGCCGCGGGCGTCGTCGGTCTGCTGAGTACCGCGCTCGCCCTGCACCACGGCGAACTCCCCGCCGGGGAAGGGGAGTTGGGCGGCGCACGCACTGGGCTGGTCCTGGCGGAAGCCCCGTACCGGCGACGGCTGTTCGTGCCGCTCGCCGCCGACAGCGCGGAGGGCCTGCGCGCGGCCGCCGACATGCTCGCCGACCGGATCCGCACGGGCGATACCTGGTACGTGCCCGAACTCCTCGGCCGCGCCACGGGCTCGCACCGGGTCGTCGCCGCCGTCGCCCACCGCGGCGAACTGGCCGACGCGCTGCGCACCCACATTGCCGCCCGCGCCCAGGACCCCGGCCGGCCGGACGCGCTCGCCTTCTGCTTCGGCGGACCGGATACGCACCGGCTCGACGCGAGCCGTGACCTGCTCGGCGCGAGCCGTGACCTGCTCGGCGAACCCGCTTTCCGGGCCGCCCTCGACGAGTGCGACCGGGCCCTGCGGCCGTACACCGGACGGCTCGTCACCGGACGGCTCGTCACCCGCCGGTCGGTCATCCCCCGGTCGGTCACCGGGGAACTCCTCGCGGACCGGGCCGCCTCGGGCCCTGAGCTGTTCGCCCTGCAGACGGCCATCGCCCGCACCCTGAGCGCCTGGGGTGTCGAGCCCGCGGTCGTCCTCGGGGAGGGCACGGGCGAGGTGGCCGCCGCGGTCTTCGCGGGCGTGCTGCCGCTCGCCGACGCCGCCCGCCTGATCACCACCTGGTCCCGGCTGGTCGCCGAACGCGCCGACGCCGGGTCCCGTGAAGTCGACGCCGGGGCAGGCGAACTGGCGCCCGAGCTGGAGCGCCGCCTGGGCACGCTGCGCACCCGGTTGGCCACGGTGCCGTTCTGGTCGGCCGTCACCGGCGGGTACACCGACGGCAGCGACCTCGACGCCGCGTACTGGGCCCGCGCCCTGTGCGCCCCCGCACCTCGGGCCGAAGCCCCCCGCGCGCTCCCCGGCGGACGCGCTCTGCGCGTGCTCGCGATCACCCCGCACCCCGGGGGCGCCCGCCAGGCACTGGAGGACGTGGCCGCCGCGCTGTGGTGCGACGGGTTCGACGTGGACTGGGGGGCCGTCACCGGCCGTCGCCGCCGCGGCGGGCCGGCCCCCGTCGCCCTCACCGTCTCGGGCCGCACCGCGCGGGCCCGCGCCGAGAACGCGGGCCGGCTCGCCCGTCACCTCGACGGCACACCCGACGCGGGCCTCCTCGACGTGGCGTACACCGCCGCCCGGCACCGCCCCCATCTGGAGTACCGGGCCAGTGTCGTGGCCGCGTCGTCCGCGGAGGCGGCAGAAGCCCTGCGCGCCCTGGCGGCCGGCCACGGCCATCCCGGACTCGTCGCGGGGACACCGGACATGAGGGCCCCGGACATGAAGGTCCCGGACATGAGGGCCCCGGACAGGGGAACGGACCTCGCGGTGCTGTTCCCCGGCGAGGGCAGTCGGCGCATCGGCATGGGGAGGGAGCTGTACGCGGCGTTCCCCCGCTTCCGGTGGGCGTTCGACGAGGTGTGTGCCGCGCTCGATCCGCATCTGCCGCTGCCGCTGGTGGCGGTGCTGTTCGGTGCGGCGGACGGCCCCGACGCGGTGCTGGTCCAGGAGACCCGGTTCGCGCAGCCCGCGCTGTTCGCCGTCGAGGTGGCGTCGTACCGGCTGTGGGAGTCGTGGGGCGTGGTGCCGGCCGCGGTGGCCGGTCACGCGGTGGGCGAGGTGGCGGCGGCGCACGTGGCGGGGGTGCTGGATCTCGCGGACGCGGCACGGCTGGCGGCGGCGCGGGGCCGGCTGGCGCAGGCGGACGCGAGGCCCGGCGAGTTCGGGCGGGTGGCGGCACAGTGCGTGTTCCGGGCGCCGTCGATGACGTGGGTGTCGACGGTGACGGGGCGGGCCGTGTCGGCGGATGAGGCGGCGGACCCGGGGTACTGGGTGCGCCAAGTGCGCGACCCGGTGCGGTTCGTGGACGCGATCGCCACGTGGGAGCGCTCGGGAGCGGGCCGGTACCTGGAGTGCGGCCCGGCCGGGGAATGGGACGAAGTGCGGGCGCTGACACGGGAGTTGGGCGTACTGCATGTGGCGGGGCAGGACATCGACTGGGAGCGGGTGTTCGCCGGGGGCGTTCCGGTCGACCTGCCGTCCTACGCCTTCCAGCGGACTTCGAGCGGGGCTCCAGAACCGCCTGTGAAGATGTGGGGGCGGTTCTGACGCGAAATGATCTTTACGGCAAGGAGGGCCTTATGACCGAAACTCCGGAGAACAACAGCGGTGCGGACGAGGTACGCGCGAAGTTCAAGGAGGCGCTGGAGCGCAAGGCCCAGCTCTCGCAGTCCGCGCAGGCGCACGAAGAGGGGCGCAGCAAGATCAGGAACATGAGCGGTCCCGCCGGTCAGAAGCGGCGCTTCCGCCGTAAGTCCGGCTGACCGGTACCCCCTTCGGGAGAGGCTGCGGCATCCCGTCCCCGGGTGCCGCGGCCCTCCCGCGCGAGTCAGTCCTCCCCGCGCGGGTCAGTCCTCCCGCCCGAGTCGGTCCTCCCGTACGAGGCAGTCCTCGTAGCGTGGCAGGATGCCCGACTCCAGCGCCCCGGCCAGCGTGGGGGCGCTGATGTCACGCTCCGCCAGGATCGGTTCGACGCCGTCGAGCGTGACGGGCAGACCGAGCGCCGGGTCCAGCGGGGAGAGCGCGAGCTCGTGCTCCGCCACGTACGGCCCGGACATCTGGTACACCATCGCGGTGTCGTCCTCAAGGGCGACGAACGCATGGCCCACGCCGACCGGCAGATACGTGGACCGGAAGTGTTCCTGGTCCAGCTGGACGGTGTCCCACCGGCCGAAGGTGGGGGAGCCCACCCGGAGGTCGACGACGAAGTCGAGCGCCCGGCCCCGCGCGCAGTACACGTGCTTGGCCATGCCCGGCGGCGTCGCGGTGAAGTGCACTCCGCGCACCACCCCGCGGTGCGAGAGGCTCTGGCCGGTCTGGAAGAACGGGAAGGCGTGCCCGGTCGCCCCGGCGAACACCGGCTGCTGATACGTCGTCACGAACAGGCCGCGGCGGTCGGGGAACACCTTCGGGGTGAACTCGAAGGCGCCCTCCACGGCGAGTTCCCGCACGGCCGTGGGCGCTGTCGCGCCCCTCTGCCCAGTGGTGGTCACAGCGGTCGCGGTCCGCTCACTCGCCCCACTTCAGGTAGATGACCGGGGGCTCGCGGCCCGGCAGCTGGCGCAGCGGCGCGCAGTCGAGGCCGAAGACCTCCTGCAGCGCCGTGGTCTCGCCCGGCCACTTGGGGTGGGCCAGCTCGTCGAACGCCAGGATGCTCCCCCTGGTCAGGTGCGGCCGGATCGCCCGGAGGAGTTCCTTGGTCGGCTGGTAGAGGTCCAGGTCGAAGTAGGCCATGGCGATGACCGTCTCCGGGTTGTCCTTCAGGTACTGCGGTACGGTCTCGCGCACGTCGCCCTGCACGACGAAGGAGCGCTGGGTGTGCCCGTACGGCTCGGTGGCCTCGTGCGCGGCCAGCACCTCGCGCAGGTGGCTGACCTCGTCCTCGGGCACCGCGAAGCGTCCGGCGACGGCGCTGGTGCTGACCTTGTCCACGTCCTTGATGTCGTCGGGGAAGCCGGTGAAGGTGTCGAAGCCGATGATGCGGCGCAGCGAGTTGTACGGCTCGTAGATGCTGCGCAGCGCCGTGAGCGTGGCCAGGTGGCGGCCGTGCAGCACCCCGAACTCCATGATGACGCCCGGGACTTCGGGCAGCATGCGGTAGAGCGCGTCCATGGAGAGCAGGTCGGCGAGCTGGTGGCGGCGCAGGTAGACGGGCAGGTTGTCGATCAGGTACTCGGGCGGTATCGGGCTGTCGACGAGGAGCTTGGTGAGCCGCTCGCGCGCGTCGCGTTCCTGGGCCGACTCGTGGGGAACGATGCGCGGGTCGGTGAATCCGTCTGTGGCCATGGGGGGCCGTTCCTTTCGCCGGTGGGTCGAAGAAGCCGGAGCGCCGTCGCACAGCGGGGGAGGTGCCGGTGCGCCGGACCGGGCGGCCGGGCCGGCCCGTACGGGCGGTGGTCCGGCTGCGGGTGGGGGGCGGTCGCAGAGGGCCGGCGGTGCCACGAGGCACCGCCGGCCTCTCCCGTACGGAGTTTCCCCTCGGGCGTTCCCGGCGGGATCGTCTCACGGGGCGGTGGGGCAGAACAGCCTGGTCAGGCGAGGATGGAGCCGTTCTCCAGGAGTACTGTGCGGCCGCTGAACCGCCTTTCGAGCATGCGGTCGTGGGAGACGGCGACCAGCGCTCCCGGGTAGTGCGACAGCGCCTCCTCCAAGTCCTCCACCAGCGCGGGTGACAGGTGGTTCGTCGGCTCGTCGAGCACCAGCAGGTCGACGGGGTCGTGCAGGAGCCGGGCGAGGGCGAGCCGCCGGCGCTGGCCCACCGAGAGCCTGCCGACCGGCGTCGCCAGGTCGGACGGCCGGAAGAGGCCCAGGCCCAGGAGCGCCCCGCGGTGCGACTGCGGGTCGTCGGGGAGGCCCGCGCGGAACGCGTCCAGGAGGCTGGTGCCGGGCGAGGTGACCGGTGTCTCCTGGGGCAGCCAGCCGGTGCGCGCCGGGCGGGTGCCGGTGCCCCGGTCCGGTTCCAGGTCGCCGACCAGCACCCGCAGCAGGGTGCTCTTGCCCGCCCCGTTGGGGCCGGTGATCAGGACGCGCTCGCCGGCCCGCACCTCGAACTCCGGTACGTGCAGCCGGTCCGCGACGTCGACCCGGTGCAGTCCGGCGACGACCGCGTCGCCGCCCGCGAAGTCGCCGCCCTTGATACGGGGCGCGAAGCGCATCGGCTTCGGCGGCCTGGCAACCGGGTTCTCCTCCAGCCGGCGCAGCCGCTCCTTGGCGTTGCGCACGCGGGCGGAGATCTGCTTCTCCACACTGCGCTGGTGACGGCCGTTGGTCCGGTCGGTGTTGCGCCGCGGACCTGCGGCCACGTGGTCCGCCGCGGTGCGGGTCAGCTCGCGCTGGCGGGCCAGGTCGTCCTTCCACTCCTGGTGCTGCTGCTCCAGGCGCAGCCGCAGGGCGGCCTTGGCCTTCAGGTAGCCCGCGTAGCCGCCGCCGTGCCGGTGCACGGTCTGCCGCTCGGCGTCCACGTCCCACAGGGCCGTGCACACCTGCTCCAGGAAGACCCGGTCGTGGGAGACGACCAGGAGGCTGCCGCGGTGGGAGCGCAGATGCTCCTCCAGCCATTCCAGGGCTTCGCGGTCCAGGTGGTTGGTCGGTTCGTCGAGCAGCATCAGCTGCGGTGCGGCGGCGAGGACACAGGCCAGGCCGAGCCGGGCCTGCTCGCCGCCGGACAGCTCGGCGAGGCGCCGGCCGGTGTCCACGGACGCCAGGCCCAGGCCGTGCATGGCGGCCTGCACCCGGGCGTCGGCCGAGTAGCCGTCCCGGGCCTCGAAGGCCTCCGTGAGATCGCCGTACTCGTCGAGGAGGGCCGCCAGCCGGTCGCCCTCCGCCTCCGCCATGGCCGCCTCGCAGCGGCGCAACTCGCGTTCCAGTACGCGCAGTTCGGCGAGCGCGTGATCGATGGCGTCGGCCACCGTGTCGTCGGGGGCGAGGTCGGGGGTCTGCGGAAGGTAGCCGGCACCGCCCGGCGCACGTACCCGTACCCGGCCCTCGTCGGGCTCGTCCAGGCCGGCGATCAGGCGCAGCAGGGTGGACTTGCCGCAGCCGTTCTCCCCGATGACGCCGATGCGTTCGCCCAAGGCCACGGACTGGTGCACCCCGTCCAGCAGTTGGCGGGTGCCGCGGCTGTGCCGGATGTCGTCCAGGACCACCTGGAAGCCGCCCGGCGAGGCCGCGCCCGGTTCCGGCAGCAGGTCCTCGACGAGGGAGGTGGCGGACAGGGAGCCGTGGTGGGCGGGAGAGGGGGAAAGAGAAGAAGAGGAGTGATGCATGATGCGCACGCCGTTTCGTCAGGAGGTCAGCACATGTCGACCGAAGGGGCGTACTGCTCGAACGGGCGCCAGAAACGGGCATGACCGCACGGCGCAGGAACAGAGACTGTCCTGAACGGTTGGTGCGGTGCTTGAACGGCGGAAGAACGTACCGCTTCAGCAGCGGTACGTGCCGTGCCCGTGGCACCCGGAGCTGCCCGGGGCCGACGTCAGACGAAGTAGATGCCGGTGGTGGCGAAAGAGAGAATCACGACACAGGAGTCTAGCGGAAACAGCCGGTGGAGGGGCGGCGATCCGGGGGCCGATCCGGCCAACTGTCAATGGTTTTCGGCTGTTGTGGGTGGGGCGGGCCGTTGACAGCAGGGGCGCGGGCGTACGTGCCGGGAGGCCGCCGACGGCCGGCCGGCGGGCCGTCGGATGCGGGCGGCACCTGCGAAAACGATCAATGGTGCGCCGCGCGCCACCCGCGTGGCGCCCGGGGCCGGGGGAGGGCGGACGGCCGGTGCGCGCACTTCTCCGGGAACGACGGGTGTGGTTAGTGTCTGCGGCGCCCCCACCTCAACTTTTCCGCCGACTCTCCCGTCGAAATGCCGTACCAGCGAAAAGAGTTCATGTGCCCATCTCCCCCCGCCACATCGCGATGATCGGCAACCCCATCGTCAGCCACGTCCTGCCCGGTCTCGCGGTCATCCGTGAACTCGTCGCACGGGGGCACCGGGTGACGTACGCGGACGCCCCGAACGTCGCCGACCTGATCACCCCGACCGGTGCCGAGTTCGTCCCCTGGACCACCACCCTGCCGATCGTCGACAACAACTGGCCGCAGGGCCCGATCGAGGCGATGACGCTCTTCCTCGACGACGCGATCCAGGCGCTTCCCCAGCTGCGCGCCCACTACGACGAGGACCCCGCCGACCTCTACCTCTACGACATCGGGTCCTACGCGGGCCGGGCGCTCGCCGAGGGGCAGAACCGGCCGTTCGTACAGCTCTCTCCGACGTACGTGTCGTGGGAGGGCTATCAGCAGGAGGTCGGAGACGTCCTGATGCAGCTGCCGGGCGCCGACGCGTACCGGAAGAAGTTCACCGACTGGCTCGCCGGGAACGGGGCGAGCACGCGGGACGTGGACGAATTCAGCGGCATGCCCGACGGGACCGTCGCGATGATCACCAAGGCGATGCAGCCGAACGCCGACCGGGTGAACACCGACGTGGTGACCTTCGTCGGCCCCTGCCTCGGCGACCGCACCGAACAGGGGAGCTGGACCCGGCCGGCCGGTGCCCACAACGTGCTGCTGGTCTCCCTCGGCTCGGCCTACACCCTGCAGCCGGAGTTCTACCGCCAGTGCCTGGCGGCCTTCGGCGGGCTGGAAGACTGGCACGTGGTCCTGCAGATCGGCAGAACCACCGACGCCAAGGAGCTGGGGGAGATCCCGGCCAACGTCGAGGTGCACCACTGGGTGCCGCAGCTGGCGATCCTGGAGCAGGCCGACGCCTTCGTCACCCATGCAGGCATGGGCGGGAGCAGCGAGGGCCTCTCCACCGGCGTGCCGATGATCGCCGTACCGCAGGGCGCCGAACAGTTCGCCAACGCCGACCGGCTCGTCGAGCTCGGGGTGGCCCGGCGGATCGACACGGGCGACGCCACCGCCGACACCCTGCGTACGACACTGCTGGAGCTCGCCGCAGATCCCAAGGTCCGCCGCCGCTCGGACGAACTCCGCGCCCAGCTGCTGGCCGAGGGCGGCACCCGGCGGGCCGCCGACCTCATCGAGGCGGCCCTCGGCTGAACCGCCGGCGGTCCTCTCAGCGCGCCGTCGCCCGGTGCCGGGCGAGCGCCGACACGACGTCGTCGACGGCCCGGCGCAGCGGAACCTCGGGCCGCCACCCCGTCACCTCACGGAAGTACGAGGAGTCGATGTCGAGGTCGCGGAAGTCACCGGTCTCGGCGTAGTCCGGGGGGTCCACCGACCGCACCGGGGCGGGCGGGCGGCCGGTGTGGCGGGCCGCGCTCCCGGCGATGGTCGTGAACAGCTCGCCGAGCGCCACCGGGTGCCCGCCCACCGCGCAGGCACGGCCGTCGAGTTCCGCCGCGTGGTCGAGTGCGGCGGCGAAGGCGCGGGCCGCGTCGGCCACGTCGAGGAACTCGCGCCGCACGGTGCCGTCGTGCCACAGGGTGAGGGTCTCGCCCCGCAGGGCCCGGCGGGCCATCGCGGGGGTCACGCCCGCTTCGCTGCCGACGGTGGTGGGCAGCCGGAGCGTGATGCCGCGGACGGCGCCCCGGGCCGCGGCGTCCAGCAGGTGCCGTTCCGCGGCGGCCTTCTGCCGGGCGTAGGCGCTGCGCCCCGGGCCGTCGTCCGCCGCCTGGTTGGTGCCGGCCAGGACGACGGTCGGGGCAGGGCCCCCGCCGGGCGCCGCACACTGGGCGACCACCTCGCGCACCAGGTCCACGTTGACCCGCTCCTCCTGCGGGTCCCGTGCGGCGGAGCGCCACGAGCCCTCGCCGGTCATCCGGGCGACCAGGTGGATCACCGCGTCGGCGCCGCGGACCGCTTCGGCGACGGCGCCCTCCTCGGTGAGGTCGGCCAGTGACGTCTCGATCACCGCCGGGCCGCCGTCCGGCACGGTGAACGGGCGCCGCGCCACCGCACGCAGCCGTATCCGGCGGTGCGAGAGCTCCCGCAGCACGGCGGAACCGATGTACCCGGAGGCACCCAGGACGACGACCAGGGGGCGGCGGGACGCGTCGTCGCGCGTGCCGGGGGAAGGGGGAGGGGCCATTGCTGTTGCCTCTTCTCGTGGCGTGCTGCCACCGGGCGCCCTCAAGGAACGTTCGTCCTTGACTCCAGCGGAGACGGCTCCGCATTGGCGTGCTCAGGACACCGGGGCAGAATCTTCGACTGTCCGTCAGTTGCTGTATGCATCAAGGGAGTTGTTCATGCGGGTGCTCCTCGTGACCTTCGCGCACACCACGCACTTCCATGGTTTCGTGCCGCTCGCGGGGGCCCTGCGGGCCGCGGGCCACGACGTGCGGGTGGCAAGCCAGCCCGGTTTCGCCGACGAGATCACCGGCGCCGGGCTCACCGCGGTGCCGGTGGGGGAGGACCACCGGCTGCTCGACGCGATGCGGGAGAAGGGCGCGGAGCTCCAGAAGTACTCCGCGGACATCGACCTGTCCCGGCCCGAAGTGTTCGACTGGGACTACCTGTTCCACCTGTACGACCTGTCCGTCCCCTACTTCTACTCGGTGATCAACGACGAGTCGTTCGTGCGGGAGCTCGTCGACTACGCCCGCCGGTGGCAGCCGGACCTGGTGCTCTGGGAGCCCTACACGTTCGCCGGAGCGATCGCCGCCCGTGCGTGCGGCGCCGCCCACGCGCGGGTCCTGAACGCGAGCGACCTCAACGCCCACTTCCGCCGGGAGTTCCTCGCCCGGCTCGCCGAACAGCCCGCCGGGGCGCGCCCCGACCCGCTGCGGGACTGGCTTGCGGGCGCCGCCGAGCAGCACGGGACGTTCTACGACGAGGAGTTGGTGGTCGGCCAGTGGACCGTCGACATGCAGCCGGCCAGGTTCCGGCTCGACCTGTCGCTGCCGACGGTGGGCATGCGCTACCTGCCGTACAACGGCCCGGCCGTCGTCCCCGACTGGCTGAAGGAGCCCGCGGCCCGGCGCCGGGTGTGCCTGTCGGCCGGATCCACCGGCACCGGATTCACCAGGGACCCGACGGTTCTGCACCACTACCTCCAGGTTCTCTCGGAGGTCGACGCGGAGATCGTCGTCACCGTCGATCCGGCCGCCCTGAGCGAGGTCGGCCCGCTGCCGGAGAACGTCCGGGCCGTCGGCTTCGCCCCGTTGGACGTCCTGCTGGAGAGCTGCTCGGCCGTGATCCATCACGGCGGCAACGGCACCTGGTCGACCGCCCTGCACCACGGAGTGCCGCAGATCATCGTGCCGTACCTGTGGGACACGGTCCTGCGGGCGCAGAAGACGGCCGCCGCGGGCGCGGGCCTGCACCTGCGGGAGGGCGAGGTGAGCGCCGGGGAGCTCCGCGACAGCGTGGCCCGGGTGCTCGCCGAACCCTCGTTCGCCGACCGGGCCCGTCTGCTGCGGGACGAGGTGCGTGCCGAGAGCAGCCCCCAGGACGTGGTGGCGGTCCTGGAGGAACTCACCCTCCGCCACCGTCCCGTACGGTGACGCGGCCCGGGGCGCTCACGCCGCGCCGTCCGCACGGAGCAGTCCCCGGTGCGCGCCCCAGCCGTCGGCGATGTCCTGTTCCATCTGGTTGAGCCGGGCCGTCACGGCCTGGTCGAAACCGTCGAGGAAGTACTCGTCGCCGGAGTGCGGTGTGATGTGGGGATTGCGCTCGACGAACTCGGCGACCACCTCGTGCAGGCTCTTCGCCGGGGTGACGCGCCCGGCGATGTAGCGGTCCGCGCCCTTGAGGTCGGGGAACCCCGACTCCCGGTAGAGGTAGACGTCGCCCAGGAGGTCGACCTGCACGGCGACCTGCGCGTGCGCGGAAGGGCGCATGGTCTGCGGGGTGATGCGCAGCAGCTCGGCGTCCACCCCGCTGCGCAGGCTCTCCAGGGCGTACCCGAGGTCGATGTGCAGGGCGGGGGTGCGCTCCTTGGCGTACGCGGTGAAGTCGCGCAGCGCGTCGCGCAGTTGGGCGCGTTCGGCGGCCGCGAGCCGGCCGTCCTCGCGGCCGCTGTAGTCCTCGCGTACCGTCACGAAGTCCAGCGGGCGGCCGGGGGAGTGCGCGTTCAATTCCGCGACGAAGTCCACGAGGTCCATGAGCCGGCCGGCCCGGCCGGGCAGGATGATGTAGTTGAGGCCGAGCCGCAGCGGTGCGCCCAGGGCTTCGCGCTGCGTCATGAAGGAGCCCAGGTTGGCGCTGACCCGGGTGAAGGCGCGCGGTTTGGTCGTGGTGGCCTCGTACTCGTCGTCGTTGAGGCCGTAGAGCGAGGTGCGGATCGCGTGCAGCGACCACAGCCCCGGCTGGCGCTCCAGCGTCCGGTCGGTGAGGGCGAAGGCGTTGGTGTAGAGCGTCATGTCGAGCCCGCGGCCGCCGCCGCGCGCCGCGAGTTCGCCGAGCCCCGGGTTGGTGAGCGGCTCAAGACCGCCGGAGAAGTAGACCGTGGACGGCTGGGTCTCGGGCACCTCGTCGATGACCGAGGCGAACATGGCGTTGCCGGTGTCCAGCGCGGAGGCGTCGTACCGGGCGCCGGTGACGCGTACACAGAAGTGACAGCGGAACATGCAGGTCGGCCCGGGGTAGAGGCCGACGCTGTACGGGAACGCCGGGCGGCCGTGCACCACCGCGTCCAGTGCGCCCGTGCGTTCCAGCGGCAGGATGGTGTTGGTCCAGTACTTGCCCTCGGGGCCGCGCCGGACGGCCGCGCCCAGCTCGGGCGTCCGGTCGAAGAGGTCGAGCAGCGCGGCGAACTCCGTCCGGTCCACGCCCAGTTGGTGGCGGGCCTCTTCCAGGACGGTGAAGGGGCGGGAGCCGTACCGTACGGCCAGGTCGACGAGGTGCTCCGCCCGTTCCCGCGCCCGGTCGCCGCTGTCGCCGAGCAGGGCGAGGCGGGTGCGCAGCACGCCGGTCGCCGCGGCCCGGTCGCCGCCGGGACGCGCCACGTCTTCGATTGCCTGTCCGGGCGATGCCGCGGGGAGAGTGCCGGTGACGGTTTCCACGAGTGCTGTTACCTCCGGGTCGGTGGGGTACGGACGGCGCTCACGCGGGCACCGTGGTGGTCCACATGGCGTCGATCTGCCGGCCGCGCTCCGCGGCGATCCGCACGATGCTGCACACCCGGCGGATGTCCTCGAAGGACACCGAGGGGCCGGTGGGGAGCGCGAGCACCCGCTCGGCGAGGCGCTCGGTGTGTTCGAGCCGGAGCGCGGGCTCGGTGCGGTAGGCGGGCATCAGGTGGCAGGGGGGCGAGAAGTACAGCTGGGGGAAGACCTTCTCGGCCTGCAGCAGGGCCTGCAGCCGGTCGCGGTGCAGCCCCGTGACGGCGCGGTCGGTGAGCAGGATCAGGTACTGGTGGTTGTTGCGTTCGCTCTCGTCGAAGGGCAGCACCTCCACGCCGGGCACACCGTGCAGCTCCGACCGGTAGAGGGCGTGGTTGTCCCGGTTGCGCTCGCGGGTTTGGGCGAAGGCGTCGAGGGAGGTGAGGCCCATGGCGGCCGAGCACTCGCTCATCTTGGCGTTGATCCCGACGGCGGTCACCGACTTGTTCCGGTCGATGCCGAAGTTGCGCAGGGCCACGAGCCGTTCGGCCAGCTCGCCGTCGTCGGTGGTCACCGCCCCGCCCTCGAAGGACATCACCGTCTTGGTGGCGTGGAGGCTGAAGACCTCCGCGTTGCCGAAGCTGCCGATCGGCCGGTCGCCGGAGGTGCAGCCGAAGGCGTGGGCGGCGTCGAAGAACAGTTTCACCCCGTGCTCCGCGGCGAGCTTCTCCAGCTCGACGACGGGCGCGGCCCGGCCCCACAGGTGCACGCCGAGGATGGCTCCGGTGGCGGGGGTGATGAGCTCCTCGACCCGCGCCGGATCGAGGCAGCCGGTGACCGGGTCGACGTCGCAGAACACCGGCTCAAGACCCACCCAGCTCGCCGCGTGGGGGGTGGCCGCGAAGGTCAGCGAGGGCATGATGACCTGCCCGGTGACGCCCGAGGCCCGCAGCAGCAGCTGGAGCGCCGAGGTGGCGTTGCAGGTGGCGACGCAGTGCCGCACGCCGGCCAGATCGGCGATGCGGCCCTCCAGCTCCATGGCCAGCGGACCGCCGTTGGTCAGCCAGTCGTTGTCCAGGGCCCATTCGAGGCGGGCCAGGAACCGGGCCCGGTCGCCGACGGTGGGCATGCCCACCAGGAGCGGGCGCAGGAAGGTGGCGGGACCGCCGAACAGGGCGAGGTCGGTGACGACGCGTTTCACGGCTCACCGCCAGCCGACGGGCAGCGCGACCGGACCCCGCATGAAGACATGACGCCATGTCAGTTCTTCGGTGGGGACGGCGAGTTCCAGGCCGGGGAAGCGTTTCAGGAGGAGGCCGAAGGCGATCTCCGCCTCCGCCCGCGCGAGGGCGGCTCCCAGGCAGTAGTGGATGCCGTGGCCGAAGGTGAGATGGCTGCCGTCGTTCCGGTCGACCCGGAAGGACTGCGGGTCCTCGAAGCGGGCCGGGTCGCGGTTGGCGGCGGCCAGGTTGATCAGGACGGTGCTCTGCGCGTCGATGGACACCCCGCCGATCTCGACGCTCTCCAGGCTGTGCCTGCTGGTCATCTCGATGGGCGCCATGTAGCGCAGCACCTCCTCCACGGCCGACCCCATCAGGGCGTCGTCCGCGCGCAGGCGGGCGAGCTGCCCGGGGTGGGTCAGCAGCAGGAAGGCCCCGGTGCCGATCACGTTGACCGAGGTCTCGATTCCGGCGACGAGCAGCAGGAACACCGTGGAGATCAGCTCCGCCTCGGAGAGGCGGTCCCCCGCGTCGCGCTGTTCGACCAGGGCCGACAGCAGGTCCTCGCCCGGCTCGTCGCGGCGTCGCCTGACCAGGGAGCGGACGCACTCGAAGAGGCTGCGGTACGAGGCGGCGTTGCGCTCGGCGAACGCCGGATCGCTCTCGACGACGTGCTGCGACCAGGTCTGGAAGTCCGTGCGGTCCTCCTCGGGCACGCCGAGCAGTTCGCACATGACGGTGAGCGGGAGCGGGCGGGCGAACGCACCCACCAGGTCCCCGCCGCCGGTGGCGGCGAATTTGTCCAGCAGGTCCTCGGTGATCCGCTCGATCCGCGGCCGCATCGCATTGATGCGCCGCACGGTGAACTCCCTGGTGACGAGCTTGCGCAGGCGGCCGTGGTCCGGCTCGTCGCTGCGGAACATGTTCCGCCGGAAGTACTCGCTCAGGTCGTCCGGGATGCCTGTTGCGGCCGAGAGGTCGATGTCCGTCTGCTGGGTGGGGTCGTTGCTGAGCCGGGGAGAGCTCAGCGCGGCCCGTACGTCCTCGTAGCGGTTCACGAGCCAGACGAGGGAGCCGTCGTAGAAGCGCACCCTGGTGACGGGGCGCTGTTCGAGGATGTCCCGGTAGGTCGCGTACTGGTCGGTGTGGAAGTGCTCGCCGGCCAGGTCGAGCACCTCGGGCAGGGGCGGCTGGTTCATGGTGTCCTTTCACCGGTGGGGGGCCCGGAACGCCCGGGGGTGCGGCGGGGCGCGCGGTCCCGGCGGGGAGTGCTCGCGCTGCGGCTCCAGCGGCGCATGGCGGGCAGTTCGACCGTGGTGTGCAGGAGCTGGGCGGCGGCCGCGCAGACGATGAACAGCGCGACCGCAAGACCGGTCAGCGGGAGCAGCCCCGGCCGGAAGCCGGCCGGGAGTGCGGCGAAGCAGGCCGTCAGGATCATGTGGTGCACGAGGTAGAAGGCGAAGGAGAGTTCGCCGAGCCGCACCACGAGGGGACGGCGGGCCAGCGAGGGGAGGTTCTCCCGGTCCCGGGTGGCGGCCGTGGCGATGAGCACGGCCAGCGGGACGACGGTGGCGCTCCCCATCGCCCACAGGTGGGGCGCCTTGGTGACCGCCGTCGTGACCCCGGCCACCGCATAGCCGGCGCAGCACAGGACGACGGCGAGCCGGCTGCTGACGAAGGCCCACATCCCGCGCCGTACGAGCAGGGCGAGCACGATGCCCAGCGCGAACTCCAGGAGGCGCACCGGGGGCGCCGTGTAGACCAGCCAGAACTGGGTCAGGCTGTAACCGGCCAGCGGCAGGGGCTCCCCTGGCAGCAGCCGGACCAGGTGGGGAACGGCCATGACCAAGGCGGCCAGCACGCCGGCGGCCGGCCACAGCCCCCGCCGCGGCAGCCGGCGCAGCGCCCCGTACAGGAACGGGAACATCAGGTAGAAGAACAGCTCGCAGGCGAGCGTCCACGAGATCGGGTTCACCGTGGCGGTGAGCGTCATGGACGGCACCCACGCCTGAACGAGCAGCAGGGCGGCGGCAGTTGTCGACACGGTCACGACGGTGCCGGTGACGAGCGCCAGGACCAGACCGGCCGACCAGGTCACCACGTGGCTGGGGTAGATCTTCACCGCCCGGCGCCGCCAGAACTGCCGGACGGTGTCGCCGGGGCGTGCCGCGTACGTCAGGACGAACCCGCTGAGGACGAAGAAGAAGGAGACGCCGACCGGCCCGGCGGGCAGCAGGAAGTACGCCAGGTCGCGCGAGGCGGCGTCGGCCTGCGGGCTGAACTGGCTCAGGGCGTGGCAGACGTACACCAGGAGGGCGGCGAAGAACCTCAGCCCGGTCAGCGACGGCAGCCGCTCCGCCTGGCTTCCGCGGCCGGTGGGTGCTTCGGCCCGGCTGCTGCGGCCGGCGGGTGTGTCGGCGCGGGAGGACTCGTGGGATTTCTGCGCGGATGTCAAGGCTCGCCGGCCCTTCCCTTGGTTGCCGATGCCCAGGAATTCGATCGCTGAGTACTGGAATTCCGTGTCGCGTACTGTCGGAAGCGAATGGAGGTTACCCGACCCGGTGGAATTCCGGTAGGCCGGTTCGAGAATTACTGGATCGGGTGCAGGCGGAAGACCTGTATCCGCTTTCTGCCGTTATCTTTCCGCAGGTCGGTTGAATTCAGCTACAGAGGAACTAGAGGGCTGCTGCCGGGGTGCTGGAATTCTTCCATGGGGGCGTCACATTAACGGCTCTGACCTGCGTCTTTTCTCCACTGCATCGGATTCTTCGCACAAAGATACCTTGGCCCGGATGGTTCGTTGATGTACGTTCAACAAGCCACTGATCAAAAGGTGAAAGATAGTTTCTGGCTTTGGCTCACGCACACCGCCGGGCAGGTCGCGGACGATGCGGTCGGGATTTTTGCGGGCCATGTTCTGCAAACGTGCGGACGACTTAGGAGTCGGGTGTGAACGGCAGCCCCATTCAGGGAAAGAACACTTCCGCTTCCGTCGGAGGGGTACCCCGGCCGTGGGTCCTGTCCGGGGCGGACGACGGGGCGCTGCGGGCCTGGGCGGGCCGGCTCCTCGCCCGCCTCCACGCCCAGTCGGACACCGACGCCGACGCCTTCGGTGCGGCGCTCGCCCGCCAGGACCGGCGTCTGCCGCGGCGGGCGGTGATCGTCGGCTCCTCCCGCGAGGAACTCCTCGAAGCACTGGCCGCCGTCGCCGACGGCGTCCCGCACCCGGCGGTGGTGCAGGGGCGGGCAGCAGGACCGGCGCCCGTCACCTTCGTCTATCCGGGCCAGGGCTCCCAGTGGCCGGGCATGGCCAGGGAACTCATGGACGAGTCCCCGGTGTTCGCCGCCGCGATCGCCCGGTGCGCCGAGGTCTTCGCCGCAGAGTCCGGCTGGTCGCTGACCGAAGCCCTCGACACCGCGGCCGCCCCCGGCGCGACGCCCCGGGTGGAGGTCGTACAGCCCGCCCTGTACGCGGTGAGCGCGGCCCTCACCGAACTGTGGCGCTCCTTCGGCGTCGAGCCCGACGCCGTCGTCGGACACAGCATGGGTGACCTCGCCGCCGCCCACGCCGCCGGGGGCGTGGAGATCCAGGACGGCGCCCGTGCGGTGGCGCTGTGGAGCCGGGAGCTCATGCCGCTCGTCGGCAGGGGCGACATGGCGTCGGTGGCGCTCAGCGCCGACGAGATCACCGGCCGGCTGGCCTCCTGGGGCCCGGACCTCGTCCTGGCCGGCATCAACGCCCCCCGCTCGGTGCTGCTGGCCGGAGCCACGGACACGATCGCGCGCTGCACGGCGCAGCTGACCGCCGAAGGGGTACGCGCCCAGGTGATCGGCGTCTCGATGGCCGCGCACTCCCCGCACATGGACGACGTCCTCGACGCACTGCGCACGGCGCTCGACTGGTTCACCCCCGGCGAGGGCACCGTCGCGTTCTACTCCAGCCTCACCGGCGACACCCTCGACACCCGCCGCCTGACGGCGGACCACTGGTGCCAGAACTTCCGCAACCGCGTGCAGTTCGCGCGCTCGGTGCGCGCCTGTGCCGAGGAGCGGGCGGGCGTGTTCGTCGAGGTGAGCCCGCACCCCGTCCTCACCGCCGCCGTGCGCCAGACGCTCGACGCGGCGGGCGCCGAGCGCGCGGTGCTCCCCACGCTCCAGCGCGGCCAGGGCGGGCTGCGGCGCTTCCTGCGCGCGGCGGCCGAGGCGTACACCCACGGCGTGCGGGTCGACTGGACGGCCGCCTTCGCGGACACCGGACCGGCCCCCCACACCGAACTGCCGGAACTCCCGCCCACCGCAGAGGACTTGGGCGCACCGCACGAGGGGGCCGCCGGATCCGCCCGGCCGGACCCCTTCCCCGTACAGGCGCCGCCGCACGAGATACGCCAGCGGCTGTCCCGCCTCGTGTACACGGAGACCGCCGCCGTCACCGCAGGCGGCGCCGAGGTCGCGGACGGCTCGCTCACCTTCGCCGAACTCGGGCTCGACTCCGTCCTCGCGGTGCAGCTGCGCGACCGCCTCGCGGCGGCCGTCGGCCGGGACATCGCCATCGCCACGCTCTTCGACCACCCGACCCCCGACGCTCTCACCGGGGCCCTCTACGACCTGCTGCGCCCGCAGGCCGCGCACCCGGGACCGGCCACCGGACCGGCCCCCGAGCGCCCCCGGCCGGGGGACGGCCACGCCGACGACGAGCCGATCGCCGTCGTCTCCATGGCCGTGCGGCTGCCCGGTGGCGTGCGTACGCCCGAGCAGTTCTGGGACCTGCTCTCGGGCGGGCAGGACGCCGTCACGGGCCTGCCCACGGACCGCGGCTGGGACCTGGAGGCGCTCTTCCACCCGGACCCGGCGCACACCGGTACGGTGCGCCAGCGCTCCGGCGGCTTCCTGCACGACGCCACCGGCTTCGACGCGGACTTCTTCGGCATCTCACCGCGCGAGGCGCTGGCCATGGACCCGCAGCAGCGGCTCCTCCTGGAGGTCAGCTGGGAGGCGCTGGAGCGGGCCAAGATCTCCCCCGACGCGGTGCGCTCCACGCCCACCGGGGTGTTCACCGGCGTCATCGCCCAGGAGTACGGCCCGCGCATGGCCGACGGCGGCGACGACGTCGGGGGCTATCTGGTGACCGGTACGACCACCAGCGTCGCCTCCGGGCGGATCGCCTACACCCTGGGTCTCGAAGGGCCGGCCGTCACCGTGGACACGGCCTGCTCGTCCTCGCTCGTGGCCCTCCAGCTCGCCTGCCGCTCACTGCGCGCGGGGGAGACGGACCTGTCCCTGGCGGGTGGTGCGACGGTGATGCCGACGCCCGGCATGCTCGTCGACTTCAGCAGGCTCGGCGCGCTCGCCCCCGACGGCCGGTGCAAGGCGTTCTCCGCCGAAGCGGACGGCTTCGGGATGGCGGAGGGCGCCGGCGTGCTCCTGCTGGAGCGGCTGTCCGACGCCCGCCGCCACGGCCACCCGGTCCTCGGCCTGATCCGTACGGTGGCCGTCAACCAGGACGGTGCGAGCAACGGGCTGTCCGCGCCCAACGGACGGGCCCAGGCCCGGGTGATCCGGCAGGCGCTCGCCGAGAGCGGGCTGCTCCCGGCCGACGTGGACGCCGTCGAGGCGCACGGCACCGGCACCCGGCTCGGCGACCCGATCGAGGGCCGCGCCGTGATCGAGGCGTACGGAGCGGGCCGCCCCGCCGACCGGCCGCTGTGGCTGGGCTCGGTGAAGTCCAACATCGGCCACACCCAGGCCGCCGCCGGCGTGACCGGCGTCATCAAAATGCTCCTCGCGATGCGTCACGGCACCCTGCCGCGGACCCTGCACGCCGACCGCCCCTCCACGGAGGTGGACTGGTCGGGCGGCCAGGTGCGGCTGCTGACCGAAGCGGTCTCCTGGCCCGACGCACAGCGGCCCCGCCGGGCGGGCGTCTCGTCCTTCGGCATCAGCGGCACCAACGCGCACGCCATCGTCGAGGCGGCGCCACAGGACTGCCTCGCGGCGGGCGAACGGACCACGGAGCCGGACCGGACAACGGAGCCGGACCGGACCACGGAGCCGGACCAGCCGGACGCCCCCGCCGCCCCCGCTTCCGCCCCCGTCGTGGTCCCGTGGGTCCTGTCGGCGCACAGCGGGGCCGCGCTGCGCGCGCAGGCCGGCCGCCTCGCCGCGCACCTGCGCGAGCACCCCGGACACACCCCCACCGACGTGGCGTTCTCGCTGGCCACCACCCGGGCGGCGGCCCGCCACCGCGCCGCGTTCGTACCGGACGCAAGCGCCGGGGCACTGGCCGTCCTCGACGCGCTGGCCACGGGCGACACTGAGGACGCCGTGGCCGGTACGGCCCGGCCGCAGGCCTCGCCCGTCTTCGTCTTCCCCGGCCAGGGCTGGCAGTGGGCGGGCATGGCGGTCCGGCTGTACGACACCTCACCGGTGTTCGCGCGCGCCATGGACGAGTGCGCCGCGGCCCTGGAACCGCACCTGGACTTCGCCGTCCTGCCGTTCCTCCGTACGGAGCACGCCGCGGCGGACGGCAGGACCGACGCCGACCTCTCCACCGACCGCGTCGACGTGGTCCAGCCCGTGCTGTTCGCGGTGATGGTGTCGCTTGCGGCGCTGTGGCGTTCCTGCGGTGTGGAGCCGGCCGCGGTGATCGGGCACTCGCAGGGCGAGATCGCCGCGGCCTGCGTCGCCGGAGCCCTCTCGCTCGACGACGCGGCCCGCCTCGTGGCCGTACGCAGCCGTGTCATCGGCCGACTGCGCGGCAGCGGCGGCATGGCCGCCGTCGCCACCACCGCCGCCGATCTGACCCATCGGCTCGCACGCTACGAAGGCCGCCTGGAGATCGCCGCGCTCAACGGGCCGCGCTCCGCGGTGGTGGCCGGCCCCGACGCCGACCTCCGCCACCTCGTCGCCGCCCTCGAAGCGGACGGCGTACGGGCCAGGCGCCTGCCCGTCGACTACGCGTCGCACACCGCGGCCATGGAGGACGCGCGCAACGCCCTGCACGAGGAACTGGGGGACATCGAGCCGCTGCCCGGCGGCGTGCCCTTCTTCTCCACGGTGACCGGCGACTGGGCGCGGCCCGGATCGCTGGACTGCGCCTACTGGTTCCGCAACCTCCGGGAGACCGTACGGTTCGAACCGGCCGTGCGGGCGCTCACCGAGCAGGGGCACCGGACCTTCATCGAGGTGAGCGCCCACCCGGTGCTCACCTCCGCCATCGAGGAGACCGGGCAGGAGGCCGGTGCGGACCCGGCCGTGACCGGGACCGTGCGCCGCGGCCACGGGGAGCCGGAGGACTTCGCCCGCGCCGTGGCGGCGGCGTGGACGGCGGGCGTACCGGTGCGCTGGGACTCGGTGTTCCTCGGCGTCCGGGCCCGCCCGGTCTCGCTGCCCACCGCGCCGTTCCAGCCGGAGCGCTTCTGGTGGGAGCCCGCGCCGGGCACGGACACTGGTGTGCCGGACGGCGCCGCCGACGCGCTCCGCTACCGCATCGACTGGCAGCGGACCCCCGCTCCCGAATCCACCCCCGAATCCACCCCCGAGGACCCGCGCACCTGGCTCGTCGTCCGGTACGACGGGGCCGCCGGCCCTGCGGCCCAGGCGGCGCGGACGTCCCTCGAAGCGGCCGGTGCGACGGCGGTCGACCTCGTGCTCTCCGGCGCGCCGGCGCGGGCGGAACTGGCGGAGAGCCTGTGCAGCGCCGCCGCCGGAGCCGACCGAATCGGTGTGCTGTCCCTGCTGGCCGTGGACGAGCGCGGCGACAGCGACGCCACCGTCGGCGAATTCACCGGGAGCCACGCCACGGGAGGTAACGCCACCCCCCTGGGCCTGCCGTCGCTCGGCGCCACCGTCGTCCTCGCCCAGGCCCTTGCCGACTCCGGTCTCGACGGCGCCCTGTGGTGCCTCACCGAAGGGGTCCAGGTCACCGCGGTCGACGAACGCCCCGGTGACCCCGCGCGGGAGGCCCTGTGGGGGCTGGGGCGCGTCATCGCCCTGGAGAACCCCGGTCTGTGGGGCGGGCTGATCGACGTGCCCGACGGTTCCACGGACGAGATCGCCCGCTCGCTCGCCGGGGTGCTGGCCGGCGGGAGCGGCGAGGACCAGGTCGCCCTGCGCGCCGACGGAGTGTTCGTACGACGCTGGAAGCGTGCCGCGCCCCGGCCGAGGACCGCACCGCACACCTGGGCGCCCACCGGTACGGCACTGGTCACCGGCGGCACCGGCGGCATCGGCCGCCATGTCGCCCGGTGGCTCGCCCGGCTCGGCGCCCCGCACCTCGTCCTCACCAGCCGCAGCGGCCCGAGCGCCCCGGGGGCCGACGAACTGGCCGCCGAACTGCGCGCGCTCGGCTCCGAGGTGACCGTCGCCGCGTGCGACATCACCGACCGCGACGCCCTGCGCGCACTCCTGGCGAGCCTGCCCGAAGACCGGCCGCTCACTTCGGTGTTCCACACCGCTGCCACCCTCGACGACGCCACGCTCGACGCCCTGTCCGGCGACCGGATCGAGCGGGCCGGCCGCGCCAAGGCCCTGGGCGCCAGGCACCTGCACGAACTCACCGCGGACGCGCCGCTGACCGCGTTCGTGCTGTTCTCCTCGTTCGCCTCCGCGTTCGGCGCACCGGGCCTGGGCTGCTACGCCCCCGGTAACGCCTACCTCGACGGCCTGGCCCGGCAGCGGCGCGCCGAGGGGCTGCCCGCGACCTCCGTGGCCTGGGGCACCTGGGCCACCAGCGGCATGGCCGAGGGCCCGGTGGCGGAGCGCTTCCGCAGGCACGGCGTCGTCGAGATGGCTCCACAGGACGCCCTCGCCGCCCTTCGCACGGCACTGGACCGGGCGGAGGTCTGCCCGATGATCATCGGTGTCGAGTGGGAGAACTTCCTGCTCGCGTACACCGCGCAGCGGCCCACCCGGCTGTTCGAGGCGCTGCCCGAGGCCCGGGACGCGCGGGAGGCCGCGCGCCGGGAGCACGGCGCGGTCCAGGCACCGTCCGGCGGCCTGGCGGACCTGCCGGCGGCCGAGCGCGGGCAGGCGCTCCTGGGCCTGGTGCGGCAGCACGCCGCAGCGGTGCTCGGGCACCGGGACCCGCAACGGATCGATCCGGGGCGGGCGTTCCGGGAGCTCCACTTCGACTCGCTGGCCTCGGTGGAACTGCGCAACCGGCTCACGGCCGCCACCGGCCTGCGGCTGCCCGCGACCCTCGTCTATGACCACCCGCACGCACGGGCCGTCGCCGCTTTCCTGGAGGCCGAGCTCTTCGGCGCTGCGGTGTCGGGGCCGGACCCGCGGCCGGCCGTCGGCGGCGCCCGGGACGAGGACGACCCGATCGCGATCGTGGGCATGGCCTGCCGGTTTCCCGGCGGTGTCAACTCCCCTGAAGGGCTCTGGGAGTTCGTCACTACGGACGGCGACGCGTCGGCCCCGGCGCCGGACGACCGGGGCTGGGAACGGCGCGGCGTGCCGAGCACCGGTACGGGCCGCCCCATGGGCAACTTCCTCGACGGGGCGGGGGACTTCGACCCGGCGTTCTTCGGGATCTCGCCGCGCGAGGCGCTGGCGATGGACCCGCAGCAGCGGCAGGTCCTGGAGGTCGCCTGGGAGGCCTTCGAACGGGCGGGCATCCTGCCGGAGACCCTGCGCGGCAGCGACACCGGAGTGTTCGTCGGCATGTCGCACCAGGGGTACGCGAGCGGACCGGTCGAGGGCCGGGACGAGGTCGAGGGCTATCTGCTCACCGGCAGCACCGCCAGCGTCGCCTCGGGCCGGGTGGCGTACGCACTGGGCCTGGAGGGGCCCGCGCTGACGGTGGACACGGCGTGCTCCTCGTCGCTGGTGGCGCTGCATCTGGCGTCCCGCTCGCTGCGGGACGGCGAGTCGTCGCTCGCGGTGGCGGGCGGGGTGTCCGTGATGGCGGGCCCGGAGGTGTTCACGGAGTTCGCGCGACAGGGCGCCCTGTCGGCCGACGGACGCTGCAAGGCGTACTCCGACGACGCCAACGGTTTCGGCATGGGCGAGGGCGTGGGCCTGGTGGTCCTTGAGCGGCTCGCCGATGCGCGGCGCAAGGGGCATGAGGTGCTGGCTGTGCTGCGGGGGAGTGCGGTGAACCAGGACGGGGCGTCCAATGGTCTGTCTGCGCCCAGTGGTCCGGCGCAGCAGAGGGTGATCCGTCGTGCGCTGGAGACTGCGGGTGTGTCTGCGTCTGATGTGGATGTGGTGGAGGGGCACGGTACGGGTACGGTGCTGGGCGATCCGATCGAGGCGCAGGCGCTGCTGGCGACGTACGGGCAGGGCCGTGAGCCTCAACAGCCTTTGTGGCTGGGCTCGTTGAAGTCGAACATCGGTCATGCGCAGGCTGCTGCCGGTGTGGCCGGTGTGATCAAGATGGTGCTGGCGCTGCGGCACGAGACGCTCCCTGCGACCCTGCACGCGGACGAGCCGTCGTCGCACGTGGACTGGTCGTCCGGTGGCGTGGAGGTGCTGCGCGAGGCACGCGAGTGGCCGGTGGTGGCGGGCCGTCCGCGCCGGGCGGGGGTGTCGGCGTTCGGTGTCAGCGGGACGAACGCGCATGTGATCGTCGAGGAGCCACCCGCAGCGGATCGCCAGGCGGTGGTCTCGGCGGGTGTGCTGGACGCTGCGGGTCTCGTACCGCTGGTGCTGTCCGCCCGTACGGAGACCGCCCTGGCCACCCAATCGCGCCGTCTTGCAGCACACTTGACGCTCCATCAGGACACCCGGCTGCCGGAGGTGGCCCGGACTCTCACCGTGGCACGGCAGACCTTCGACCGGCGGGCCGTGGCCCTCGTACGAGACATCGCGGACGCCGACGACATCCTGCGCGCCCTCGCCGAGGGCCGCCCCACGTCCCGCGCCGTCACCGGTGTCGGTGGTGGGCGGCGCCGGGTGGTGTGGGTGTTCCCCGGCCAGGGTTCGCAGTGGGTGGGGATGGGTCGCGGTCTCCTCGAAGTCCCGGTGTTTGCGGAGGCGTTGGCGGAGTGCGACGCGGCGCTTGCCGAAGTGGCGGGGTTCTCGGTCGTGGACGTGGTCCGCGGCGCGGAGGGCGCTCCGTCGCTGGAGCGGGTGGAGGTCGTGCAGCCGGTGCTGTTCGCGGTGATGGTGTCGCTGGCACGGCTGTGGCGGGCGTGCGGTGTGGAGCCGGACGCGGTGGTCGGGCACTCCCAGGGCGAGATCGCTGCGGCCTGCGTCGCGGGCGCGCTGTCGCTGGAGGACGCGGCCCGGGTGGTGGCCCTGCGGGCCCGTGCGCTGGTCGAACTGCGCGGCCACGGCGCCATGTTGTCCCTCCGCCTGGGCCGTGCGGAGGCGGAGGAGCTGCTGCGTACCGCCGCGTCCGGCGCACCGGGACGGGCGCCGGACCTGGAACTGGCCGCCGTCAACGGCCCCGACGCCGTCGTGGTGGCCGGTGACCCCGAAGCGGTGCACCGCCTCCAGGAGCACTGCGAAGGTGCGGGCATCGACGCACGGGTGCTCCCCGTCGACTACGCCTCCCACACCTCCCACGTGGAACGCCTGCGGGACGCGGTCCTCGCACCGCTGTCCGGCATCACTCCCCGTACGCCCGACATCCCCCTCTACTCCACGCTGCGCGGCGCGTTCGCCGAAGGACCCGACCTGGACGCCTCCTACTGGTACGAAAGCCTGCGCCGCACCGTGGAGTTCGAGGCCGCGATCGGGGCGCTCGGGACGGCCGGGCACGACGCGTTCGTCGAGGTGAGTCCCCACCCGGTGCTGAGCGCCGGCATGCAGGACACGCTCGGCGACACGAGCACCGTGGTCGGCTCCGTCCGGCGCAGCGACGACACACCCGCACGCTTCCTGACCTCCCTCGCCGAGGCGCACGTGGGCGGCGTCGCCGTGGACTGGGCTGCCGTGCACGGCAACGGCGGCCCGGCAGGCCCGGCGGACCTGCCGACGTACCCCTTCGACCACGAACGCTTCTGGCTGCTGCCCGACGCGGCCGGGCCCGCCCGCGCGGCCGACGGATGGCGCTACCGCGTCGGCTGGCAGGAGACCACCACCGGCACCACCACCGGCACCACCACCGGCGCCACCTCCGGCGGCCCGGCCGGACGCTGGCTGCTCCTGCTGCCCGCCACGACGGACGGCCACCGGGCCGAACTCCCCTGGTACGACGCCGCGGCCACCGCCCTCGCCGAACACGGGGCCGTACCCCACAAGGTCACCGTCCCGCTCGGCGATCCGCACGCGACGACCGCCGCCGTCCGCGCCGCCCTCGCGGACCAGGCCGAGTCCGGCGCGTACGCGGGAATCCTCTCGCTGCTGGCACTCGGCGGCACGGACGCCGGTACGGATGCCGGTACGGGTGCCGATACGGACGCCGGTACGGACGCCGGGGCCGAGGCCACCCTCGACCTCCTGCGCGAACTGGCGGCGGCGGACACCGCGGTGCCCGTCTGGCTGGCGACGTGCGGCGCCGTCGGCACCGGCGCCGACGACCTGGTGACCTGCCCGGCAGGCGCACAGGTGTGGGGCCTCGGCCAGAGCGCCGCGCTCGAACGCGGCGCGCACCACACCGGCCTCGTGGACCTGCCGCAGGAGGCGGACGAAGCCCAACGGGCGCTGTTCGCCCGCGCGTTGACCGGAACGGAGGACCAGATCGCGGTCCGGTCGCGCACCGTGCTGGCACGCCGGCTGCTGCCTGCCGCGCCGGCCACGGACCGGGCCCCGAAAACGGACCTGGCCCCCGCCGCCGCGGAGATCTCCGTACCGCAGGGGACCATCCTCGTCACCGGCGGTACCGGCGGCCTCGGCGCGCTCACCGCACGCCGCCTCGCCGCCCGGGGCGCACAGCACCTGGCACTGGTCGGCCGCCGGGGCGGGGAGACGCCCGGCGTCGCCGCGCTGGTCGCCGAACTCACCGCCCAGGGCGCCCGGGTGACCGTCCACGCCTGCGACGTCGGCGCGAGCGGGGCCGTGGCCGCGCTCGTCGACGGGCTCCGCGCGGACGGCGCGAAGATCACCGGCGTGGTGCACGCGGCCGGGCTGAACCAGCAGACCGCACTGAAGGACATGACCCGCGAGGAGTTCCGGGAGGTACGGGCCGCCAAGGTGCGCGGTGCCCGGAACCTGGAGGCAGCCTGCCCCGACGCGAGCCTCTTCCTCCTCTTCTCCTCCGGCGCCGCCGCATGGGGCAGCGCCGGGCAGGGCGCGTACGCGGCGGCCAACGCCTTCCTCGACGCGTTCGCCCAGCACCGCCGCGCCCGGGGCCTCGCCGCCACGTCCGTGGCCTGGGGGCTGTGGGCGGAAGGCGGCATGACCGACGACGCGCAGGCCGTCGCCCGGCTCAGGGACCAGGGCGTACGCCCCATGCCCGCGGACCGGGCGCTGGACGTACTCGAGACGGTGCTGGCCGGCGGCGAGAGCGCCGTGGTCGTCGCCGACGTCGACTGGCCGCGGTTCACCGAGACGTACGCGGCGCTGCGGCCGCGCCCCCTGCTGGACGCGTTGCCGGGGGCAGGGGCAGGGGCAGGGGAGGCCGCCGGCGCACCGGCGAAGCCCGCCGCGGGGACCGCGCTGCGGGACCGGCTCGGCGGCCGGCCGCCGGCCGAGCAGCACCACGAACTGACGCACCTGGTGCGGTCCCACGCCGCCGCGGTCCTGGGACACGAGGACCTGCGCGCCGTGGCCGTGGACACCGCCTTCCGCCAGCTCGGCTTCGACTCGCTGGGCGCCGTGCGCCTGCGCAGGGAACTGAGCGCGGCCACCGGGCTCGCCCTGTCCTCGACGCTGGTCTTCGACCACCCCAACGCCGCCGCGCTGGCGGACCACCTGCGGTCCGAGCTGTTCGCGGACCGGCACGGGGCCGGGGGCGCAGGGGCCGTCGGGGGCACGGAAGGCGCCGTCGCGGCGGCGCTGGGCGGACTGGACCGGCTGGAGACGGAACTCGCCCACGTGTCCGGGCCGCAGCGCGCCGAACTGGCCCGCCGCCTCGACCGCGTACTGACCGCCCTGCGCACCGGTGCCCACGGCGCGAACGGTGCGACCGGCGCGAACGGTGCGACCGGTACGAACGGCGCCGGTCACGACGGGGATCCGCACACCGAGTCCTCCGGCGAGCCGGATCTCGCCGAGGCCGGATTCGACGAACTGATGGAGGCCCTCGGCCGCGAGCTCGGTGACAACGGACACTCCACGGCGAACAGGTAAGGACAGAACACGATGACGGACAACGACAAGGTCACTTCCTATCTGCGCCGCGCGACCCTGGACCTGCGCGCGGCCCGCCGGCGCATCCAGGAGCTGGAGTCCGACCCGGTCGCGATCGTCAGCACGGCCTGCCGGCTGCCCGGCGGGATCAACACCCCCGAGGCCTTCTGGGACGTACTGGCGGCCGGTGAGGAACGGCTGTCCGGCTTCCCCGACGACCGTGGCTGGGACCTGACGGGCCTCTACCACCCCGACCCCGACCACCCCGGCACGACGTACGTGCGCAAGGGCGGATTCCTGGAGCGGGCGGGGGAGTTCGACGCCGCCTTCTTCGGGATATCCCCGCGCGAGGCCGCCGCGATGGACCCTCAGCAGCGGCTCCTGCTGGAGACCTGCTGGGAACTGGCCGAGAACGCCGGGATCGACCCGCACGGCCTGCGCGGCACACAGACCGGTGTGTTCCTCGGCGTCGCCCGGCACGGCTACGGCGACGCGGGCGCTCTCACCGAGGACACCGAGGGCTACGCGGTGACGGGCGTCGCGCCGTCCGTCGCGTCCGGGAGGATCGCCTACACCCTCGGGCTCGAAGGGCCCGCCCTCACACTGGACACCGCCTGCTCCTCCTCCCTCGTGGCCCTGCACCTGGCGGTGGCGTCGCTGCGCCGGGGCGAGTGCGACACGGCGATCGTGGGCGGCGCCGCCGTGATGGCGGGCCCCGAGGTGTTCGTCGACTTCGCGCGCCAGCGCGCCCTCGCCTCCGACGGCCGTTCCAAGGCGTTCGGCGCGTCGGCTGACGGCTTCGGCTTCGGCGAGGGCGTCGCGGTGCTCCTCCTGGAGCGGCTGTCGGACGCCCGGCGCAACGGGCACACCGTGCACGCCGTCGTCCGGGGCACCGGCATCAACCAGGACGGTGCCAGCAACGGCCTGTCCGCCCCCAGCAGGGCGGCCCAGCGCAAGGTCATCGAGCAGGCGCTGGCCAACGCGGGCGTCGCACCCGGCGACGTGGACGCGGTCGAGGCGCACGGCACCGGCACCACCCTCGGCGACCCGATCGAGGCCCACGCCCTGCTCGACACGTACGGTCAACACCGCAGCACGCAAAGGCCGTTGTGGCTGGGATCCGCGAAGTCGAACATCGGCCACACCCAGGGCGCCGCCGGCGCGGTCGGCATCCTCAAGATGGTGCTCGCCCTCCAGCACGAGCGGCTGCCCAGGACCCTGCACGCGGACGAGCCCTCGCCGCACGTCGACTGGGCGTCGGGCGCGGTCGCCCTGCTGGCCGAGGAGCAGGACTGGCCGCGCGGCGAACGGCCCCGGTACGCGGCCGTGTCCGCGTTCGGCATCAGCGGCACCAACGCCCACGTCGTCCTGGGAGAGGCCCCCGAGCCCCCGGAGGGCGAGGAAAGCACCACACCGCAGACCCTGGCCCCGCAGGCTGTGGCGCCCCCGACGGTGGCGCCGCAGTTCCCGGTGCCGCTGGTCGTCTCCGCGCGGACCGAGGAGGCCCTGCGCGCCCAGGCGGCACAGCTGACCGCCGTCGTCGCGGACGAGAGCGTCCCGCTGCCCGACCTCGGCCACTCGCTGGCCACCACCCGGGCCAGGCACGAGCACCGCGCGGTGGTCCTGGCCGGCTCCCGGGAAGCCGCCCTGCGGGGAATGCGCGAGGTGGCCGACGGCCGGGCGCGCATCCAGGGAACCGTCGAATCGGGCGGGCGCTCCGCCGTGTTCCTCTTCCCCGGCCAGGGCTCGCAGTGGGCCGGCATGGGCGCCGACCTGCTGGAGTGGTCCCCGGTCTTCGCCGAGACGATCCGGGCCTGCGACGAGGCGATGGCCCCGTGGCAGGACTGGTCGGTGGCCGCGGTGCTCCGCCAGGAGCCCGGCGCCCCCGGGCTCGACCGCGTCGACGTGGTGCAGCCCGCGCTGTTCGCGGTGATGGTGTCGCTGGCCGCCCTGTGGCGTTCGTACGGTGTGGAACCGGCGGCGGTGGCCGGACACTCGCAGGGCGAGATCGCCGCGGCGTACGTCGCGGGCGTCCTCACCCTCGACGACGCCGCCCGGCTCGTGGTCCTGCGCAGCCGCCTGCTGCGGTCGCTGGCCGGACAGGGCGCGATGGCGGCCGTGGCGCTCGACGAGAAGGCCGTACGGGACCTGCTCGCACCGTATGCGGACGCCGTCGAGGTGGCCGCGGTCAACGGCCCCGCCTCCGTCGTCGTCTCCGGCGAACCCGGGGCCGTACTGGCCTTCGTGGCAGCCTGCACCGAACGGGGCGTACGGGCCAGGACCATCGACGTGGACTACGCCTCGCACTCCGCACAGATGGAGCAGGTGCGCGAGGAACTCGCCGCCGCGATAGGGGACTTGAGCCCCTCCCGCGCACGGGTGCCCTTCTACTCGACGGTGACGGGCCGCCCGATGGAGGGCGAGGAGCTGGACGCCGGGTACTGGTACCGCAACCTGCGCGAGCCGGTGCGCCTGCACGATGTCGTGGAGCTCCTCGCAGCCGCGCACCACGACGCCTTCCTGGAGATCAGCCCGCACCCGGTGCTGGCCGCGACGGTCGAGGAGACGCTCGACGCGCGGGGACGGGAGCCGGGCGAGTACGTGGCCGTCGGCACCCTGCGGCGCACCGCGCACGGCCCGGAGTCGTTCCTCACCTCCGTGGCGGGCGCCCACGCCGCGGGCGTGGACGTGCGCTGGCAGAACGCCTTCCCCGGCGCGCGTCGCGTCCCGCTGCCCACCTACCCCTTCCGGCGCAAGCACTACTGGACGTCCACCGCCGCCGCTACGCCCGCCCGCGGCGGCGATGACGTGACCTACCGGGTGGCGTGGAAGCCGCTGCCCGCCGCACAGCAGGCCGACCCGCGGGGAACCTGGCTGGTCGTCACCCCGGCCGCCGCCCCCGCCTGGGCCGCACCGCTGCTGACCGCGGTGCGCGAGTGCGGCGGCGTGCCGCTGGAGTGCGTCCTGGCCCCGGACCTGGGCCGCGCCGAGGCAGCCGAGGCCGTCACCGCCGCCACGGCGGGAACCACCGGGCTGCGGGGCGTGGTGTCGCTGCTCGCGGCCGACGAGTCGGACCACCGCGGCCTGGCGGGCGTCCCCGCCGGTGCGGTCACCACCCTGACGCTCCTTCAGGCCCTCGCCGACGCGGGCGTCGAAGCCCCGTTGTGGTGCCTGACCCAGGGCGCCGTACGGACACCCGACGACGAAGGCACCGGATCGTTCGCCCAGTCCGCCGTGCACGGCCTGGGCCGGGTCGCGGGACTGGAGCTCGGACAGCGCTGGGGCGGCGTGCTGGACCTGCCGCGGGGCACCGTCGACGCGCCCCTGCTCACCCGGGTGCCCGGCATCCTCGCGGGCGCACCCGCAGGCGACGACCAACTCGCCCTGCGCGCCCATGCCTTGTACGGGCGGCGCCTGGTACGGGCACACCTGCCGGCGCCGCCTTCGGGCGCCGCAGCAGACCCCCGCCCGGCCCGCCCGCACGGGACCGTGCTCGTCACCGGAGCGGACAGCCCGATCGGCGAACGGCTCGCCAGGTGGGCGGCCGAAGGCGGCGCCGCCCACCTCGTCCTGGCCGGCGGCGCGGGCGAGGACCTCCTCGGCACGCTGCGGGACGGCCCGACGACGGTCACCTGCTGCGCGACCGACGCGGACTCCCTCACGGCGGCCGTCGCAGCCGCCCCGTACGAGGTCAGCACCGTCCTGCACGCCGCGACCCGCCTGGAGTTCGGACCGCTCCTGGAGACGGATCCGGAGGACTTCGCGGCCACCGTGCACGCCAAGACCGGCCTGGCCCTGACCCTCGCCAGGATCCTCGAAGGACATCCGGTGGAGCAGGAGATCCACTGCTCGTCGGTGGCCGGAGTCTGGGGCGGCGCGGGAATGGCCGGCTACGCGGCGGGCAGCGCCTGCCTGGACGCGTTCGCCGCACAGCGGCGGGCCGGGGGCCACCGGAGCACGGCGGTGGCCTGGAGCCCCTGGGCACTGCCCGGGGATTCCGATGCCCCCAGCGCCCCCGATGCCTCCGGCGTCCCCGATGCCTCCGGCGTCCCCGATGCCTCCGGCGCCTCCGGCGCCCCCGCGCAGCCCGTGGCAGGGCGCGGGCTGCGGGCCCTGACGGCCGGTCGTGCCCTGACCGTCCTGCAGTCCGTACTGGACTCGGGGGAGAACGCCGTCGCGGTGTCCGACGTGGACTGGCCCGTCTTCGCCGCGGGCTACGGTGCCCTGCGGCCGACCGCGCTGTTCGACGAGATCGCCGAGGCGCGCCCGGCGGCGGAGCCCACGGCGGCGGTGGGTGGGTCGGACGGCGGCCCCGGGAACGGGGCGGACGGTGGTCCGGCCGGTGCGCTCGCCGGGCGGCTTTCGGGGCTGACGGCAGCGGAGCAGGAGAACCTTCTCGTCACCCTGGTCACCGAGGCCACCGCGGCGGTCCTCGGGCACGACAGTGCGCAGGACGTCAACGGGCGGCGCGCGTTCACCGAGCTGGGCCTGGACTCGCTCGGCACGGTGCAGCTGCGCAAGCGGCTCGCCGCCGACACCGGCCTGCGGCTGCCCGCCTCACTGGTTTTTGATCACCCGACCATCACCCGCCTCGCCCGCCACCTGCTGTCCCAACTGGCCGCAGGACCCCGCCCGGAGAGCACCGCCGTGGTGCCCACCGCCGCACGGACCACCGAGCAGGAGCCGATCGCCGTCGTCGGCATGGGCTGCCGCTTCCCCGGAGGCATCGGCTCGCCCGAGCAGCTCTGGCAGGCCGTCGCCGAAGGCCGGGACCTCACCGGCGCTCTGCCCCAGGACCGCGGCTGGGACCTGCGGGCGCTTCTCCACCCCGACCCGGACCACCCCGGCACCAGCTACTCCGACCGCGGCGGATTCCTCACCGACGCGGCGGGCTTCGACGCGGAGTTCTTCGGCATCACCCCCCGCGAGGCCCTCGCGATGGACCCGCAGCAGCGGCTGATGCTGGAGGCCGCCTGGGAGGCCGTGGAGCACGGCGGCATCGACCCGGACCTGCTGAGGGGCAGCCGGGTGGGCGTCTTCGTCGGGTCCAACGGCCAGTCGTACATGCCGCTCCTAAAGAGCGAGGCCGCCCGCGTCGAGGGCTACCAGGGGCTCGGCAACTCGGCCAGCGTGCTGTCGGGGCGCCTCGCCTACGTCTTCGGCTGGCAGGGCCCGGCGATCACCGTGGACACGGCGTGCTCCGCGTCCCTGGTGGGCATCCACCTGGCGATGCGGGCGCTGCGCGGCGGCGAGTGCACCATGGCGCTGGCCGGCGGAGTCACCGTCATCTCCGACCCCTATACGTTCGTGGACTTCAGCAGGCAGCGCGGCCTCGCCGCCGACGGTCGGTGCAAGCCGTTCTCCGCGCAGGCGGACGGCTTCGGTCTCGCCGAGGGAGCCGGCGCCCTGCTCCTCGAACCGCTCTCGGCGGCCCTGGCGGCGGGCCACCCGGTCCTCGCCGTACTGCGCGGCAGCGCGGTCAACCAGGACGGCGCGAGCAACGGGCTCGCCGCGCCGAACGGCCCGGCCCAGGAAGACGTGATCCGGCAGGCGCTCGCCGACGCCCACCTGTCGGCGGCCGACATCGACGTGGTGGAGGCGCACGGCACCGGCACCAGGCTGGGCGACCCCATCGAGGCCGGGGCGCTGCTGGCCACCTACGGCGCGGACCGCGAACGCCCGCTCGCCCTGGGCTCGGTGAAGTCCAACATCGGCCACACCCAGGCGGCCGCCGGAGTCGCCGGCGTGATCAAGACGGTCCTCGCGATGCGCCACGGCGTCGTCCCGCGCAGCCTGCACGCGGCGGAACTCTCCCCCGAGATCGACTGGCGGGCGGGGCCGATCCGCGTCCAGCAGGAGAACGCGGACTGGCCGCGCGGCGCGCGCGTGCGCCGGGCCGGGGTGTCGGCGTTCGGCGTCAGCGGGACCAATGCCCACCTCGTACTGGAGGAGGCGCCCGCCCCTCTCGTACGGGAAGAGGCTCCCGCCCACCTCGTACGGGAAGAGGCTCCCGACCCTCTCGTACGGGAAGAGGCTCCCGACCACCTCGTACGGGAAGAAGCCCCCGCGGGCAGTGGTCTGCGGGCGGGGGCCGTGCCCCTTTCGCTGTCCGCCCGTACGCACGGCGCGGTGAGCGCGCAGGCGCGGGCGCTCGCCGAACTGCTGCGCACCTCCCCGCAGACCTCACTGGCCGACGCCGCGCGGACGCTGGAGGCCGGCCGGACCCGCTTCGACGTCAGGGCCGCCGTCCTCGCCGACGACCGGGAGACGCTGTGCGCCGCCCTCGACGCCCTCGCCGCCGGTGAGGCCGGGGCCGACGTGGTGGCGCCGCGCACGGCGACCGGCCGCAAAGCCGTCCTCGTCTTCCCCGGCCAGGGCTCCCAGTGGACCGGCATGGCCGTCGACCTCCTGGACCGTTCGGAGGTCTTCGCCGCGTCCATGGCGGACTGTGCGCGGGCGCTCGCCCCGTACACCGACTGGGACCTGCGGGCCACGCTGCGCGGCGAAGGGCCCCCGGACGCCTTCGAGCGGCCCGACGTCGTGCAGCCCCTGCTGTTCGCGGTGATGGTGTCGCTGGCCGCCCTGTGGCGTGCCCACGGGGTGGAACCGGCCGCCGTGGTCGGCCACTCGCAGGGCGAGATCGCCGCCGCCTGCGTCGCGGGCGCCCTCACCCTCGACACCGCGGCGCGGGTCGTGGCGCTGCGCAGCAAGGTGCTGTGCCGGCTGAACGGGCAGGGCGCCATGGCCTCCGTCACGGCCACGCCCGACGAGCTTCAGGCGGCGCTGGCGCCGTGGGACGGCCGCCTGAGCGTGGCCGCGGTCAACGGGCCGCGCTCTCTCGTCGTCGCGGGCCAGGCCGCGGCCCTCGACGAGTTCCTCGACTCGCCGCAGGCCGAGGGGATGTCCCCGCGGCGCATCGCGGTGGGCTACGGCTCGCACTCCCCGCAGGTGGAACAGGTCGAGCGGCAACTCGCCGACGAACTCGGCACAGTCCAGGCCCGGTCCGCCACCGTGCCCTTCTGCTCGACCGTCACCGGCGGCCCGCTGGACACCGCCGGGCTCGACGCGGCGTACTGGTACCGCAATCTGCGCGGCACGGTCCGCCTCGACGAGGCCGTGCGGCACCTGATGGGACAGGGCTTCGACACCTTCATCGAGGTCAGCCCGCACCCGGTGCTGCTCCCCGGCATCGAGCAGAGCGCCGAGGACGCCGGCCGTGACGGCGTCGTCACCCTCGCCTCCCTGCGCCGCGACCGCCCCGACGCGCGCACCTTCCTGCGCAACCTGCTGGAGGCCCGCGCCGAAGGCCTGCCCGTCGACCTCGGGCCGGCCCTGGGGCCCGGCGGCACGGCACACCTGCCGACGTATCCCTTCGAGCACACCCGTTACTGGCCGCGCCCGCGCCGTACCCGTGGTGACGCGGGAGCGGCGGGCCTGGACCCGGTGGCCCACCCCGTCCTGTCCACGGCGCTGGGCACGACCGACGGCGGACACGTCCTGACCGGGCGGATCGCCCTCGGCGAGCAGCCGTGGCTGGCCGACCACGCCGTCGGCGGGAAGACCCTGTTCCCCGGCAGCGCACTGGTCGACCTGGCGCTGACGGCCGGCCGGCACGCGGGCACGCCCGCTCTGGACGAACTGGTGCTCTCCGCCCCGCTCGTCCTCGGCCCCGAGACCGCCGTACGCGTGACGGTCGGGGCGCCCGCACCCACCGGCACCCGCACGGTGGACGTGCACGCCCGCGACCCGCACACCCCCGACGCGCCCTGGACCCGGCACGCGACCGGTCTCCTCTGCGAGGGGGCGCCGCCGCAGGACACGCCGTCGGCCTGGCCGCCGCCGGGCGCCCAGCCCCTCGACCTGGACGCCGCCTACGCGCGCCTGGCCGACCGGGGCTACGCCTACGGGCCTGCCTTCCGGGCACTGCGCGCCGCCTGGCAGCGCGGCGAAGAGGTGTTCGCCGAAGCCGAACTCCCCGCAGCCGCAGGGGCAGTCGGGGCCGCGGACGAGAACGGCGACGAGGGCTACCTGCTGCACCCCGTCCTCCTCGACGCGGCGGCGCAGACCCTCGGCCTGAGTGCCCTGGCCGGGCGGGAAGGGGCGTTCCTCCCCTTCTCCTGGGCGGGGACCACCCTGTACGCGTCCGGGGCCACCACGATCCGCGTGTCGGCGGCCCCCGCCGACGGCGACGCGATGAGCCTGTCGGTGACCGACCCCGCCGGAGCGCCGGTCGTCCGGGTGAACGCCCTGACCGTACGCCCGGCCGACGGCACGCCGCCCGGAGGCGACGCGGCGGAATCCGGCGCCGACGACCTCTACCAGCTGTCCTGGCGCCCCGGCCCCGAGCGCGGCGGCACGGCCGTGCACGGCGTGACCGTCGGCGGCCCGCCGGGGCCCGGCAAGGACTACCCGGACCTGGCGGCACTGGCCGCGGCGGTCGCGGCCGGCGAGCCGGAACCCGACGCCGTGTACGTGCACTGCCGTCCGTGGCGGGCGGCGGACCCGGCCGGATCCGTGCACGAGAGCGTGCTGCACGCGGCCGGACTCGTCCGCGAGTGGCTCGACGCGCCGGAGCGCACCGGCCGCCTGGTCCTGATCACCCGGCACGCCGTGAGCGCCTCGGGCGCCGACACCGGGGCGGACCCCGCGCAGGCCGCGGTCTGGGGGCTGGTCCGTTCCGCCCAGGCGGAGTCGCCGGGCCACTTCGTGCTGCTCGACCTCGCCGACGGCGACGCCACCGACCTCGCCCGGTTCCCCGCCCTGCTCGACCACCCGCAGGTGGCACTGCGCGGCGACCTCGCGCTCGTACCCCGGCTGTCCTCCACCCGTACCGGCGCGGCCCTGCTGGCGCCCCGGCCGCCCGCCCGCCTGGAACCCGCGGGCGAGTCCCTGGACGCCCTCGCGTTCCGGGCGGCGCCGGACGCCGGACGGCAGCTCGGCCCCGGCGAGGTACGGGTCGAACTCCGGGCCACCGGCGTGAACTTCCGCGACGTCCTCGTCGCCCTCGGCATGTACCCCGGTGCCGCCGTCATGGGCACCGAGGGCGCCGGGGTCGTCACCGCCACCGGCCCGGACGTCACAGGCATCGAGGCCGGCGACCGTGTCATGGGCCTCTTCGAGGGCGCCTTCGGTCCTGTGGCGGTCACCGACCACCGGCTCCTCGCGCCCGTCCCGCAGGGATGGAGCACCACCGAGGCCGCCGCCCTGCCCATCGCCTTCACCACCGCCCACTACGCGCTGCACGACCTCGCCGGACTGCGGCCCGGCCAGCGGGTCCTGGTCCACGCCGCCGCCACCGGCGTCGGCATGGCCGCGGTCCGCCTGGCCGCCCTGGCCGGGGCGGAGGTCTTCGCCACCGCCAGCCCCGCCAAGCACCACCTCCTGCGCGCCATCGGACTCGACGACGACCACCTCGCCTCCTCCAGGGAAGCCGGATTCGCCGAACGGTTCAGGCCCGTCACCGGCGGCCGCGGCATGGACGTCGTGGTCAACTCGCTGACCGGTGCACTGCTCGACGAATCGGCACAACTCCTCGCCGAAGGCGGGGCGTTCGTCGAGATGGGCAAGACCGACCCCCGCGACCCCGGGCAGTTCCACGGGCGCTATCTGCCCTTCGACCTCGCCGACGCCGGGCCCGACCGGCTCGGCGCGATCCTGACCGGGATCGCCGCCCTGGTGAACGAGGGGACGATCGGCCGCCTGCCAGTCACGGCCTGGCCGCTGCAGCGTGCGTCGGCCGCCCTGCAGCACATGAGCACCGGGCGGCACACCGGGAAGCTGGTGCTCGTCCAGCCGGCGCCGCTCGACCCGGAAGGCACCGTGCTCGTCACCGGCGGAACGGGCACCCTGGCCCGCCTCATCGCCCGCCACCTGGTGGCCGAACACGGCGTACGCCACCTGCTGCTGCTCGGCCGCCGGGGGCCCGCCGCCCCCGGAGCGGCCGCGTTCGAGGCCGAACTGGGCGGCCTGGGCGCGACGGTGACCACCCTCGCCTGCGACGTTTCCAGCCGGTCCGCGCTCGCCGCCGTACTCGACGCGGTGCCCGACCGGCACCCGCTGACCGGCGTCGTGCACACCGCGGGGGTCCTCGCCGACGGCCTGGCCGCCTCCCTGGAGCCGGCCGCGCTGGCCGACGTCCTCGCGCCGAAGGCCGACGCCGCATGGCACCTGCACGAACTCACCGGTGAACTCAACCGGGGAAGCGAACTGAGCTTCTTCGTCCTGTTCGGCTCGGGCGCCTCCGTACTGGCCGGGCCGGGCCAGGGCGCCTACGCCGCCGCCAACGCCGCACTGGACGCACTGGCCAGGTACCGGCAGGCGCGCGGACTGCCCGCGACGTCCCTCGGCTGGGGCCTGTGGGAGGAGGCCAGCGGGCTGACCGGCGCACTCGGGGAACGGGACACCCGGCGGATGGCCCGCGCGGGCATGCTCCCCCTGCCGACCGCACGGGCCCTGGCCCTGTTCGACCTCGCGATCCGGCGCGGCGACGCGGTCCTCTACCCGCTGGGCCTGGACACCTCCCGGCCGCAGGGCCCCGACGGCGGGCCCGAGGTCCTGCGCGGGCTGCTGCACACGCCGTTGCGCAGGGCCGCCCGCGAACAGACCGGCGGGGAAGGCGGGGAGGGGCTCGCCGCACGGCTGGCGCCGCTGCCGCGCCCCGACAGGCTCGCCGCCCTGACGGAGACCGTACGGGCCCAGGCCGCCGCCGTCGCCGGATACGACACGGCCGAATCGGTGCGCCCCGGGCGGCACTTCAAGGAGCTGGGCTTCGACTCGCTGGCCTCGGTCGAACTGCGCAACCGCCTGGCGGCCGTGGTGGGCCTGCGGCTGCCGAGCACCCTCGTCTTCGACCACCCGACGCCCGAGGCGGTCGCAGCCCACCTGGACACCAAGCTGTTCGCCGACGCGCCGGCACCGGAGAAGGACTCGCAGAAGGACCCGCAGGGCCCGGGGGCCGACGTCGCCCTGCACCTCGACGCGCTGGAGGCGGCACTGGCGGACTTCGCCGGTGAACGCGGGGAAGTCGAGGCGCGGTTGACGGCCCTGCTCTCCAGGTGGAGCGCCACGGGCGGCGGCGGGGACTCCCGCACGGCCGTCGACGACGTCGCCGACGACGACGAACTGTTCGCACTTCTCGACCAGCGGTTCGGCAAGGAGAACGAGGGACGATGAGCGAGGACCGGGAGAGCACGAGCGGAATCCGGGAGAGCACGAGCGAGGCCCGGGAAAGCACCGAGGACAAGCTGCGCCGCTATCTGCGGCGTACGGCAGGGGACTTGGAGGCCGTCGGCGCGCGACTGCGCGAGAGCGAGTACCGGGCCGGCGAGCCGATCGCCGTCGTCGGCATGGGCTGCCGGTTCCCCGGCGGCATCGACAGCCCCGCCGCCCTGTGGGACTTCCTGAAGGCGGACGGCGACGCCGTCGGCGGCCCGCCCACCGACCGCGGCTGGGACACCTCGGCCCTCGACGGGTGCAACGGCGGCTTCCTGTACGACGCCACCGGCTTCGACGCGGACTTCTTCGGCATCTCACCGCGCGAGGCACTGGCCATGGACCCGCAGCAGCGGCTCCTGCTCGAAGTCGCCTGGGAAGCACTGGAACGCGCCGGGTTCGACCCCTCGACGCTCGCCGGCACCGCCACCGGAGTCTTCGCCGGAGTCGGCGCCGTCGACTACGGACCGCGCCCCGACGAGGCGTCGGCGGACGTCCTCGGCTACCTGGGCACGGGCACGGCCTCCAGCGTGGCCTCCGGCCGGGTGGCGTACACGCTCGGCCTCGAAGGCCCGGCACTGACCGTGGACACCGCCTGCTCCTCCTCGCTCACCGCGACCCACCTGGCGATGCACTCGCTGCGCCGCGGCGAGTGCACCACCGCGCTCGCGGGCGGCGCCACCGTGATGAGCACCCCCGGCGCGTTCACCGAGTTCAGCAGCCAGGGCGGACTGGCCGCCGACGGCCGGTGCAAGCCCTTCGCCGAGGCCGCCGACGGCTTCGGCCTCGCCGAGGGCGTCGGCCTGCTCGTACTGCAGCGCCTGTCCACGGCACAGCGCGAAGGCCGCCGGGTGCTGGCCGTGCTGCGCGGCTCGGCCGTCAACCAGGACGGCGCCAGCAACGGCCTCACCGCCCCCAACGGCCCGGCCCAGCAACGGGTGATCCGGCAGGCGCTCCAAGACGCCCGGCTGGGCCCCGCCGATGTCGACTACGTCGAGGCGCACGGCACAGGAACCGCCCTCGGCGACCCCGTCGAGGCCCACGCACTGCTGGAGACGTACGGCGCGGGGCGGCCCCAGGACGCCCCGCTGTGGATCGCCTCGGTCAAGTCCAGCATCGGCCACACCCAGGCCGCCGCCGGAGCGGCGGGCCTGATCAAGACGGTGCTCGCCCTCCAGCACGGCCACCTGCCCCGCCTCCTGCACTTCGACGCCCCGTCGTCGCGGATCGACTGGGACACGGGAGCGGTCACCCCACTCGCCGAAAGCAGGCCGTGGCCACGCGGCACCCGAATCCGCCGCGCGGGAGTCTCCTCGTTCGGCATCAGCGGAACCAACGCACACGTACTGGTCGAGGAGGCCCCGGAGCCGGAGCCCGGCGGGGCCCTGGAGCCGGAGTCCGGCGGGGTCCTGGAGCCTGACTCGGCCCCGCAGCCCGGCGCGACCGCCAAGCCCGACTCGGGCCCGGAGGCATCGGGCTGCGGGCGGGAGGAAGGGCCGTACCCCTTGCTTCTGTCCGGGCGGACCGACGGTGCCCTGCGGGCCCAGGCCGAACGGCTCGTGGCTCACCTGGAGCGGCCCGGTGCCGCCCCGGCCGCGGATCTCGCGGACGTTGCCTTCACGCTCGCCACCCGGCGCACCTTGTTCGAGCACCGTGCCGTGGTCGTCGGCGGCCGTGCGGACGCCCTGGCCGCCCTGCGTGCCGTGGCCCGGCAGGAGCCGCACCCCCGGGCGTTCACCGGCACGGCACGGCCCGGCCGGAAGGTCGTGATGGTCTTCCCCGGGCAGGGGTCGCAGTGGCAGGGCATGGCCGCCGGACTGCTGGCCTCCTCGCCCGTTTTTGCCCGCTCCCTGCACGACTGCGAGCAGGCGCTGGCCCCGTACGTCGACTGGTCGCTGACCGAAGTGATCGCCGACGGTGCACCGTTGGAGCGGGTGGACGTGGTCCAGCCCGTGCTGTTCGCGGTGATGGTGTCGCTTGCGGCGCTGTGGCGTTCCTGCGGTGTGGAGCCGGCCGCGGTGATCGGGCACTCGCAGGGTGAGATCGCGGCGGCCTGCGTCGCCGGCGCCCTCTCGCTCCAGGACGCCGCGAAAGTGGTCGCGGTCCGCGCCAAGGCACTGCGTTCCCTCGCCGGCACCGGCGGCATGGTCTCCCTGGCCCGTACCGAGGAACAGGCCGAAGCCCTGCTCGCCCCCTACGGCGGCGCCCTCTCCGTCGCCTCCGTCAACGGCCCCGGCACAGTCGTGGTGGCCGGCCCCCGCGAGCACCTGGACACACTGCTCGACACCTGCGCGGCCGACGGCGTCCGGGCCAGGAACATCCCCGTGGACTACGCCTCCCACTCGGCCATGGTCGAACCGCTGCGCGAGGAGCTGACGGCCGCCCTGTCCGGCGTCGTCGCCCGTACGGCATCCGTGCCCCTGTACTCCACGACCGTCGGCGAGGAGATCGACACCGCCGTCATGGGCGGCGACTACTGGTTCCGCAACCTCCGCGAACAGGTGCGGTTCGACACGGGTACGAGACTGCTCGCGCAGGCGGGCTTCGACGCCTTCGTCGAGGTGAGCCCGCAGCCGGTCCTCGGCCCCGGCATCGAGGCGACCCTGGACGCGGCCGGCGCCGACGCCGCGGTCCTCAGCACGCTGCGGCGGGACGCGGGCGGCCAGGACCGGTTCCTCGCGGCGCTCGCCGAGGCGCACGTGTGCGGCGTACGGGTCGACTGGCGGGCCGCGACACCGGACGCCGCCGTGGTCGAACTCCCCTGCTACCCCTTCCGGCACACCCCGTTCTGGCACACCGCGCCCGGTCGCCCCACCGCACCCGCCGGCCCTGGGCGGCGCTACCGGGTGGAGTGGCGGGAGACCGTGTGGGACGCGGCCCCCCTCACCGGCCGCGTCCTGCTCATGACGGACCGTCATGTACCGGACGCCTGGCGCGACATGGTCTGCGAAGCCCTCGAACGCGCCGGCGCCACGGTCGCCGCCGTCGACTGCGGCGGCCGGGAACGCGCCGCGGCGGCGGCCGCCCTGCGCGCGGCCGCAGCAGACGGGGAACAGCCGGCGGCGGTGGTCTCACTGCTCGCCCTGACGGCCGAAGCCGACGCCGACATCGACGCCGACACCGACACCGAAGCCGACGCCGAAGCACCGCACCTGCCCGCGTGGCGGACCCTGCACCTGGTCCAGGCGCTGGGCGACGCCGGAGTCGAGGCGCCGCTGTGGGTGCTGACCCGGCGCGCCGTCGCCGTGACGGACGAGGACGGCGAGGTGGACCCCGCACAGACGGCGGTGTGCGGCCTCGGCCGGGTCGTCGGCCTGGAACACCCCACGCGCTGGGGCGGATCGATCGACCTGCCCGCGCCGGACGAGGCGCTCGGCGCACAGCTGACGGCGGTGCTCGCCCGGCCCCGGGACGAGGACCAGGTGGCGCTGCGTGCAACCGGGCCCAGGATCCCCCGGCTCGTGCCCGCCCCCGCCGACAGCCCGGCGGACACCTCTACGGACACCCCGGCCGGCACCCCTGCGGACACCCCGGCCGCCGACGCCCCCGGCTGGTCGCCGCGCGGCACGGTCCTGGTGACCGGCGGCACCGGTGGCATCGGCGCCCACGTCGCACGCCGCCTGGCGCGCGCGGGCGCCACGCATCTCGTCCTCACCAGCCGCAGCGGCCCCGACGCCCCCGGCTCCGACGAACTGGCCGCAGAAATACGTGACTTGGGCGCCGGAGTGACCCTCGCCGCCTGCGACGTAACGGACCGGGCCGACCTGGCCTCGCTGCTCGCCGCCGAGCGCGAGGCGGGCCGCAGCGTCGACGCCGTCTTCCACACCGCCGGCGTACCGCAGTCCACACCGCTGGACCGCATCACCGAGGAGGAGTTCGCGAGCGTCACCGCCGCCAAGGTTGCCGGGACGGTGCACCTCGACGCCCTCTGCCCCGACGCGGAAGCCTTCGTACTGTTCTCCTCGAACGCCGGAGTGTGGGGCGCGACCCGGGCGGGCGCCTACGCGGCGGCCAACGCCTTCCTGGACGGCTTCGCCCAGCGGCGCCGCCGCCGCGGGCACTCCGCGCTGTCCGTCGCGTGGGGCCTGTGGGACGGCCCCGGCATGGCCGGTGACGCGGGCCAGGACTTCCTGCGCCGCCAGGGCGTCCGGCCGATGCCGCCCGAGCAGGCCCTCGCCGAACTCGACACCTGCCTGGAGCGCGACGAGGCCTGCGTCTGCGTCGCCGACCTCGACCGGCCCGCGTTCCTCGACCTCATGGGCGCCGTACGGCACCGCCCGCTGTTCGACGAACTCGTACCCGCCGCGCCCTCCGTCGGAGCGCCGCAGGAGAGCGCGCGAGGGGACCGTTCCCCGCTGCACGAGAAGCTGCTGCCGCTGTCGGCCGGGCAACGCAGGGGCCACCTGCTGCGCCTGGTGCGCGCCGAGGCCGCCGCGGTGCTCGGGCACCCGGACGCCGCGGCCGTCGACCAGGAACGCGCCTTCCGGGACCTCGGCTTCGACTCCATGACCGCCGTGCAGCTGCGCAACCGGATCACCGCGGCGACCGGCCTGCCCGAGGCGTCCACCCTCGTCTTCGACCGGCCGTCCGTCACCGCTCTCGCCGACTACCTGCTCGACCGGCTCTTCGGCGCCGAGCAGCCCCCGGCCGGAGCACCGGACCCGCGACCCGGTGCCGGTGCCGGTGCCGACGGCGCAGCGGGCGAGGACGACCCGATCGTGATCGTGGGCATGGCCTGCCGGTTCCCCGGCGGAGTCAACTCCCCAGAAGGGCTCTGGGAGTTCATCACCTCGGGCGGCGACGCCGTGTCGGAGCTACCCGCCGACCGGGGCTGGGACCTCGACCGGCTGAGCGACACCGCCGCCGACGGCACGGCAGGCCCCCGCCACGGGTCATTCCTCGACGGGGCGGGGGACTTCGACCCGGCGTTCTTCGGGATCTCGCCGCGCGAGGCGCTGGCGATGGACCCGCAGCAGCGCCAGGTCCTGGAAGTCGCCTGGGAGGCACTGGAGAACTCCGGCATCGACCCGCGCGCGCTGCGCGGCTCCAGCACCGGAGTCTTCCTGGGCTCCGCCTACCAGGGTTACGGCCACGGCGTCGACGCCCCCGAGAACAGCGAGGGCTACCTCCTCACCGGCGGCTCACCCGCTGTCGCCTCGGGCCGGGTGTCCTACGTACTGGGCCTGGAGGGGCCCGCGTTGACGGTGGACACGGCGTGCTCCTCGTCGTTGATGGCGCTGCATCTGGCGTCCCGCTCGCTGCGGGACGGCGAGTCGTCGCTCGCGGTGGCGGGCGGAGTCTCGGTGATGGCGGGGACCGAGGTGTTCGAGGAGTTCTCGCGGCAGGGCGCTCTCGCCGCCGACGGACGCTGCAAGGCCTACTCCGAGCAGGCGGACGGCTTCGGCTTCGCCGAGGGTGTGGGCCTGGTGGTCCTTGAGCGGCTCTCGGACGCGCGGCGCAAGGGGCATGAGGTGCTGGCCGTGGTGCGGGGGAGTGCGGTGAACCAGGACGGGGCGTCCAATGGTCTGTCTGCGCCCAGTGGTCCGGCGCAGCAGAGGGTGATCCGTCGTGCGCTGGAGACTGCGGGTGTGTCTGCGTCCGATGTGGATGTGGTGGAGGGGCACGGTACGGGTACGGTGCTGGGCGATCCGATCGAGGCGCAGGCGCTGCTCGCGACGTACGGGCAGGAACGCGATCGCCAACAGCCTTTGTGGCTCGGTTCGTTGAAGTCGAACATCGGTCATGCGCAGGCGGCTGCCGGTGTGGCCGGTGTGATCAAGATGGTGCTGGCGTTGCGGCACGGTGCGCTTCCGGCGACGTTGCACGCGGACGAGCCGTCGTCGCACGTGGACTGGTCGTCCGGTGCGGTGGAGGTGCTGCGCGAGGCGCGCGAGTGGCCGGTGGCGGCGGGCCGTCCGCGCCGGGCGGGGGTGTCGGCGTTCGGTGTGAGCGGGACGAACGCGCATGTGATTGTCGAGGAGCCGCCCGCAGCGGACCGCCCGGCGGCGGCCTCGGTGGGCGTCCTGGAGGCTGCGGGTCTCGTACCGCTCGTACTGTCCGCCCGTACGGAGACCGCCCTGGCCGCCCAATCCCGCCTCCTGGCAACGGCGTTGGCGGGAACCGGCACGCTGGAAGGCGTCGGACGCACCCTCGCCACCGGACGCACCCACCACCGGCAGCGGGCCGTCGTCCTGGCCGAGGACCACGGGACGGCCCAGGACCTCCTGCGGCGGCTTGAGGAAGGCTTGCCCGCCCCCGGCCTCCTGACCGGCACGGGCAGCGCGGGCCGTCGCGTGGTGTGGGTGTTCCCCGGCCAGGGTTCGCAGTGGGTGGGGATGGGTCGCGGTCTCCTCGAAGTCCCGGTGTTCGCCGAGGCGTTGGCGGAATGCGACGCGGCACTTGCCGAAGTGGCGGGCTTCTCGGTCGTGGACGTGGTCCGTGGCGCGGAGGGCGCTCCGTCGCTGGACCGGGTGGAGGTCGTGCAGCCGGTGCTGTTCGCGGTGATGGTGTCGCTGGCACGGCTGTGGCGGGCGTGCGGTGTGGAGCCGGACGCGGTGGTCGGGCACTCCCAGGGCGAGATCGCGGCGGCGTACGTCGCGGGGGCCCTGTCGTTGCAGGACGCCGCCCGGGTGGTGGCCCTGCGGGCCCGCGCACTGGCCGGCCTCACCGGCGACGGCTCGATGACCCACGTATCGCTGCCCGTGGAGCGCGTACGGGAACTGATCGCCGACCGGGCGGAGCGCATCAGCGTCGCCGCGGTCAACTCCCCGGTGTCGGTCGTGGTGGCCGGTGACCTGGAGGCCCTGTCCGCGTTCGAGGAGCGCTGCACCGCAGACGGAATCCGGACCCGGCGCATCCCCGTCGACTACGCCTCGCACTCGCCCCACATGGAGCAGGTCCGCCGCCGCGTCCTCACCGACCTCGCGGACGTCACCCCGAGGCCGTCGACTACCCCGCTCTACTCCACGCTGCGTGGCGAACTCTGCGACACCACCGCCATGGACGCCAGGTACTGGTACGAAAACCTTCGCTCCCAGGTCCGCTTCGACGAGGCGATCGGCGCGGCCCTCGCGGACGGCCACGACACCTTCGTCGAGGTGAGCCCGCACCCCGTGCTCACGGCCGGCGTCCAGGAGACCGCGGAACGGGCCGGGAGTGAGGCACTGGTCCTGGGCAGCCTGCACCGGGACGGCGGCGCCGGGCACTTCGTCCGCGAACTCGCCCGCGCCCACGTGGTCGGCGTACCCGTCGACTGGCGGGCCGCCTTCCCCGACCTGCCGCTCGCACAACTCCCCAACTACCCCTTCGAACACCGGCGTTACTGGCTGACGCCCGAGGTCCCGGACCGGGTGGGCGACTGGCGCCACCGCATCGCGTGGCGGCCGATCACCCCGACGTCGGGCCCGCTGTCCGGGAACTTCCTGGTGGTCGGTTCGGGCACGGGCCCCCGGGAGGCCGCCGTGGCCCACGCCGTCGAGAAAGCAGGCGGCACGGTGCTCCGCCTCACGACGGACGCCATCACGACGGGCCGCACCGACCTCGCGAAGGACCTGAGGGCGCTGAGGGAGCACACCCCGGGCATCACGGCGGTGCTCTCCCTCCTGGCCCTGGACACACAGGCGGACGCCCAGGGCGGTGAGTTCGCGCAGACGGGTGCTCCGGGCCCCACCCCGACCACCGAGTTCACACAGGCGGGCGCGCCGGACGGCGTGCCGCCGGGCGGTATCCCGAACGGCGGGTTCGCGCAGGCGGGTGTCCCGGACGGCGAGTCCGTGCAGGCGGGTGTCCCGGGCGGCGAGCTGCCGCGCGGTGCTTCGGATGGCGCGCTGCCGGGCGGTATCCGGAACGGCGAGTCCGTGCAGGCGGGTGTCCCGGGCGGCGAGCTGCCGCGCGGTGCTTCGGATGGCGTGCTGCCGGGCGGTATCCCGAACGGCGGGTTCGCGCAGGCGGGTGTCCCGGGCGGCGAGTCCGTGCAGGCGGGTGTCCCGGACGGCGGCCTGCCGCGCCGTGCTCCGGACGGCGCGCTGCCGGGCGGCATCCGGAACGGCGGGTTCGCGCAGGCGGGTGTCCCGGACGGCGAGCTGCCGCGCCGCGCTCCGGACGGCGACCTGCCTCGCCGCGCTCCGGATGGCGTGCTGCCGGGCGGCGGCCTGCCGCGTCGCACCCCGGACGCCGAGTTCACGCACCCCGGCGTCCCGGACCGCGACCTGCGGCCCGTCACCGCCAGCCTCCTCCTCCATCAGGCCCTCGGCGACGCCGGCATCGACGCGCCGCTCTGGCTCGTGACGAGCGGGGCCGTGGCGGTCGGCGAGGGTGACGATGCCGATCCCGCGCAGGCCATGGTCTGGGGCCTCGGACGCGTGATGGGCCTGGAGGCCCCCGAGCGCTGGGGCGGTCTGCTCGACCTGCCCGGCCTGCCTGGCCTGTCCGACCTGACCGACCTGCCTGGCCTGTCCGACCTGACCGACCTGCCTGGCCTGTCCGACCTGCCTGGCCTGTCCGACCTGACCGGCCTGACCGGCCTGCCCAGCCTGTCCGGCCCGCCCAGTCCGTCCGTTCCGTCCGACCTGCCCGGAGATTTCAGCGGGCCCGTACCGGACCTGTTCAGCGCCTGTCTGGCAGGCGCGGGTGACGAGGATCAGCTCGCGCTGCGTGGGGCCGGCTGTTACGCCCGGCGTCTCGTCAAGGCCCCGCAGCGGCCGGCCGAGGCCCAGGCCCCCTGGCAGCCGGCCGGCACGGCCCTGATCACGGGCGGTACCGGCACCCTCGGCGGCCACGTCGCCCGTCACCTCGCCCGCTCCGGGGCGGAGCACCTGGTCCTGGTCGCCAGGTCGGCCGGACAGACACCGCAGGACGCCGGCCTGGCGGCCGAACTGGCCGCCCTGGGCGCCAGGGTGACCTTCGCGGCCTGCGACGTCACCGACCGCGCCGGGCTGACGGAACTGGTCGGCACACTGATGCGGCAGGGCGAGCCGGTCCGTACGGTCATGCACCTGGCGGGCGTCCCCGACGGGCGGCCCGTCGCCGACCTCTCCCCGGCCGACCTGGCGCGCGTGACCCGGGTGAAGACGGTCGGCGCCCGGCTCCTCGACGAACTCTGCCCCGACGCGGAGACGTTCGTACTCTTCTCCTCCAACGCGGGCGTCTGGGGAAGCGGCCGGCTCGGCGCCTACGCCGCGGGCAACGCGCACCTCGACGCACTGGCGCACCGGCGCCGGGCGCGGGGGCAGGCCGCCACCAGCATCGCCTGGGGAGCCTGGGCGGACGGCGGCATGGCCGATGCCGACCTGCCGGGGCTGATCCGGCGCGGACTGCGCCCGATGGCCCCCGACAAGGCGGTGCGGGCCCTCCAACAGGCCCTGGACCAGCGGGACATCTGCGTCTCGGTCGCCGACGTCGACTGGAACCGGTTCGCCGTCGGCTTCACCGCCGCCCGCCCGCGCCCCCTCATCGAGGACCTCCCCGACCCCGTCGGTCAGGAGCCTTCCGCGAGCGCGGTGAGCGCCCAGGGCGGGCCGGGGCACGGCCCCGCCTGGCGGGAAAAGCTGGCAGGGCTCTCCGACGAGGAGGCCGGGGAGAGGCTCACCACCTGGGTCCGCGCGCAGGTGGCGGCGCTGCTCGGGCACCCCGGTCCGGACGCCGTGGGAGTCCACCAGCCCTTCACGGAGCTGGGTTTCGACTCCCTGACGGCGGTGGGGCTGCGCAATCTGCTGCAGGAGGCCACCGGCCTGTCCCTGCCCACCACCCTGGTGTTCGACCACCCCTCCGTCGCCGGTGTCGCGGCCCATCTGCGGCGCCTGCTCGCGGCCGGCACACCGCACGCCCCGGCCGCCCCGGACGGCGGCATGCTCCGCACCCTGTACCGCAGTTCCGTGCGGCAGGGGCGGTTCGACTCGTACCTGGAGCTGCTCGGCGAACTCTCCGACCTGCGCGAGCACTTCGAGAGCGCGGAGGACCTGAGCGGCCCGGTCGCACTCGTGGACCTGGCGGAAGGACCCGGCGAGATCCGTCTCATCGGCTGTGCCGGTACGGCGCCGGTGTCCGGGCCGCACGAGTTCCTCCGTATCGCCGCCGCACTCAGGGGCCGGCTGCCGGTGTCCGCGCTGCCGCAGCCGGGCTACGAGCCGGGCGAGCAGCTGCCCGCGACGCACGCCGCGGCCCTCGGCGTCCAGGCGGACGCCGTCCTGAAGGCGGCGGACGGGCCGTTCGTACTCGTCGGACACTCGGCGGGCGCCCTGATGGCGTACGCCCTGGGCGCCGAACTCGCCGACCGCGGCCGCCCGCCGCTCGGCATCGTCCTGATCGACGTCTACCCGCCGGGACAACAGCAGGCGGTGCAGGGCTGGCTCACCGAACTCACCGACACGATGACCGCCCGCGACGGGGTGCGGATGGACGACACCCGGCTCACCGCACTGGGCGCCTACCACCGCTTCACCCGGGCGTGGCAGCCGCGGGAGCTTGCCGTACCGACCCTGCTCGTCCGGGCCACGGAGGCCCTGGGGCAGTGGCCGGACGGCGATTCCTGGCAGTCCACCTGGCCGTTCCCGCACGACTGCGCGGACGTGCCGGGCAACCACTTCTCGATGGTGCATGAGCACGCAGAAGCCGTCGCCGACCGCATCCATACATGGACAGGAAACCTGGCATGAGAACAACAGACCGCAGCCGGCTCGGCAGCCGGCTCCAGATGGCCCAGGGCTGGTACTGGGCCTTCGGCGTGAACGGCGACCCGTACGCGAGGCTGCTGTGCGGGCAGGACGACACACCCGCCCGCTGGTACGAGCAGATACGCGCGGCCTCCCCGGGCCCCTTCCGCAGCCGCACCGGGGCCTGGGTGGTGACCGGGTACGCCGCCGCCGCGCAGGTGCTGGACGGCACGGGCTTCACCCCGGCGGCGGGGGAGGCCGCCGAGGACTGGGCCCGGCCGTTCCCCGACGTACGTACGGCCGCCGGACCCGAGCCCGCCCCCCTGGACCAACTGGTCGAGGAATACCGGGCGTTGCTGCCGGACAGGGGGACGCGCTTCGACCTGGCGCGGGACCTCGCGCACGAGGTCCCGGCCCGGGGCGTGACCGCACGCCTGGGGCTGACCGGCGAGGACGCGCGCCGCTGCGCCGCCCTGCTGCGTACGGGCGCCGTCGCGGTGGACGCCCGGCTGACCCCGCAGTCGCTGGCCGTGACCGAGGAGACCCTGGCCGCGCTGGAGGCGCTGCGCGCACAGGCGGGCGCCGACGGCGCCCTGTCGGCGGCCGCCTGCGAGGCGGCGGCCAACACGGTGTGCCACGCCGTGCTCGCCGTCCTGCACACCCCGGGCCTGGCCGCCCGCCTGGCCGTCGAGGCGGACCTGGCGGAGCGGATCGTGGCGGAGACCCTGCGCACCGCGCCCCCCGTCCACCTGGAGAGCCGCCGGGCCACCGAGGGACGGACGTTCCACGGCGCCGAACTCGCCGAGGGCGACGAGGTGGTGGTGGCCGTCGGGGCGGCCCACCGCGACCCGGAGGTGTTCGCCGCACCCGACCGCTTCGACGTGGACCGTACGGGCGAGCCGCCGGCCCTGACGGCGAGCCGCGGACACCAAGGCGGACCTCAAGGCGGACCTCAAGGCGGACACCAGGGCGGACACCAGGGCGGACACCAGGGCGGACCCCAAGGCGGACACCAGGGCGGCGTGGCGGAGTTCGCCGCCCGGCACGCCGTCGCGGCACTGCGCGCCCTCGCCGGGGTGCTGCCCGGCACGGCCCTGGCGGGCCCCGTCGTCCACCGCCGCCGTTCGCCCGTACTGCGGAGCATCAGCCGATGCCCGGTCGAGATCTAAGGACTCACGATGCGCATCGTCTTCTCCTCCATGGCCAGCAAGACCCACTTCTACCCCCTCGTCCCGCTCGCCTGGGCCTGCCGGGCGGCCGGCCACGAGGTCCGCGTCGTCGGGACACCGGGAATGACCGAGTTCACCACCGCCGCCGGTCTGACGGCGGTGCCGGTCGGCGAGGACGCCGACCTCGCCACGCACATGAGCGCGGTCGGCGAGGACATGATCAAGTACGTGCGGTCGCTGGACTTCGACGACGCGTCCCTGGCGGACGCGACCTGGGAAGACCTGCTGGGCATGCAGACCGCCCTCACCCCCAACCTCTTCGCGCTGATGACCCCCGACTCGCTGATCGACGGGATGGTCGACTTCTGCCGGTCCTGGCAGCCGGACCTGCTGATATGGGAACCGCTGACGTTCGCCGCCCCGATCGCGGCCAAGGTGACGGGAGCGGCCCACGCCCGGCTGCTCTGGGGCCCCGACATCACCACGAAGGCCCGCCGCGCCTTCCTGGACCTGCGGGAGGAGCAGGAGCCCGAGCACCGGGAGGACCCCTTCGCGGAGTGGGTCCAATGGACCCTGGAGCGCCACGGGGTGAAGCCTGAGCCGGGCTTCGAGGAGGAGATGGCCCGCGGCCAGTGGAGCATCGATCCCGTACCGCCCGGCATGCGCCTCGACCTGGGCGTGCCCACCGTGGGCATGCGCTACGTCGACTACAACGGCCCCGCCGTCGTACCGGACTGGCTGCACGAGCCGCCCACCAGACGCCGGGTCTGCCTCACGCTGGGCGTCTCGGGCCGCGACAACGGCGTCGAGGTGGTCACCGCCGAAGAGCTCCTGGCGGCCGTCGCCGACATCGACGCCGAGTTCATCGCCACCCTCGACGACCAGCAGCTGGAGTCCATTCCGTACGTCCCCGACAACGTCCGTACGGTCGGCTTCGTCCCGATGCACGCCCTGCTGCCCACCTGCGACGCGGTCGCCCACCACGGCGGCCCCGGCACCTGGCACACCGCGGCCATCCACGGCGTGCCGCAGATCGTGCTGCCGGTCGGCTGGGACACGCACGAGCGGGCCCGGCTCTCCGAGGAGGCCGGCATGGCCGTGTCGGTGCCGCTGGAGGAGCTGACGGCGGCCCGGTTCCGCGAGGCCGTCCTGCGCGTACTGGAGGACCCCGCGCTCCGCGAGGGCGCGGCGAGAGTGCAGAAGGAGATCCTCTCCGAACCGGCGCCGACGGAAATCGTCCGCGTACTGGAGAAGATGACCGCCGAGCACCGCAGGAAGAACTGACAGACGGCCATGACCGGGACGGCCCGCGGGAATTGAGCGGGCCGCCCCTCTGCTCGGCGATTCTCGCAACTGCCTTGTGCGCAGGTCGAGTTGGGCTCGAATGCCCTTGTCGGCGAATTGATGATCTTGCTAGGGTCGCCGCGGATATCTGGAGACACACATGCGGGGAATGCGGGGAAGAGGAAAATGAAACGACGAATATGGGTGCCCTCTGTATTCATGACCGTTCTCGCGCTCGTCAATCTGGGCGCGGCCCCCGCAGCCCCGAACCGCGGGGAGAGCCGTGCGGACCGTCTCGTCGCGCAGATGACGCTGGACGAGAAGCTCTCGTTCGTGCACTGGGACTACGACACGAAGGACGCGACGGCCAAGATCTTCCTGCCGGGTGTGCCCCGCCTCGGCATTCCGAAGGTGCGCGCCACCGACGGACCCGCGGGTGTGACGATCCACCGCCCGTCGGTGGCACTGCCCGCCCCGGTCGGCCTCGCCTCCTCCTTCGACGCGTCCCTCGCCGAGAAGTACGGCCAGGTGCTCGGCCGTGAGGGCCGCGCGTTCGGCCAGGACGTGCTCTTCGCCCCGATGGTGAACAACATCCGGGTGCCGCAGGCCGGGCGGAACTTCGAGACGTTCAGCGAGGACCCGCTCCTCACCGGGCGCACGGCGGCCGCCCAGATCAAGGGCATCCAGGGCCAGGGCCTGATGGCGACGGTCAAGCACTACGCCGCCAACACCCAGGAGAACAACCGCATGGGTGTGGACGTCAAGGTGGACGAGCGCACCCTCCAGGAGATCGAACTGCCCGGCTTCGAAGCCGCCGTGAAGGCCGGCTCCGCCTCGGTGATGTGCGCCTACCCCAAGGTCAACGGCGAACCGGCCTGCGGCAACGGGAACCTGCTGACCGACATCCTCAGGGAACAGCTGGGATTCCAGGGCTGGGTCACCTCCGACTGGATGGCCACGCAGAGCACGGACGCCCTCACCAAGGGCCTCGACCAGGAGCTGGGCATCGACGTGGCCGTCGCCATCCCGCCGGGCGGCCAGGTTCCCGGCGGCAAGTACTTCGGCGACACGCTCAAGAAGGCCGTCACGGACGGCGCCGTTCCGGTGGCCGCCCTCGACCGGGCGGTGAGCCGGATCGTCGGACAGATGGGCCGCTTCGGCCTGCTGGACGAGAAGCAGCCCCCGCGGCCCGCGCGCGACGTCGCCGGCGGCACGAAGGTGGCCGAGGAAGTGGCCGAGTCCGGCGCGGTGCTGCTGCGCAACCAGGACCGGACGCTGCCGCTCGACGCCGCCGCCACCGACCGCCTCGCCGTCATCGGCCCGACGGCCAAGACCCCCAAGGTGACGGGCCTCGGCAGCTCGTACGTCATCCCCGACGCGGCCACCGCCCCGCTGGACGCCATCGCCAAGAAGCTGCGCCCCGGCGCACAGCTCTCGTACGCCGAGGGCGAGGACCTCGCCGGCGAGACCATCCCGGCGGCCGCCCTGAAACCCGCCTTCACCGGCGGCAAGGTCCTCGACCCCGCCGAGAGCGGCGTCGTCTACGACGGCACGCTCACCGTGGACAAGGCCGGTCTCTACCGCATCGCGGCCCGCGTCACCGGCGGCAACGGCGCCATCCAGATCGACGGCGGCGAACCCATCAGCATCGGCGAGGTCTTCGGCAAGCTCACCAGCGTCCCGCTGAACCTGACCGCGGGCACGCACACCGTCAAGATCAGCGCCGGAGCGGTCGTCGACCAGCCGATGACCCTCGACCTGCGCTGGGTGACCCCGGCCAAGGCACAGGAGGCGATCGACAGCGCCGTCGCCGCCGCACGCAAGGCCTCCACCGCGGTGGTCTTCGCCTACGACGACGGCGCCGAGGGCAGCGACCGGACCTCGCTGTCCCTGCCCGGCCGCCAGGACGAACTGATCAGGGCCGTCACGGCCGTGAACCCCCGCACGGTCGTCGTCCTGAACACCGGCTCCTCGATCACCATGCCCTGGCTCGAGGGGACCCGGGCGGTCCTCGACATGTGGTACCCCGGGCAGGCCGGGGCGGAGGCGACCGCCGACCTGCTGTTCGGCGACGCCGAACCGGGCGGCCGGCTCTCCCAGACCTTCCCCGCATCCGAGCAGGCCACCCCCGTCGCCGGCGACCCCGAGCGCTACCCCGGCGTCAACGGCGTCGTACGGCAGTCCGAGGGCATCCACACCGGCTACCGGTGGTACGACCACAAGGACGTGAAGCCGCTCTTCCCGTTCGGCTACGGCCTGTCCTACACGTCCTTCGGTTACGAGAACCACGCCGTCAAGCGCACCGCGGACGGCTTCGACGTCGACGTGACGGTACGCAACACCGGCGCGCGGGCGGGCAGCGACGTGGTCCAGGTCTACCTCGGCCCCAGCCCGCAACTCCGCCTCGACCAGGCGGAGAAGGCCCTGGCCGGCTACCAGAAGGTGCGCCTGGCACCCGGCGAGTCCCGCCGCGTCCGCATCCACGTCGCCGAGCGCGCCCTCCAGTACTGGGACACCACCGCCGACGCCTGGAAACTCGCCGGCGGCCGGCGCAGCGTCCTCGTCGGAGCCTCGTCGGGCGACATCCGGCTCACCGCCGCCGTCGCGGCCGACCGGCCGGGCCGCACGGGCTGAACCGCTCCCGGACACACGCCGTCAGACCCCCAACACGGCACCGGGAAACGCCTCCTGACGGATCGTCACCCAGAGCCGGCCACCGCGAGCACGCAACGAAGGGACCCACCGCATGACTTCCGGAGCGCAGACCAACGACGACACGGCCGAAGGCACCACCGAGGACAAGGTGGTCGACTTCTACGACAACTTCACCGAGGTGTTCCGGGAGATCTGGGGCGACAACCTGCACGTCGGCTACTGGCACGACGCCGACGACCAGGCCCCCGTCGAGAAGGCCACCGACCAGCTCACCGACCAGCTCATCGAGCGGCTCGCCCCGCAGCCCGGCCGGCGCATCCTGGACGTGGGCTGCGGCATCGGACAGCCGGCCTTCCGGCTCGCCGGCGCCGCCGACGTCGAGGTCGTGGGCGTCTCCATCAGCAAGTACCAGGTCGGCCGCGCCAACGAGCGCGCGGCCGAGCTCTCGCTGGCCGGACGGGTGAGCTTCGAGTACGCCGACGCCGCCGAACTGCCCTTCCCCGACGCCTCGTTCGACGGCGCCTGGGCCTTCGAGTCGCTGATCCACATGCCGGACAAGGAGAAGGTGCTGCGCGAGATCAAGCGCGTGCTGCGGCCCGGCTCGGTCCTCGTACTCGCCGACATGTTCAGCCAGCCCGACACGGAGCTGACGTTCCAGGACATCATCAGCAGCCCGGAGATGGGCGACTACCGCGCCGTCATCGAGAAGGCCGGATTCACCGTCCGCGAGTTCACCGACATCACCGCCAACACCCTGGCCCCCCAGGCCGTGCGGGAGACCATCATCGCCGGTCTGCTGGCGCGCAAGGACGACGTCATCGCCATGACAGGGCCCGAGGAGTTCGCCCGGATGGTGGACGGAATCCGGGTCCCGAACTCCTACGGATACCTCCTCGCCACGGCCACCACCGACTGAGAAACGGGTCCCAGCATGGTCATCACCCAGTGCCGCGTCTGCGGCAACCACGAACTGATTGCGGTACTCGACCTGGGAGACCAGGCCCTGACCTGCGTCTTCCCCAAGAGCCTCGACGAGGAGGTGCCGAAGGTCCCGCTGGAGCTGGTCAAGTGCTCGCCCGCCGGCTGCGGCCTCCTGCAACTGCGGCACACCCCCGACCTCGGCCTGATGTACGGCGAGGGCTACGGATACCGTCCGGGCATCCGGCCCTTCATGGTCGAGCACCTGCGGGGCAAAGCCGTCGCCGCCGCCGAACTGGCCCGCCTGGAGGCGGGGGACGTGGTCGTCGACATCGGCAGCAACGACGGCACCCTGCTGCACCAGTACCCCGTCGAGGGCCTGCGCCTGGTCGGCATCGACCCCTCCGGCGAGAAGTTCCGCGAGCACTACCCGCCCGCCGAGCTGATCCCCGACTTCTTCACCAGCGAGGCCTACACCGCGCACTGCGGCAAGCAGCGCGCCAAGGTCGTCACGACGACCGGCATGTTCTACGACCTCCCGGACCCGCTCCGGTTCATGCAGGACATCCACGAGATCCTCGACGACGACGGCATCTGGATGACCGAGCAGAGCTACATGCCGGCCATGCTGGAGGCCAACGCGTACGACGTCGTGTGCCACGAGCACCTGGAGTACTACGGCTTCCAGCAGATCGAGTGGATGGCCGAGAAGGTCGGCTTCACCGTCCTGCGGGCCGAGACCACCGACGTCTACGGCGGCAGCCTCTACGTCACCCTCGCCAAGAACCCCGGCCGCCACCCCCGCGACGAGGGCTCCCTGATCGCGCTGCGCGCCCGTGAGGCCGCCGCCCGCCTCGACACCATGGCCCCCTACGAGGCGTTCGCCCGCCGGGTCCGCCAACAGCGCGACGACCTGCGGGGGTTCCTCGACGAGTCCCGCGCGGCCGGCCTCCTCACCCTGGGGTACGGCGCGTCGACCAAGGGCAACGTGACCCTGCAGTACTGCGGCATCGGCCCCGAGGACCTGCCCTGCATCGGCGAGGTCAGCGAGGAGAAGGCCGGCTGCTTCACCCCCGGCTCCCGGATCCCGATCGTGTCCGAGGAAGAGGCCAGGTCCCGCCGCCCCGACCAGCTGCTCGTCCTGCCCTGGATCCACCGCGACGGCTTCGTCGCACGCGAGCAGGCGTACTTGTCGGGCGGCGGCAAGCTCGTCTTCCCGATGCCGGCCCTCACCACGGTGACCGCCTGACCCGGAAACCCCGACGGAAGGAGACCCGGCGGTGACCGACACCCGAGCCGCTCCGCCCAGCCTGGACAGTGACCTCTTCCACCTCGACCAGTACGCGGCCTACGCCGCACTGCGGGAGCAGGGGCCGGTGAGCCGGGTCAGCTTCATCGGCCGCGAGGCGTATCTGATCACCCGTCATGCCGAGGCCAGGGCCGCCCTCGGCGACCTGCGGCTGAGCAATGACTTCAAGAAGCAGCCCCCCGAGGTGGAGCTGCCGACGTACCACGGCATCCCCGAGGACGTCCGGCCCTACTTCGCCCACAACATGGGCAGCAACGACCCGCCCGCCCACACCCGCCTGCGCGCCCTCGTCGCCCGGGAGTTCACCGCCCGGCGGGTGGAGTCCATGCGCCCCCGGATCGAGGAGCTCGCCGACCGGCTGCTCGACACTCTCACCGGCCGTGCCCAGGCCGACCTGGTCGAGAGCTACGCCTACCCGCTGCCGATCACCGTGATCAGCGAACTGCTCGGCGTCGAGGAGCGCTACCAGAGCGACTTCGGCAGGTGGAGCAACGAGTTCCTGGTGATCGACGCCGAACACGCCGAACAGCGCGGGCAGGCCGCCCGCGCCCTGGTCGGCTTCATCCTCGACCTGATCGACCGCCGGCGCGCCGACCCAGGCCCCGACCTCCTCTCGGCGCTCATCGGCGTCCACGAGGAGGACGAGGACCGGCTCGGCAACGACGAACTCGCCTCCGTGGTCCTGATCCTGCTGATCGCCGGCTTCGAGACCTCGGTGAGCCTCATCTCCATGGGCGCCTACCTGCTCCTCACCCACCCGGCGGAACTGGCCACGATCCGCCAGGACCCGTCGGTCCTCCCGAACGCGGTGGAGGAGATCCTGCGCTTCCTCGGCCCCGCCGAGATCACCACCCGCGGAGCCCTGGAGGACGTGACGATCGGCGACGTGACCATCCCGGCGCACAGCACCGTGCTCATCGCGGGCGCCGCGGCCAACCGGGACCCCCGCCGGTTCCCCGACCCCGAACGGTTCGACGTGACGCGTGACGCGAGCGGACATCTCTCCTTCGGCCACGGCATCCACTTCTGCGTGGGCGGCCCGCTGGCACGACTGGAGGGCGAAATCGCGTTGCGCGCCCTCCTGCGGCGCTTCCCCGGCCTCGCCCTGGCGATCGCGCCGCAAGAGGTGAGCTGGCGCCGGTCCTTCCTGCGCGGCATCGACAGCCTCCCCGTGGAGCTGGCCCGGTGACCGCCGCGGCCTCCCCGCCGGAGACCTGGCTGCGCCGGTTCGGCCCGCCGGCCGACGGGCCGGTGCGACTCGTCTGCTTCCCGCACGCCGGGGGCGGCGCGAGCAGCTTCCACTCCCTGGCACGCGCCCTCGAACCGGGGGCCGACGTCATGGCGGTGCAGTACCCGGGACGCCAGGACCGGCGGCACGAACCGCCGCTGACCCGGCTGAGCGAACTGGCCGACGCCATCGCCGGGGTGCTGGAGGCGTCCGTCGTGCGCGACGGGACACCGTACGCACTCCTCGGCCACAGTCTGGGGGCCCTCGTCGCCTACGAGACGGCCCGCCGCCTCGACCGCTCGGGCGCCACCCCGCACCGGCTGTTCGTGTCGGCCCGCTGCGCACCCACGGTGGCGGCGGGGCCGACCGACCACCTCGCGGACGACGACGCGCTGCTGGCCGAGGTCCGCGCCCTGGGCGGCGGCGACGCGCTCGACGACCCCGAGGTGCGGGCCATGGCACTGCCCGCGCTGCGCGCCGACTACCAAGCCCTGAGGTCGTACACCTGGCAGGACGGGCCCGCCCTGCGCTGCCCGGTCACCGCGATGACCGGCACCCAGGACCGGCTGTGCACCCCCGCGCAGGCGAACGACTGGCTGCGCCTGTCCGTCGTCCCCGGCCGCGCGCGGACCTTCAGGGGCGGCCACTTCTACCTCCAGGACCGCGTCACCGACGTGGCCCAGGCCCTCCTCATGGACCTCGGACTGCGTACGCAGCAGGCCGCCGCGGCAGGTACGACCGCTGCTTGAGAGCCAGTGACGCACCACGGCCCGGACAGAATCTGTCCGGGCCGTGGTGCGTGGCGGACGGTGTGTCAGCGGCCGTCGAGGGTGAAGCGGTAGAGCTTGTTGTTGTGACCGCTCAGCCCCTCGCCCACGTTGGAGATGTAGTAGCCCGAGCCCCAGTACACGCTGCCGTCGACCACGGCTGCCCCGCCGAAGACGGAACCACCGCTGGCGAAGTCCCACAGGATCTTCCCCGACCTGCCGTCCAGCGCGTACATGTTGGTGCCGGCGGGCGCCGAGGAACCGGCGTACATCACGCCGTTGGCACTGGTGACGAAGGAGTCGTCAAGCCACTTGCCCTCCTTGCCCTGCGGGTCGGCGGTCTGCCACTCGATCTTGCCGGTCGCCGCGTTGACCGCGGCGAAGAAGCCGCTGTTCACCGTGGACTTGGTGCCGTCGGCCGCGGTGATCTCCCAGGGCAGGTGATCGCCGTTGCCGATGCCGACGTAGATGCGCCTGCCGTCGGTGGCCGAACCCCACTGGATGCCGCCCAGCGGACCGCCGGGACCGACCTGCGTCTGCCACACGACCTTGCCGGTGGCCGGTTCGAGCGCGTAGTAGACCCCGCTCTTCTGGCCTATGCCGAGCAGGTCCTTCGGCTTGCCGCCGACCTGGGTGGTGTAGAGGTTGGGGGCCGAGCCGAAGTCGAAGTCCGGCGCCTGGTTCTGCATGTACATCATCCAGGTGTCGGCCGTCAGGGTGTGATGGGCCCACCTGATCTTTCCGGTCTTCAGATCGAGGGCGAGCACGCTGTCGAAGTGGTTGTCCTTGTCCGGCGGGGTGCAGTTCGTCTGCTTCGGGTTCAGGCAGACGCCGGGCGGCGAGGTGTAGTTGTTGCCCGTGCCCACGAACACCAGGCCCCTCTTGTGGTCGACCACGGGCTGGCTGCCCCAGACGGAGGCGCCGGTGTAGCCCTCGGGGATGGTGTGCGTCTTCCACAGGATCTTGCCGGTGCGGGCGTCGATCGCCAGGACCGCGCCGCGGAACTCCGGCTTCTCGTGCAGGGTCGACGCCTTGGAGGACGTCCCCACGTAGACGATCCCGTTGTCCACGGTCGGGGAGGAGGTGATGACCGTCGTCGGGTCCTCGTCGACCTTGGTCAGCCACCGCTTCTTGCCGGTCCTGGCGTCGACGGAGATGAGGTACGCGCTCTTCAGCGACTTCGTCGTCAGCGTGCCGGTGCCGAGGTAGAGGCTGCCCTTCCAGTACGCCGGGCTGGTCCGGGACATGTGCCCCTCGACCCCGTCGTACGAGGTGATGCTGTTCGACCAGATCTCCTTGCCGCTGTCGGCGTCGATGGCCCACAGCTTGCCGCCCCAGTCGGGCACGTACACCGTGCCGTCGACCACGGTGGGGGTGGCGGAGACGTCACCGGCGGTGGTGAAGGTCCACTTCGGCGCCAGCCTGCCCACGTTCCCCGGCCCGACGGTGCGCTCGGTGGCGGCATGGCGGGTGTTGTGGTTGTTCTGCCCCGCGCTGACCCACTCGGGCTTCACGGGGACGCTGCGGTCCGCGGCGGACGCGGCGTTGCCCGCGCGGCCGGCGGAGGTGTCGGCGGCCGCGACGGTGGCCAGCATGAGGGCTGCGCAGCCGGCCAGCGCTGTGGTCAGCCGCCGCCATTGCCCCGGGTTGCGTGCGGGCGCTCGTCTCGTACTGGGATTCATGGAGTGATTCCCTCGTTCCCTCTGTACCGGCGCCGGCGGGGCGGGCGGCGGCCGGGAGCCGCGGGACGGCTTCCCGGCCCCGGACACGCGGCGCCGGCGCCTGGGCGGAAGGCCGGCCGAAGTGGCCGGCCGGGTGTGGTGTGGTCTGTGGGGTTACGGTGCGAGCGCCGGGGCGTCGGCCCAGTCGGCGACCCGTACGTCCAGGACACCGGCGGGGTCGTCGGCGCCGACCGCGCTGCCGGAGAGCTGCTCCAGGAACTGGCGCGCGGGGGCGTTGCGCCGGGTGGGCAGATAGGGCAGCCGCAGGGTGGTGCAGCCGGCCTCCCTGGCCCGGTCGCACAGCATCCGCAGCATCCGCGTCTCCACCCGGCGGTTGAGGACCCGGCAGCTGAGCAGGAAGACCGGAACGTCCAGGACGTCGCCTTCGGGCCGGGCGAGGACGAGCCCGACGGTGCCGTAGTCGCCGAAGACGTCGCTGACCCGCACCGTCCAGCCCCGGCCGCCGCCGTCCAGCAGCCGGCGCAGCGCCGGCACCGTGAAGGCGGTGCCCGCGAGGGTGAACTGCGTGGTACGGGTGGTCAGTTGGGCCGCGCGGTCCAGGGCGGAGTCCGACAGCTCCGCCATCGTGACGTCGATGGCGCAGCGGGCCAGGAACTCCTCGTAGTCCGCGGCGGAGTGCTCCAGCGCCCGGCGGTCCGGCTCGGCCCCGTACCAGTCGGCCCGCAGCCGGTCCTCGTCGGTCACCGTGAGCTGGTCGAAGGCCGTCTCGTGGGCCAGTTGGCGCGGCGCGGCCGCCGAGTCGCGGGTCAGTTCCACCACGGCGACCTCGGGCAGCTGCGCGCGCACCGACGCGCATTCCACGGCGTCGTCGTCGACGAAGACGAACGAGTTCAGTGCGAGCCCCAGCTCCTGGGACAGCTCGGCCAGGTACTGGGCCTTGGGGCTCCAGCCGATCCGGTGGGCGGTGATGTCCCGCAGGGTGAGGGCCATGGCGGGGTTCTCGGCGAACACGGCCCGTACGTCCGCCTCCTCGTTGCGGCTGCACAGGCACAGCAGCCTGCCCCGCGCGCGCTGGTCCAGCATGAACTCCTGGACGGCGCGGCGCCCGGGGCCGATCTCCACCCCGAGCGGCCCGTCCTCGCCGCACACCCCGCTCCACAGGGTGTTGTCGCAGTCGAGCACCACGACCTTGCGGGGCCTGGTCCACGTCGTGGCGGCCAGCCGCACCAGCCGGTCGGCCAGCGCCTCGAAGTACGCCTCGGTGTACGGGAGATGGGCGATGCGGTCGGCGTACTCGTCGTGCGTGTCCGGTACGTCGTAGTGGTCCGTGAGGTCGTCGAGGGGGGCCAGGCACATACCGGGCAGCCGGTCGACGGCCTCGGTGATCCGCCGCGCGGCGGCCTCGGTCCAGTGCGCCGCGGCGGGGTCGGCGAGGGCTTTGGGGGACGCCGGGGCCAGGGCCACCAGATAGGTGGCCGCGCTGCGGGTGGGCGCGGTGGACAGCACCGACAGCAGCTCGTCCAGGAGCCGGTCACCGGCCGTCGGGTCCTGGGCGCCCCGGTAGAGGTCCTCGGGCCGCACCAGCAGGACGTTCACCCCGGCATGGCTCAGCAGCACGCCGCCCGGGTCGAGCAGCGGCTCCACCAACTGCCCGTACGGCGCGGCCCGGAGCTCGCGCCCGGTCTCCCGCAGCCGCCGGGCCATGGCGTCCGCGAGGCCGTCCGAGGTGAAGGTCGCGGCGAGGGCGACCCCCGGCTGCGTCGCGCCGCTCATGCGGCCCGGCCGTTCCTGTGGGCGTGCACGGCCGCGGCGAGTTCGGCGGCCGTCGTGTCGTTGCCGAGCGCGTGCACGGGCAGCTCCACGCCCAGTTCGCGCCACAGCCGCGACAGCACGCGCACGGCCCGCATCGAGTCCCCGCCCAGCGCGGCGAAGGGGGCGTCGGGGGCGACCACGTCCTGGCCCAGCACCGTGCGGAACGCCTCCAGCACAGTGCTTTCCACCTGCTGGGCGCTTTCCACCTGCGGGGCGCTTTCCACCTGCCCGGCGCTTTCTGCCTGCGGGGTGGACACGGCCCCAAGTTTGTTCGATTCCATCTTGAGAAAACCCTCGTTTCGGCCGTGACCGGCCAACGCATAGGACGGAAAAGGTGAAACAGGCCAATGGCCGTCACCTGGCGGCCGGATATCGGTCCCGGGGACCGTCTCTCTCGGGCGCCGCACGATGGATTTGGGAGCGTACCTGTTCAGGCTCCCGCGCGCAGTGCGCACGCCCTTCGCTGCCGTCAACTCCCGCCCTACGCAGGTGCGTTACGATTTCTGCCGCGGTCGTTGTGTCGACCACCGATCTGCCAGGAGCTGTCGATTCGCTGGCGTGCCACCCGAGCCGGACAAGGAGAAACAACCCCATGCGTAAAAACGGGTTGGCCAGTCTCATCCCGCTTTACTTCATCGTTCTGATCGACAACTTAAGTGTCAGCCTCATCATCCCCGTGCTGATTCCCATCACGTACGACGCCGACATCGGCATCATGAGCAGCGGTGCGTCCAGTACCCGGGACGTGTTCTACGGAGTCGCCATCGGGAGCTATTCCCTGGCGATGTTCCTCGGCGCCCCGCTGCTCGGCTCGCTGTCCGACCACTTCCGCCGCAAGAAGACGCTGACGCTGTGTCTGCTGGGCCTCGTCCTGGGCTACGCGCTGACCATCTGGGCGCTGCTGCGCCGGGACGTCGCCCTGTTCGTCGTCGCGCGGGTGATCGGCGGCCTGTTCTCGGGCAGCCTGCCGGTCGCCCAGGCGGCGATCCTGGACGTCACGCCGAAGGAACGCCGCGTGAACTCCATCGGCCTGATCATGTTCTGCGTCTCCACCGGGTACGTGGTGGGCCCGCTCATCGGCGGCTACCTCAGCGACTCCACCCTGGTGTCCTGGTTCAACCTGGTGACCCCGTTCGGTTTCGTGGCCGCCATCACGGTGCTGAACCTGCTGGTCCTGCTCGTCACCTTCCGCGAGGAACCGGCCCCCCGGCCGGCCGGACGCATGGCCTTCCCGAACCCGGTCAAGCACCTCATGCGGTCCTTCACCTTCCCCGGGGTCAGGCTGCTCGCCACCGCGCTGCTCCTCATGTCCCTGGGCTGGACGGCCTTCTTCCAGTTCATCGGCCTGTATCTGACGGCGAACGAGGGCTTCGGCCAGCGCGCGGTCACCAACCTCATCTCGGTGGTCGGCATCGGCCTCGCGGCGGCCTTCCTCTCCCTGGTACCGCTCTCGATGAAGTACCTCAAGCCGCAGGTCGCGGTCACGGGGGCGCTGGCGGGGATGACCGTGTGCATCGCCGGTACCGCGCTGACCGGCTCCACGGCCGTGCTCTACGGCCTGTGCCTGGTGGGCGCGGCCACCTACGGAATCTCCTACAGCGGCCTGGTGGGCATGATGTCGGCGGCCGTCGACGACAACCACCAGGGTTCCGTCATGGGGACGGCGGGCGCCGTCGCGGCCCTCTCCGCGGGGCTGTCCGGGGTCGTCTTCGGTGCCATCGACGGCTCCAGTTCGCTGCCGATCTTCTCCGCGGCGGTCTTCGTCCTCCTCGCCTTCCTGCTGTCCGCCGTGCTGAAGAAGGGCAGCGGCAACGCCGGCTCCCGCGAGGCGCAGCCGCAGACCGCGGACCGGACGCCCGCGGTCTGAGAATCCGGGGCCCGGCGGCCGTCCTCGGCGCCGGGCCCCCGTTCATGCCCGCCCGGCCGGGGCCGGGGCGGCGCTCTGCGCGCCGATCAGCCGGGGAACCCCGTCGGCGGGCGCGGGCGCGAGCAACTGGCGCACCAGGTGCGCCGCCACCGGCTCCACAGGACCTGCGGCCTCCCGGGCGCCGGGCGAGTTCGTCTGCTCGGTCCGCAGCATCCCCGGCCGCGCGAGGAGGAACCCCACGCCGGGACGGTGCCGGGCGGCCCAGCCGACCAGGCCCTCGACGGCGGACTTGGCGGCGACGTAGTGCGGCCAGTCGCGGGGCGGTGCGTCCAGGGCGGCCGAGGAGATCACCAGGCAGCTGCCGCCGCCCGGTTCCAGGAGCGGCAGCAGCCCCGCCATCGGCGCGCTGACCAGCCGCAGCGCACCGGTCAGGAACGTGTCCATCCGCTCCAGGTCGGTGGCGGCCAGGCCCAGCGTGCGCAGCGGCGGGGACGCGCTGCACACCAGGAAGTCGAGCCGCCCGTGCCGGCGTTCGACGCGGGAGCGCAAGTCTTCGCTCCAGCGCGGGTCGGCGGCGTCGCCCGGCGCGGAGTGCAGCCGCCCCGGCAGCCCTTCGGCCTCGGCCACCAGGTGCTCCGGCAGGGTGCCCCGGTGCCCGGCATGGACCTCGCACCCCTGCGACACCAGCGCCAGTGACAGGGCCGCCCCCAGTCCGCGGCTGCCGCCGACGACGACGGCCGCGGTGCCCCGCAGCAGGGTGGACGGGCTCAGGTGCGCGGCCAGTCCGGCCGCCGTGGCCGGCGGGGCGGGTGTGCGGACCATCGCCTCGATCTCGGCCTCGGCGACGACCGCGCCGTCCGCGGTGACCTCCCCGACGATCGACACCAGCCCGAAGCGGGGGTCGCTGTGGACCACCCGCGCGGTGTACGACAGCCGGGCCCGGCCGCGTACGGCTGTCGCGGGGAAGCGCAGCGCCACCCGCCCGAGCAGGCAGTTCTCGCCCGGCAGACGCATCCCGGCCAGATAGCTCGACCACAGCAGACAGGCCAGCGGCGTACGCCCGAGCAGCCGGGCGGCGGCCGGGAACCGCCGGCTCAGCGCGTCGAGTTCCTCCGGGCCGTACGTGCCGGACACCTCGGTGCCCGCCGGCAGGTCCTCGATCGTGTGCGGCAGCGCCGACCGGGCCAAAGGCACCGGCAGCGGATCCAGGTCCGGTGGAGTGCCGGGGGTGATCCGCAGTGTCAGACAGGTGCGGTCCCCGTCGCGCAGCCGGTAGCCGGAGCGGCCAGGGGCACCTTCCACCGCCTCCGGGCGGTAACTCACCCCGGGGAACACGGGGTTGCCGAAGTCCGCCTCGACGGCCGTCACCCCCGCCCCGTCCGGCGCCAGTTCGTCCAGCGTCGCCAGGGCCGCGAGGACACCGTGGGCGACGGTCCGCCCGAAGGGGGTGCGGCGGGCGTGGCCGGGCGAGCAGTGCAGTGCGTTGCGGTCACCGCCGGCCCGCGCGAACAGCGCCACGTCGTCTTCCGAGAGCAGCACGGGATACCTCCGATGAGCGCGTCGAAAGACGCCGTAGGGCGGGCGGGGAAAGACGCCGGGGCCTCGGGGCGCGGGCGGATCCGTCACCGTAACGCGGGCGGCGCAAAAGCACTCAGGACCCCTTTCCACAAGGCCGCGTACTTGAGATCCGCTTCAAGAACCCTGCAGGCCACGGGCGTTCAATCGCGGTCCGGAAGCAGTTGCACACCCGGTCGACCGACATTCGAGTGCACAGGCCACACAGCCCTGTACCAATTGTTCGGTGTCCTGGGCGGTGGAAAGGTCTGTGTGCGCATGAAGGAGCGGCAAGCAAGCGTCTACGAACGCTTCCAGTGGTTTCGCTATCTCCAAAATCCCGACGATCCGGGACTCACGATCAGCTATGTGTACGCGCTGACCGGCGACGTCGACACCGACCGGCTCAACGACGCCCTGCGGGAAGTGGTCTCCACCGCTTTCCCGCGCCTCCTGTGCTACTTCACGGACATCGGCGGCCAACTGGTGGCCAGGAGCCGCCCGGCGCCCCGGCGGGTGCTGCACGGCTGCGAACGGCCCGACGACCTCCTCGATTCCGGCGGCATCGACCCCACTGGCCAGGAGCTCTTCCGCTTCCGGTACTGGCGGGAGCCGGAGGGACGGCTGCTGCTGCGCCTGGACTTCAGCCACGTGGTCTTCGACGGCGGCTGCTACACACCGTTCTGCGCCGCCCTCAGCGCCTGCTGGCAGGGCGTGGCGCCCGTACGGGAAAAGCCGTTCGGCCCGCCGAGGCGCCCCGACGCGGACGCGGACGCGGCCCACTGGCGGTCGATGCTCGCGGGCCGCCGGCTGCACCAGCCGCTGCCCTTCGCCACCGCGCCGTCCGGCAGGGCCGGCCGCCGCATCAAGGTCGCTGAGACGATCACCGGCGCACCGGCCGAGTCCCTGCACCGGTTCCTGCGCCACCACGAGCTGAGCCTGCTGCAGTTCGTGGTCGGCGTCACCGGCTGCCTCGTACACGCCTACGGCGACGACGACCCCGCCGTCGTGGTCGCGCACACCGTGGACACCCGGGAGTACGGGGCCCCCTACGGCTGCCACACCAACCTGCTGCCTCTGTGGCTGGACCTCTCGGCGGACCCCTCCGCGCTGTCGGTGCTGGAGCAGGTGCGCACCCAGCGCGAGGAACTCCGCGACCACCAGGGCTTCGGTACGTCCGACCTGCTCGCCCTCGCCGCGGCCGAACAGGGCCTCGCGGCGGGCCGCGGCGGCAGCGCGCTCAACCTGGTGGTGAACTCCTCCGCCGCGATGCTGCCGACCGCGCTGCCGGAGCTGGCGGGCGTGGACACCTCCTGGATCCGCAAGCCCGACACCGGCAGTTCGAGCGAACTGAGCGTCAACTTCAGCTCCGACGAGCAGGGCATCCACCTCTCCTTCGACTCCTCCACCCGGGTGCTCTCGCCCGAGGCCCTGTCGGCGCTGGCCACCAACTTCGGGCGGATGGCCGAGTTCGTGATCGCCGACCCGCACCGCCCGCTCGCGCAGTGCGACCTCTCGCGCCCGCTGGAACCGGCTGCCGAGGGCGCCGTGCGCACCGCCACGGACCACCGGAGCCTGGGCGAGGCGCTGAGGGAGGCCGCGGCGGCGGACCCGGACCGGGTGGCCGTCGTGGACGACCACCGCTCGCTCACCTACGGCGAACTGCTGGGCGCCGCACAGCGGCTGGGTGACGCACTGCCCACCGACGATGGAGCCGGCGCCGACGGCGGCGCGCGGCCCGTCGGCGTCTTCCTGGAGCGGTCGGCCGCCATCCCCGTCGCGTACCTGACCGCGCTGTCCCTGCGCCGTACGTTCGTACCGCTCGACCCCCACCTGCCGGACGGGCGGCTCACCTACATGGCCGAGACCGCCGCTCTCGGCGTCGTCCTGGTGGACGCGGCGACCCGGGACCGGGCGGCCGTGCTGTTCCCCGGCACACCCCTCCAGGAGGTGGACGGCACACCCCTCCGGGAGGTGGGCGGCGCGCCCGCCCGGGAGGTGGACGGGGCGCCGTCCACCTCCGTATCCCCGTCTCCGCGACCGCAGGACGCCCCGCCGGTGGCCCCGGCCGACGCAGGCCGCACCGCGTACGTGCTGTTCACCTCGGGATCCACCGGCACCCCCAAGGGCGTCGCGGTGAGCGAGGGCAACCTCGCCAACTTCCTGGACTCGGTGCGCCAGGACCCCGGGATGGGCCCGGACGACCGCCTCGTGGCCCTGACCCCGATCGGCTTCGACATCTCGCTCCTGGAGATCCTGCTGCCGCTGCTGTGCGGCGGCACCGTCCACGTGCTGCCCGAGGAGGCCAGGACCAGCGCGACCCTGCTGGCCGAACGCATCGACGCCGGCGGGGCGAGCGTCGTCCAGGCCACGCCCTCCACCTGGCGCATCCTGAAGTCCGCCGGCTGGCGGGCCCGCCGGCCCATGACGCTGCTGTGCGGCGGGGAGGCCCTGGACCGGGACCTCGCGCAGTACCTGCTGAGCCAGAGCGCCGCCGTATACAACATGTACGGCCCGACCGAGGCGACCATCTGGGCGAGCTGGCAGCGCGTCACCGACGCCGACCGCATCCACCTGGGCGAGCCCGCGCTGGGCACCCGGTACTACGTGGTGGACGCCGAAGGGCGGTCCGTGGCCCCCGGCATGTGCGGCGAGTTGATGATCGCCGGTGACTGCGTGGCCCTGGGGTACCTGAACGCCCCGGCGACGGCCTTCGGCGCGCTGCCCGACGGCACGCCCTCCTACCGGACCGGCGACCTGGTCCGCCACGACGGCCCGGCGCACCTCACGTACGTCTCCCGCATGGACGGCCAGCGCAAGGTCAACGGTCACCGGATCGAACTCGGCGAGGTGGCCGCCGCGGTGACGGCGCAGGCCCCGGACGCGACGGTGGTCGCCGTGGTACGGGCCGAGCCCGAGCCGCACCTGCGCTGCTTCGTACGACTGCCCGCCACCGAGCCCTTCGACGCCGCCGCGGTGCTCGCGCGGTGCCGGGAGACCCTGCCGTACTACATGGTGCCGCAGGCCGTGCACCGGCTGACCGCGATACCGCTGACGGCCAACGGCAAGACCGACGTCAAGAAGCTCAGCGAGGCGCCGCTGTCCGCGCTCGACCTGTACCCGCAGGACGAGACGCCCGCACCGGCGGCCGGCGTGCAGCAGCCCCCCGCGGACACCGGCGGGGCCCACGGGCCCGGCCTGCTCGCCGAGCTGCGGCGGCTCGTCGCCGGTGAACTGGGCCTGCCGGAACCGGACATCGACCGGCCGCTGGGCTACCAGGGCGTCACCTCGCTCGGCTACAACGTCCTCGCCGCACGGATCAGCGACCGGTACGGGGTCGTCGTCCACGCGCACGACTTCTACCGCATGAACACCCTGCGCGCCGTCGCCGAGACCGTGGCCCAGCTCGCCGGGGGCCGCACCGGCGGACCCGCGAAGCAGCACGACGCCCGGCCGGAGGGCGCACCGCGCCCCCCGGCGGCGGCCCCGTCCGCCGCCGACGGCCGGCTCGCCATCGTCGGCCACTCGGCGGTGCTGCCCGGCGGAGTGGACCCCGACGCGTTCTGGCAGACCCTGCTGGACGGCAGGGACTGCGTCGGCCCGGCCGGTGCCGAGCGCCGGCTGCCCGGCGAGTTCGCCGGATTCCTCCCCGGGGTCAAGGGCTTCGACGCCAGGTTCTTCTCCATCTCGCCGAGGGAGGCGAGCTGGATGGACCCGCGCCAGCGGCTGCTGCTGCAGTCCGTCTGGCACACCCTTGAGGACGCCGGGTACGCCGCCTCCGACCTGCACGGCTCGCGCACCGGCTGCTACATGGCGGCCACCGGCAACGACTACGCGCTGCTGCAGGCCAGGGCGGACGCGGGGCAGATCCCGTACTCCCTGGTGGGGCACTCCCTGAGCCTCGTCGCCAACCGGATCTCCTCCTGGTTCGACTGGCACGGACCCTCCACGGTCCTCGACACCGCCTGCTCCGGCTCCCTGGTGGCGCTCGTCAAGGCGTGCCGCGACCTGCGCGCCGGGGTCTGCGACGCGGCCGTGGTCGGCGGCGTGAACCTGATCCTGGACTCCCAGATCAACGAGGGGCTGCACGCGGCACGGTTCCTCTCGCCCGACCACCGGTGCGCCGCCTTCGACGCCTCGGCCAACGGCTATGTACGCGGCGAGGGGTACGGAAGCTTCCTGGTCAAGCGACTCGCGGACGCCCTCGCCGACGGCGACGACATCCGCGCGGTGATCGAGAGCGTGGCGGAGAACCACGGCGGCCGCGCCAACTCGCTCACCGCCCCGAACCCCAACGCCCAGTACCGCCTCCTCCTGGACGCCTACACCCCCGAACTCGCCGCCCGCACCGGGTACATCGAGACCCACGGGACCGGAACGGTGCTGGGCGACGCGATCGAGATCGACGCACTGAAGCGGGCCTGGCAGCAGCTGGTGCCGGAGCCCGCGGGGCGCCGGGTCCGGCTCGGCGCGGTGAAGTCCCACATCGGGCACCTGGAGCCCGCCGCGGGAGTCGCCTCGCTGACCAAGGTGATCAAGGCCTTCGAGCACCGGACCCTGCCGGCCAACCTGCACTTCCAGCAGCCCAACCCGGGCCTGGCCCTGGAGGACACCCCCTTCGAGGTGGTGGGCAAGACGGTGGCCTGGGACGACGTCGAACCCGTCGCCGGGATCAGCTCCTTCGGGTTCGGCGGCAGCAACGCGCACGTCGTGCTCTCCGCGCCGCCGGCCCCGCCCGCCCGGCGTGCCACCACCGCCCGCCCCCGCCTCGTACCGCTGTCGGCGCGTACCCCGCAGGCGCTGCGCCGTCTGACGGGCCGGCTGCTGGAGCACGTCGAGCGCGGCGGGCCGCTGTCGGACGAGGACCTGCGCGACCTCTCTTACACCCTGTGCCGGCGCGAGCACCTGGAGTACCGCCTGGCGTGGTGCCCGTCGTCCGGCGAGGAGCTGGTGCGCGCGCTGCGCACGGCGGGCGAACCTGTCAGGGCGCCGGCGCGGGAGCGGGCGGGCGACGCCCCTGCGCCGACCCCCGAGTCGGCCCGCGAGGCGTACCTGGCCGGTCAGCCGGTCGACTGGCAGGCGCTGTTCGCGCCGCACACACCGCACCGGCTGCGGCTGCCCGGCTATCCGTTCGACGAGACGGATCTCTGGTTCACGGACGAGGGGCGGACCGCATGACGACCGAAACCGACAGGGCCCGTACGACGACCGAAACCGACAGGGACCGTACGACGACCGAAACCGACAGGGACCGTACGACAGCCGAAACCGACAGGGGCCGCGCCGCTGCGGTGGAGCCCCTCCGGCTGCTCGCGACGGGCGAGCCCGGCACCTTCCGGGCGCACATCGACCCCGGTCACACGTATCTGAGGGAGCACCTGGTCGGCGGCCGCCGCGTGCTGCCGGGCGTCGCCTGCCTGGAGATGGCGGTGCGCGGCGCCGCCCAACTCCACTGCGGCGCGACGGTGTTCGCGATTCGGGACGCCGCCTGGCTGCGGCCCGTCTCCGGCGAGGGACCGCCGGACGACCTCGTCGTGGCCTTCCGCTCCGCCCCCGGGGCGAAGGAGGCGGACTACACCGTCACCCACCGCGGCGCGCTCTGCGCCATGGGCACGCTCCTGTTCGAGAAGCAGGACCGCGCCCCCGCGGTGGGCCTGGAGGTGCGCGACGAGATCTGCGCGCACACCACCTCCCACCTCACCCGGCGGGAACTCTACGAAGCGTTCTCGCACATGGGCATCGACTACGGCCCGTACTTCCGCCGCAACACGTATGTGCAGCGGTACGGACAGCGGTCGCTGGCCTGGCTCTCGCACAACGACGGCATTGCGATGGGGATGGTGAACCTCCTCGACTGCTCCTTCCAGTCAGGCATGGCGATATCCATCGGAGAACACCGGGACAGCTTGATGCCTTTCTCCATGGGGCATATGATTTTTCACGCTCCGGCGCGATTTCCCGCCGATTCCGCATTCGTCCTCACGGAGAAGCTCTCTCCTTTCCGGACCAATTTCACGGTGTACGACGAGGATTACGAACCGCTTCTCTCGGTAGTCGACCTCGGTGTGAAACCCGCTCTTTGAACCCGCGTCACAAGACATAGGGGATTTTGTTGAGTCGCAACGAATGGCGAAGCGGAAATTCCGCGTCCGATGCAGCGCGCCCCGATGCCTCGCTGGTCCGCCGTGCCGCCGTGGACGAGATGGTGTTCGCACCCCGGTGGACGCACGGCCGGCTCGACGCGGTGGGAACCACCGGGGGCGGCCCGCGGACCTTCCTGGTGCCACCCGGACAGGCCCGCCTCCACCAGGAACTGACGGAGCGTTTCCCGCACAGCAGGGTCGTACTCCTCGACAGCGCGGCGGTAGCCTCGCTCGCCGCCGCCCCGGCCCCCGGCGAGCATCTGGTGTTCGTCAGCCGCACCTCGTGGGCCGACGGGATCCGCGACGCGGACCTCACGGCCTTCCTCGACCTCGTCCACGCCCTCGACCGGTGGCCGCACGTCCGCCTCGACGTGTTCACCGACAAGGCGGTGCACAGCCCGCTGTTCACCGCGGCGACCCATCCCGTGGACGGGGTGTACGTCGGCCTGGCGCAGGCCCTCGCCAAGGAGCGGCCCGACTGGACGGTGCGCTGCTTCTGCCTCGCGGACCTCACCGCGGCGACGCTGGACCAGGCCCTGGAACGGCCCCTGCCGACCGTGCCGGGCGCGCCCGTCTGCGTACGCGGCGACGAGTACGCCGTCGCGTCGATGGAACCGGCGGCCCTCGCGGCCTGGCCGGACCGTTCCGCGTTCAGGGCCGGGGGCACCTATGTCGTCCTCGGCGGCACCGGCGGACTCGGCGGCCTGCTCGCCGAGTACCTGGCCGCCGAGTACGGGGCCGAGGTGGTCGTCATCGGCCGCCGCCCACCCGAGGACTTCACCCCACAGGCCGACACTCTCAGGGAGTTGGGCGCCCGCGCCGTCCACTACCACCAGGTGGACCTGGCCGAAGGACCCGCGCTGCGGCGCGCGCTCGACGCCCATGAGGTCATCCACGGCGTCGTGCACTCGGCACTCGTGCTCCAGGACGCCACCCTCGCCACCATGAGCGGGCAGGTGCTCGCCGACGTACTGCGACCGAAGCTGCACGGCACCCACCACCTGGTGGACGCGCTGCGCGGCCGCAACCTCGACTTCTGTCTGTTCTTCTCCTCCGTCCAGGCCCACATCGCCAGCGCGGGACAGGGCAACTACGCCGCCGCGTGCGTGGCCAAGGACGCCTACGCGGACCTCCTCCACCAGGCCCTGCTGATCGACGCCAAGGTCGTCAACTGGGGCTACTGGGGCGAGATCGGGGTCGTCGCGAAGCCGGAGTACCGGGAGCGGATGCAAGGGCTCGGGATCGGCTCGATCGAACCGGCCGAAGGGCTGGCGGTCATCGAGCGGTTCCTCGCAGCCGACGACCTGCGGATCACGTGTGTCAAAGGAACGGAAGAGGCGTTGGAGCGCATGGGCATCACACCGCACAAGTCCGCCGCCCCCGCGGCATCGCCCGCCGGCCTGCCGGGAGTCCTCGACGACGTGGTGCCGCTCCTGCGGAACGACGACGCCGACGTCGCCCGCAACCGGGACCTCTCCGAGCGGCTGGAGGCGTACACCCGGTGGCGGCTGCGGCAGGTGCCGCTGCCGGCGACGGCGATCGACAAGTACACGCTGCTGACGGACGCCATCGCCGCGATGCCGTCCGCACAGTCCCTGCCGCGGGCCGAACTCCTGCGTGACTACCCGGAGTTGACCGGCCACCTCGCACTGCTCGACCGGTGCCTCGACCACCTGCCCGACGTCCTGAGCGGCGCCACCGACGCGGTGGAGGTGCTCTTCCCCGACGGCTCCTTCGACCTCGTCGCGCCCGTCTACCAGAGCAACCCCATCGCCGACTACTTCAACCGGATCTGCGCACAGGTGGTGACCAACTACCAGCGCCGCTCCGCGGGCCGCCCGCTGCGCATCCTGGAGATCGGGGCCGGCACCGGCTCCACCACCAAGTTCGTGCTGCCGATGCTGGATCCGCGGGAGGTGAGCTACCACTTCACCGACCTGTCGTACGCGTTCCTGCACAAGGCCCGCGACGCCTTCGGCGGCGACCACCCCTACCTCTCGTACGAGATCTGCAACATCGAGGACCCGCCCGAGGAGTACACCGGGTCCTTCGACATCGTCGTGGCCACCAACGTCCTGCACGCGACGTCGAACGTCCCCGGCACGCTCCGCAACGTGCGCAAGGTGCTGCGGGAGGGCGGCATCCTCGTCCTCAACGAGATCACCGCACGCCAGGACTACGCCACGCTCACCTTCGGCCTCACCGACGGCTGGTGGCTCAGCAACGACCCGTACCGCATCGAGCACAGCCCGCTGCTCGCCAGTGACCAGTGGCAGCGCCTCATGTACGAGGCGGGCTTCGGCACGGTGCGCACCCACGGCGGCGACGGGCAGCAGGTCCTGGTCGCGCTGGCGGGCGCGGCGGACGAGGCCGCCCCGGCCGCCTTGGCCGCTCCGGCCGTCGAAGCCGCGGAAGTGCCCGAGGCGCCCGAAGTGCGGGTGCGGGTGGAGCAGTTCGTGCGTGAGGTGATCGCGGGGACGATGCGGTTGGAGGTGTCGGAGGTCGAGGTCGACCGTCCGTTCCGGGACATGGGGATCGATTCGCTGATCTCGATGGAGTTGTTGAAGCCGTTGCGTGAGCGGGTGGGTTATGTGCCTGCGACGGTGTGGTTCGAGTATCCGACGGTGGAGCGGTTGGTGGAGTTCCTCGTCACGGAGTACGCGGACACGGTGGCGGAGGCGTTCTTGGCCGCTGCTGCTCCGGTGGCCGAGACCGCCCCTGCCACCGAGGTGCCCGAGGTGCCCGAGGTGCCCGAGGTACGGGTGCGGGTGGAGCAGTTCGTGCGTGAGGTGATCGCGGGGACGATGCGGCTGGAGGTGTCGGAGGTCGAGGTCGACCGTCCGTTCCGGGACATGGGGATCGATTCGCTGATTTCCATGGAGTTGTTGAAGCCGTTGCGTGAGCGGGTGGGTTATGTGCCTGCGACGGTGTGGTTCGAGTATCCGACGGTGGAGCGGCTGGTGGAGTTCCTCGTCACGGAGTACGCGGACACGGTGGCGGAGGCATTCCCCACCACCACTGCCGCTCCTGCCGCCGTAGCCCCGGCCGCCGAAGTCCCCGAGGTGCGCGTGCCGCAGGAACGCTCTCGCCGAGTCACCCCGCCCGCGAGCGAATTTGTGCCGGAGCCCGGCGACATAGCCGTCGTCGGCATTGCCGCACGGTTGCCCAAGGCAGCCAGTGCGAAGGAGTTCTGGGACAACCTTCTCGCCGGCCTGGACTGCACGTCCACCGTGCCCGCCGAACGCTTCGGCGTACGCCTGACGGAGGGCTCCGAGCCCCTCTCGTACACCGAACGCGGCGCCTTCGTCGACGACATCGACGCCTTCGACCACACCTTCTTCGGCATCACCCCGCACGACGCGGCACGCATGGACCCCCAGGAGCGCCTCGTCCTGGAACAGACCTACCTGGCGATCCTGGACGCCGGTTACAGCCGCTCCAGGCTCGCCGGCAGCGAGACCGGCGTGTTCGTCGGCGTCATGAACGGCGGGTACGCCTGGCACACCCCCACCTCACCCGGCGCGCAGCCGCCCACCTCGACGTTCTGGTCGATGGCCAACCGCGCCTCGTACCACTTCGACTGGCACGGCCCCAGCATGGCCGTCGACACCGCCTGCTCCGCCTCCCTGACCGCGCTGCACCTCGCCTGCCAGTCGCTGCGTACGGGGGAGTGCGACCGCGCCGTCGTCAGCGGCGTCAACCTCATCACGCACCCCCGGCAGTACGAGCTGCTGTGCGGTCTGGAGATGCTGTCGCGGACCGGGGAGTGCCGGCCCTTCGGCGCCGGAGCCGACGGCTTCGTGGACGGCGAGGGCGTCATCAGCCTGGTGCTCAGGCCCGCCGAGGAGGCCCTGCGCGACGGGGACCGCGTCCTCGCCGTCATCAGCGGTTCCGCGGTCAACGCCGGTGGCCGTGCGAACGGTTACACCGCGCCCAACCCCGAGGCCCAGTACGCGGTCGCCACCAAGGCCCTCGCGGCGGCGGGCACCTCCCCCGAGGCGGTCGGCTACCTGGAGGCGCACGGCACCGGCACCGCCCTGGGCGACCCCATCGAACTGCGGGCCCTCACCAAGGCGTACGCCGCGGCCGGCATCCAGCGGATCCGGCTCGGCTCGGTGAAGTCCAACATCGGCCACCTGGAGTCGGCGGCCGGGCTGAGCGGAGTGCTCAAGGCGGTGCTCCAGATGCGGCACACCACCCTGGTGCCCTCGCTGCACGCCGAGCGGACCAACCCGCACCTGGACTTCACGGCCACCCCGTTCAAGCTCAACACCGCGGTGGAGAGCTGGCCCGCGGACCTTCCCCTGGTGTCCGCCGTCAGCTCGTTCGGCGCGGGCGGCGCCAACGCCCACGTGGTGCTGCGCGGAGTGCCCGAGCACGCGGAGACCGGGGCGGGGACCACCGGGGCACGGGACTGCTACGTCATCCCGCTCTCCCACCACAGCGGCGCCGGACTCCAGTCGGCCATGGACGAGCTGCGCCGGTGGCTGGGCGGGCGCCGGGTGGACATGGACGCCCTCGCCTACACGCTCGCCTGCTGCCGCGACAGCTTCCCGCACCGGGTGGCCCTCGTCTGCCGCGACCAGGACGAACTGATCCGCGCCCTCGACCAGGACCTGGGGCGCCGCCCCGGACCCGCGGCGGCGCCGCCGCCGCGGGCGGCGCAGGAGCTGAACGCCCGTACAGCCAGGGACGTCGCGGACCTGTTCGAGTCCGGCGGCTCCCCGGACTGGGACAGCTACTACCCCAGGACCACCCCGCTGGAGCTGCCCGCCTACCCGTTCCTGCGGCACCGCCACTGGGTCGACTCCGCGGAGTCCGGCTTCCACTCGCTCTCCTCGCTGGTGTCCGCCCACCGGATCGACGGCGAGACCATGGCACCGGCCGCCTGGACACTCGCGCTCCTCGCCGACCGGGCCCGGGGCAGGGCGCTGGGCAACGTGCTCTGGCAGAAGAGGATCACCGACCCCGGGGCCGTCGAGGTCCGCGAGCGCGGCAGCGAACTCTCGCTCGTCGACAAGGCCACCGGCGACGTCCACTGCACGGCCGAGGTGTGCGCGCCGACGGCGGTCACCGGCCCGCCGGAGATCCCCACCGGGCGCAGGCAGTACGGGCCCGACATCTACGACACCTTCCGGCGCTCCGGCTACGACTACGGCGCACCGCTGCGCGGCGTGCGCTGGGCCGAGGTCGGACAGGGCGCGGTACGGGCCTTCCTGCACGTGGACCACGACTGGGGCCACGCCGTGTCGCCCGCGCTCCTGGACTGCGGAATGCAGCTGTCCATCCTGCTGGCGGCCGAGGAGGAGCCGGGCGGGCCCGTGTTCGTCCCCTACCACCTGGGCCGGCTGACCGTGGTCCGGGCGCCGCGCGACGAGGCGGTGTTCTGCCACTGCGTGGCCCGGCCTGGCGGCAGCTCCCGGCGGACCCGCAGCTACGACTTCTTCTTCACCGACGAGCACGGCGACGTCCTGGTGGCCCTGGAGGAAGTGGTGTCCGTGGCCCTCGACGGCAGCGTCCCGGCGTCCCGCCGGCACGCCCCGGCCACCGGGCCGGCCGCCGCCGGGTCGGCCGCCACCGGGTCCGCCGCCGCGCCCTTCACCGTCCTCGAACTGAACTGACGGGGGCGGCAATGGCCATCGACGTCGTGATGTTCCCCGGGCAGGGCTCCCAGCGCCTGGGCATGGGCCACGAGGTGTTCGACGCCTACCCCCAACTGTGCGACAGGGCCGAGGAGACCGTCGGCCACCCGCTGCGCGAGCTGTGCCTGAAGGACCCGCAGGCGCTGCTCAACCAGACCGCCTACACCCAGCAGGCGATCTACTTCGTCAGCTGCCTGATGTACCTGGCGCACACCGAGGAGCACGGGCACGAGCCGTCGCGCTGCCTGACGGGCCACAGCCTGGGGCTGTACCCGGCGCTGTTCGCCGCCGGCGTCTTCGACCTCTTCGAAGGGCTGCGGATCGTCGCCAGGCGCGGCGCCCTCATGCAGGAGGCGCGGGACGGAGCGATGGTGGCGGTCCTGGGACCGCAGGCGGACGACATCGACCAGCACCTCGCCGAACTGGAGTGCTTCGACGTCGAGGTGGCCAACTACAACAGCCCGGAGCAGGTCGTCCTCAGCGCGGCGCAGTCGAGCCTGGAGGAGCTGGTGCCGCGCCTCGAAGAGATCGGCCACCGCTGTGCGTGGCTGCCGGTCAGCGGGGCCTTCCACTCCCGGCGGATGGAACCGGCCAGGCGCGAGTTCGCCCGCTTCCTGCGCGACCGGGAGTTCGCGCCGCCCACCAGGACCGTCGTCTCCACGACGAGCGGCCGGACCCTGGGCGCCGAGCACCTGCTGGAGGAAATGGTCTTCCAGCTGGTCAAGCCGGTGCGGTGGCGGCAGACCGTGACCCATCTGGCCCGTACGGGACACCGGACCTTCCAGGAGATCGGTCCCGGCACGGTGCTGACCAAATTGAGCACAAAGATCCTCGGCGACGCCAACTCGCCGCAGCCCGAGTCCAGGAAGTGATGACCGTGGTAACAGAACGCAGCAGGATCGCCGTGATCGGCGGTGGCGGAGCCGGAACCGTAGCCGCCTGGCAGCTGTCCCGGCAGCACGACGTCACGCTCTACGAGGCGGGCGCGTACCTGGGCGGGCACGCCTACAGCCACCCGGTCGACACCGACCGGGGCACCGTCCACATGGACATGGGCGTGGAGCACTTCAACGAGAAGCTCTCGCCCAACCTGTTCCGGCTGCTGACCGACTTCGGCATCGGCACCTACGTCGCCCCGTCCTCGGTGCACGTGGACTTCCCCGGCGAGCGGCAGTCGTGGAACAACCTCAACTTCCTCGGAGAGCTCCGCGAGGAACTGCACGAGGAGTTCGACCGGTTCCACCAGGAGATGAACCAGCTGCCGACCTCGGGCGACGCCTCGTACAAGGACATGAGCATCGGCGAGTACCTGGACAAGAACGGGTACTCCCGGAGCTTCAAGTACAAGGCGATGAACCCGATCCTGAGCATCTACTCGGGCTGTCACGCACCGTCCCTCGACTACAACCTGATGTACGTCGCGCTGTCCTTCAGCATGAACCTGCTCTCCTTCTTCGCCCCCGGATACTGGCGCAAGGCCCAGGGCGGCATCCACGGCTACCTGGCCAGGATCGAGAGCGAGCTGGGCGACCGCGTCCACCTGAACGCACCCGTCGAGGCCGTCGTCCCGACGGACGCCGGCGCGACGGTGGTGGTCGGCGGGCAGGAGCACCACTTCGACCAGGTCGTGTTCGCCACGCACGCGGACGTGACGCTCGGACTGCTGCGCACCTCCGACCCCCGTTACCAGGAGCGGCTCGGCGACTTCGCCTACGTACCGGTCGAGAGCGTGCTGCACCAGGACGAGAGCTGGCTGAGCGAGGCGGGCCGCGACGCCTACTGCCAGTTCCGGATGCCCGAGGGCTTCGAACTCGCTCTCGCCGAGGAACAGATGGGCAGCCTCACCCGCAACTGCAACGTGTTGTACCCCTACCGCGACGTCGAGGCGCCCCTCCTGATCACCTTCGACCCGCAGGAGGACGTCGACCCCGAGCAGGTCATCGTCCGCCGCAAGTGGAAGCTGCCTCAGCTCCGCCCGGCGGACGTGCGCCACAAGAGGCGGCTCAGCGAGATCCAGGGCGTGAACAATCTCTGGTTCTGCGGCACCGACACCAGCGTCACCGGGCACGAGGGGGCGATCGTCTCCGGCATGGTCGTCGCCGACCGGCTGGGCGTGCCGCACCCCTTCCCCGACGACGCGCCGGCCCTCGCCCAGTTCCGCGGCATCAAGGAATTCATGGGTGTCTGAGCGACCGCCTTCCGGCCTGTGACGTCTTCACTTTTCTCTACGGGGATGGACCCATGGAATCGCTAGCACCTCGGTACACACAGCTCGCCGCACCGGACGGGTCCGGCGGGCAGGCCGGCGCCGCTCCCGGCACCACAGTGGTGGTCACCGACCGGGAGGACATCGCGGCGGCGGCCCGTTCCCTCGGCGCCGAGTGCTGGTACGCCGACCCCGCCACGGACGGTGCGCAGCGGATCGGGCAGGAGCTGCGCGGGCGCGTCGCCCACGGCACCACCCTGGTGGTGGCGTGGGGCGACGGGCCCTTTGGCGGCGTCCCCGGGTACGGGACGGCGCTGCGGTTCGCCCGCGCGGGACTCGCCCTGCTGCAGGCCGTGCGCGAGTCGGGGTGCCGTGTCCACCTCGTCACGCTGTCCCGTACGACGGACGTGCTCTCCTCGCTGCTCGACGGCATGGCCAGGACGGCCGCCCAGGAGCACCCGCTCGTCCACACGGCGATCGAGTGCGGCGAGGGCGGCGGTGACAACGGCGGTGACGGCGGCGGTGACGGCGGTAACGGCGGTGACGGCCGCGACCGCGTCACCGCGGAGCGGCTGCGTACGTGGATCGAGGCCGGCACCCGCCACCCGGGAGCCCGGCTGCGGGCCGACGGCGACCGGATCGCCCGCCTCGACCACGTGCCGCAGCCACTGGAACAGGTCACGCCGGGCGAGGTGTTCGGCGAGGGCGACCCGGTGGTGGTCATCGGCGGCACCGGCGGCGTCGGCCGACATCTGTGCCGGTATCTGAGCAGCCGCGGCGCCCAGGTGTTCGTCCTGGGCCGCGGCACCCCCGACGCGCGGACGCAGGCGGCGCTGAAGGAAGCGGGCGTGCGCAGCTACCTCGGCGCCCCGGCCCACGACTTCGAGGCGCTCGACGGCGCGCTGCGCCACCTCCACGACAGGGTCGGGCCGCTCAAGGCGGTGTTCCACCTCGCCGGAGTGCTGGACGACTGCCTGCTGTACCACCTGACCCCCGACCGGCTGGAGAACGTACTGCGGCCGAAGGTGGCCACCGCCCTCAACCTGGCCGCCCTCACCGGGCCGCACCGGCCCGCCACGGTGGTGCACTTCAGCTCGCTGACGAGCATCACGGGAAACGTCGGCCAGAGCGCGTACGGAGCGGCCAACGCGTTCCTCGACCGGCTGTCCGGGCAGCGGCCCGGCTGGTACAGCATCAACTGGGGCCTGTGGGAGACCGACGGCATGCAGATGCCGGACGACGGCTCCGGGCTGCGCGCGATGTCCCCCGAGCGGGCCTGCGACGCACTGATGTCGGCCCTCGCGGGCGGTGTGCGGCAACTCGCCCTGTACGAAGGTGAGTTGAAGCTCTCCGGCGACGGCGCCGAACTGCCTTCAGCCGTGCGGGACACCGAACCGCCTGCCGTCGTGCACGGCGCCGAACCCGCTGCCGATCTGCTCGCCCGCACCCGGCAGTGGCTGCGGGATCTCATCGTCCGGCACTCCGGTCTGCGGCAGCTGCGCGAGGACGACAACCTGCTGGACGCGGGGCTCGACAGCGTCGGCAGCATCCGTGTCAGCAGGGACATCGAGACCCGTCTGGGCATCGCCGGGTCGTCCCGGCTGAGCCGCGCCGTCCTCTTCGAGTACCCGACGGTCGCGGAGCTCGGCGCGCACCTCGTCGAGAACCTTCCCGCAGAGCTGGAAACCTTCCTCGCGGGCGAGCGTCAGGCACCTGTGCCGGAACCCGCCGCGCCGGAACCCGCCGCGCCGCCCCCCAAGGCCCGTACGGCCGAACCCCGGCCTCAACCTCCGTACACAGCAAGGGAGTTCACCACCGCGCACGCAGTTGCCGAAGAGGCCCCTGCCGAGGAAGCACCCGCCGAGGAAGCACCCGCCGAGGACGCCTACCGCCCCGACGACATCGCCATCGTCGGGATGGCCGGGGAGTTCCCCGGCGGCGCCGACACCGAGGCGTTCTGGCAGGCGCTGCTGCGGGGCGACGACGCGGTACGGGTCATACCCGGCGACCGCTGGGACTGGCGCGAGGACCACTCCTTCGCACCGGACGAGCCCGGCGCCTCCTACGGCCGGCACGGCGGATTCCTCGACCGGGCCCTGGACTTCGACCCCGTCTTCTTCCACATCGCCCCCGTCGAGGCGCGGTACATGGACCCGCAGGAGCGCCGCTTCCTGCAGTCCGTCTACCACGCGCTGGAGGACTCCGGGTACTTCGCCCGGCCGACCGGCGACGTGGGCGTCTTCGTGGCCGCCATGTTCGGCCACTACCAGGACCTCACCGCTCCCGACCGGGTGATCGGCAGTTCGTTCGCCGCCATCGCCAACCGGGTCTCCTACGCCTTCGACCTGCACGGCCCCAGCATCGCCCTGGACACCATGTGCTCCGGCGGACTCACCGCCCTGCACCTCGCCGTGCGCGGCATCCGGGACGGGGACTGCACGCTCGCCGTGGCGGGCGGCGTGAACCTCATGACGCACCCGGGGAAGTACCGGCTTCTGTCCGAGGGCAAGTTCCTCAGCCCCACCGGCCACTGCCAGGCCTTCGGCGTGGAGGCGGACGGCTACGTCCCCGGCGAGGGAACCGCCGCCGTGGTCCTCAAGCGGCTGTCCGACGCGCTGCGGGACGGAGACCGGGTGCACGCCGTGATCCGGGCGACCGCGGTGAACGCGGGTGGCCGGACGGCCGGCTTCACCGTGCCGTCCGAACGGGGCCAGCAACGGGTGATCGCCTCCGCCCTGGCCCGCGCCGACATCGAACCGGCCGCGGTGACCTACGTCGAGGCGCACGGCACCGGCACCCGGCTCGGCGACCCGATCGAGGCGCGCGCACTGCGCGGCGCCTACGGAGGGCCCGAGCAGGGCCGCGCCTACCTGGGCTCCGTGAAGAGCAACATCGGGCACCTGGAGTCCGCAGCGGCACTGGCCGGGCTCGTCAAGGTCGTCAAACAGCTCGGCGCCAGGACCCTGGCCCCCACCCTCCACTGCGCACTCGAAAACCCCGACCTGCACCTCGACGACTCACGGTTCGCCCTGGTCAAGGAGGCCCGTCCGTGGCCCAGGGGCAGCGGCCCCACGCGGTTCGCCGGACTGAGCGCGTTCGGCGCAGGCGGCGCCAACGGGCACGCGATCATCCAGGAGTTCGTGGCCCCGCGCCCGGCCCGCCCCGCACCCGGGTTCGCGCGCTGCTTCATCCCGCTCTCCGGGCGCGACGAGGCAGCCGTGCAACGGCGCGCGGACCAGCTCATCGACGCGCTGCGCGACGCACCCGACACGGCGTCGTACCTGTACGGGCTGAGCTACACCCTGTGCTGCGCCAGGCAGCACTTCCGGGTCAGGCGCGGCTACTGGGTGGAGAGCGTCCAGCAGTTGGCCGACCTGCTTCGCGCGGACAGCACCTCCCGGGCGACGCAGGCGGCCCCGTCGGCCCCGCCCGCCGGTGACCCCTGGGCCGGAGCAGCGTCCGCCTACCTCGACGGCGACAACCCCGACTTCACCGCACTGTTCCCGGTCCGCATGCTGGTGGACGCACCGCTCTACCCGTTCGCCGCCGAGCGGTACGTGGCCGACACGCTCGACCACGCGCACCGGCCCCCCGCCCCCGCGACCCGCACCGCACCGGCCCCGAGCGAGGCGGCCGACGCCGCCGACACCGCCGAACTGCTGCTCGCCCCGGCGTGGCGGCCGCACCCGGCACCACACCCGGCGCGCCCTGTGCTGCCGTACGTCCTGGTCCTCACCGACCGCGGCCAGGAGCACCTGGTCCCCGAACCGCCGCAGGACACCCGGCTGATCCGGGTGTGCCCCGGTGACAGGCCGGTCGTGACGGCGGACCGGATCGAACTGCCCGAGGGCGACGACACCGCCGCACGGCGTGCCGTGGAGCACCTCACCAACGGGCTGGGCCTGGACCACCTGTACTGGGTGGACCTCAGGCGCGCGGGGACGGTGGCCTCGCACCTGTCCTTCGCCAAGGCTCTCCAGAGCTGCCGCACCCCCTCCACCGTCCTCGGCGTGACCCACGAGAACGACCCGGCCGCAGTGCACTCGGGGGCCGGCTTCCTGCACGGTCTGGCCGAGGAGAACCCGCACGTCCGCACCGTCCAGGTCCGCTGCGGCGCCGACGTGTTCGTCGACGGCTGGGGCCCCCTGCTGGACGAACTGGCCGCCGCCCGCCGCCCGCTCACCGAGGTCAGGTGGTCGGACGGCGCCCGCCAGACGCGCGAGCTGGCACCCGTCCAGCGGGGCGACGGCGTCCGGCTGCGCACCGGGGGGAGGTACCTCCTCACGGGCGGCCTCGGCAAGGTCGGCCGGGCCGTCGCCGAACTCCTCACCGAGCGGTACGGCGCCACGGTGATCGCCGTCGGCCGCTCCGCACCGGACGCAGGAGCGCGGCAGTGGATCGCCGCGTCGCCCGGCCTGCACTACGAGCAGGCCGACATCGCCTCGGCGGCCCACACCCGGGAACTGATCGACACGGTCCAAGAGCGCTTCGGCGGCCTCGACGGAGTCATCCACTGCGCGGGCGTCGTCAAGGACGCCCTGGTGCAGAACAAATCGGTCCGGGACGCGGACGCGGTGCTCGCCCCGAAGGTGCAGGGCACCCTGAACCTGGACCGGTACACCGCCCGGCTGCCCCTGGACTTCTTCTGCGTCTTCTCCTCCATCTCCAGCGTCATGGGCAACACCGGGCAGAGCGACTACATCGCCGCCAACCGCTTCCTCGACGAGTTCGCCGCCGAGCGCGCCCGGCGGGTGGCGGACGGCGAGCGCAGCGGCCTCAGCCTGTCGGTCAACTGGCCGCTGTGGCTGGACGCCGAGGACGAGCGGCTCGAGCAGTACCAGGCGCTCGCCGCCTTCCTGCACGGCCAGTTCGGGATGGAGCCGCTCACCTCGCGGCGCGGCGCGGAGCTGTTCGCCGACCTGATCGACGGCCTGCCGCAGACGTGCCACCAGGTCGTCCCGTGCGTCGGCGACGTACCGAAGATGCGGCAGCGGCTGCTGCCGGGCGCCGCGCCCGCCACCGGAAGCCCGGCCGCCCGCCCCGGCGCGACGCGGGAGGACATCGGCGAGAGGCTCCTGGAGCTGGTGTGCGCCCAGACCGGTCTGCGGGCGCAGGACGTCGCCTTCGACAGGAGGTGGGGCGACCTCGGCTACGACTCGGTCATGCTCCAGAACATGGCCCGCGAACTGGGCCCCCGCTTCGGTGTGGAGACACCGCCCAACGCCCTGTTCAAGTACAGCAGCATCAGTTCGCTGAGCGCCTATCTGCACGACCAGGGAGCGGCGGGCGCACCCGACGCGGACGCAGAAACGGACGCGGGCCGGCCGGCCGCCGCAGCGCCGCCGCTCCCGTCCGCCGGAGCACCACAGCCACACCCACAGCCACACCCGCAGCCGCAGCCACCGCTCGCGTCGGCACCGGCGCCGCAGCCGGCCACCGCCGGAGAGCCCGGCACCGACGACCGCGGCCGGTACGCCGTGGTCGGGATGAGCGGCATCATGCCCGGCGGCGCCGACCTGGCGGACTTCTGGCAGCTGCTCGTCGAGAACGGCAGCGCCATCCGCCCGGTCGACCGCTGGAAGGGCGGCGACAAGGAGTACTTCGCGGGCACCATCGACGCCTTCGACGCGTTCGACCACTCCTTCTTCGGGCTCTCCGCCCGCGAGGCGAAGCTGATGGACCCGCAGCACCGGCTCTTCCTGCAGAGCGCCTACAACGCCCTGCTCGACGCCGGTTACGCGCCCGGCACGCTGCGGGAGGTGGGCGTCTTCGCCGGGGTGCAGTTCAGCGAGTACCAGACGGCGCTGCGCGACAGCGAGGACCGGGACCACCCGTACAGCGTGACGGGCAACGCGCACGCCATGCTCGCCAACCGGGTGTCCCACCTGCTCGACTTCACCGGCCCGAGCCAGACCCTCGACACCGCCTGCTCCAGCGCCCTCGTGGCGCTGAACCGGGGCGTGCTCTCGCTCGCGGCGGGGGAGTGCGAGATGGCGCTCGTCGGCGCCGTGAGCGTGCTCGTCGACCCGGCCGCCAGCGACGCGGCGAGCAAATTGGGGGTGCTCTCCCCCGACTTCCGGTGCGCCACCTTCGACAAGGACGCCAACGGTTACGTACGGGCGGAGGGCGTGGGCTGCGTGGCGGTCAAACGGCTCGCCGACGCCCGCCGGGACGGCGACGCCGTGCTCGCCGTGATCGAGTCGGTGGCCGAGAACCACGACGGCCGCTCGAACTCCCTGACCGCCCCCAACCCCGAGGCCCAGGCCGCCCTGCTGGGCCGGGCCTACACACCGGAACTGGCCGCCCGGGTCTCCCACATCGAGGCCCACGGCACCGGTACGAACCTGGGCGACCCCATCGAGATCGGCGCGCTGCGGACCGCGTTCGAGCGGCTGGCCCCGCACCGCGAGCCGGGCAGCATCACGCTGGGCGCGGTGAAGAGCAACGTGGGCCACCTGGAGCCGGCCGCGGGAATGGCGGGGCTGCTGAAGCTGCTGCTGTGCCTGCGCCACCGCCGCCTCCCGGCGAACATCAACTTCAAGGAGCGCAACCCGCTCGTCGAGCTCGAAGGTTCGCCCTTCCGGCTGCTGCTGGAGAACGAGGGGTGGGAGCGGGGCACCCCGCTGGTGGCGGGCGTCAGCTCCTTCGGGTTCGGCGGGTCCAACGCGCACGCGGTCCTCTCCGAGGCACCCGCCCCGCCACCGGCCGCCAGGACCTCGCGGCCGTACTGGCCCCTCACGCTCAGCGCCCGCTCCGCCGCCTCGCTCACGCGGATGAGGGACAGCCTGCTGGAGTGGCTGCGCGGCCCCGAGGGGCAGCACGCGGACCTCGCGGACCTCGCCCACACCCTCACGGCCGGCCGCGACCACTTCGAGTACCGCATGGCCTGGATCGTCTCCAGCTCCTCGGAGCTGGTCCGGTGCCTGCGGGAGGCCCGGCCGGGCGAGGTGGTCAAGTGCCGCTCCCAGGAGCTGACCACGCACCCGGTGACGCTGCCGGACGCGTCGGACCCGGGACACCGTGCGGCGCTGGAGGAGCTGCGGGCCCGCTATCTGGAGGGGAAGGAATTCGCATGGAAAACGATGTTCGACGACGGGCGGTACGGCCGGCTTCATCTGCCGGGCTACGCGTTCGAACAGAACCGGTTCTGGTTCAAGTGACCGGCATCGGCAGGGCAACGGCGCGCCAGGGAAACGGGAATGGGCATGGACGAGCGGCTTGAGGACGACACCCCCGTCGTGGTCGGCATGGCGTGCCGGTTCGCCGGCAGCGACGGCCTGGAGGAGTACTGGGAACGCCTGCGGCTCGGCCGCAGCGCCGTGGGCACCACCGACCGCTGGGCGGGGGAGGAGGACGGCGCCGGCTTCGTCGGCGGCTTCCTGGACGGACACCAGGACTTCGACGCGCGGTTCTTCCGCATCTCGCCGAACGAGGCGCCGTGCATGGACCCGCAGCAGCGGATCCTGTTGCAGACGGTCCAGCACGCCGTCGACGACAGCTATCTGACGGCCGCCGACCTGCACGACCTGGACTGCGGTGTGTTCGCCGCCGCCCTGCCGGGCGACTACCGCTCCCTGGTGGCGCAGCGCGGCGACGTCGTCTACAGCACCCACAGCTTCCTGGGCAACGCGCCCTCGACGCTGTCGGGCCGCATCTCCTACTTCTACGACGTCAACGGCCCGTCGATCACCCTGGACGGTGCCTGCTCCTCGTCGCTGGCGGCGCTGCACGAGGCGGTGCTCAACCTCCGGGCCGGCCAGTGCCGAGCCGCGATCGTCGGCGCCGTGTCGGTCTTCAGCACCCCGGAGGTGCTGCGCTTCGCCCAGCGTTCGCGGATGAGCTCCCCCGAGGGCACCTCGCTGCCCTTCACCGACGCCGCCGACGGATTCGTGCCCGCCGAGGGCTCCGCCTCGCTCGTCCTCATGCGTTACGACGAGGCCCGCTCCAGGGGACTGCGGATCTACGGGGCAGTCCAGGCGAGTGGCACCAACCACAACGGCACCACCAACGGTCTGATGGCGCCCAGCTCCCAGGCACAGGCACGGCTGATCGCCGGGCTGTACGAGCGCGAGAACATCGACGCCTCGCAGATCGCCTACCTGGAGACGCACGGCACCGGGACGCCGCTGGGCGACCCCATCGAACTGGAGGGCCTGCGGGCAGCCTTCCGCCGGGCCGGCGGCGACGGCTGCCACCTCGGCGCCGTGAAGCCGCTCATCGGGCACACCCTGGTCGCCTCGGGCCTGGCGAGCGTCATCAAGGCGCTGCTCGCCTTCCGGCACGCGACGATCCCCCCGGTGGCCGCCACCGAGGAGACGGCCTCGTACCTCGACGTCGAGCCGTTCAGGGTCAGCCAGGAACCGCTTTCGTGGCCGCAGGACAAGCCGCTGTGCGCCGTCAGCGCCTTCGGGTTCACCGGCTCCAACGGCCATGTGGTCCTGCGCAGGCTCCCGGACGTGCCGCCGTCCGCGGACGTGGACCGCCACCCGGGGCGGGCACTGCCGTTCTGCCTGTCGGCCGAGTCGCACAGCAGCCTCACGGCGCTGGCCGGGCGCTGCCTGGCGCTGGCCGCCGAGCTGCCCGAGGACCGGCTCTGGGACCTCTCCCAACTGCTGCTGCGCCGTTCCCACCGTACGTACGAGCAGGTGGTCGTGGCCCGCACCCGGGACGAACTCCGCACCGCGCTGGGCGCGTTGGCGTCGGCGCCGGACGAGGAGAGCGGCCCGCCGCCGCGCAGCGCGGACATCGACAGGCTCGAGGACTCCCTGCGCGAGCTGGTCGTCCTGTGGCGCAACCAGGACACCCCCGCCCTCGGCCGGCGGCTCGACGCACCCGCCGACCTGGCACCGATCGCGCTGCCCTCCTATCCCTTCGAGAAACGGCGGCACTGGGTGATCGACGAAGCCCCCGCGGGAACACCGGCCCCGCAGCGGACCCAGGCGGCCCCGGCCCCACCACCGCAGCCGGAACCCGAACCCGAACCCGTGGTGGACGACGCTCTCGTCGAGCAGCTGTGCGCCCAACTGGCGGACCTGCTGGGCTTTGACGGGGTGAAGGACCGGGTGGTGCCCGACACCAAGATCGTCTCGCTGGGTCTGGACTCGCTCTCGGCCGTCCAGCTGCTGAGCCCGTACCAGAAGGCCGGAAGCCCCATCAAGGCGCACGACCTCTTCCGCCACGAGACGGTGGCAGACCTCGCCGCCGCCGTCGGCGGCCGGCCCCTGACGCCGAAGGAGGAGCCCCCGGCGCCCGGCCCACTGCGCCGCGCACTCCCACAGACACAGCTACCGCAGACACAGCTTCCGCAGCCGCAGCTCCCGCAGACGCAGTGGTCCTCGTACGGCGACGAGGGGCGGCCCACCCTGCTGCTGCCCCCGCTCAACTGCGACCGGCGGGCGTGGAACCAGCAGATCCCGGCCCTGGTCCGGGCGGGACGCAAGGTCTACGTGCCCGAGTACCCGGGGCACCAGGGCGTCCCCTTCGACGAGGAGCGCTTCTCCTTCGAGGCGCTCGCCGACGAGGTGGCCGGCTTCCTGCGGGACACCGTCGACGGGCCCGCGGACCTGGTCGGCTGGTCCCTGGGCGGCTGCGTCTCGACGCTCACCGCGCTGCGCCACCCGGAGCAGGTCGGCTCTCTGACCCTCGTCAGCTGCGCACCCCGCTACGGCGAGGACGCCTTCGAGCGCACCCTCGACCTGCGCGAGGAACTGCGCCTCCACGGGAGCCTGCTGGAAGCGGTGTTCGGAGGGGGCGGCAACCTGGCCGAGAAGTTCGGCGCACAGTCCTCCATGGACATCCTGCGCTGCTACTACACGGCCCTGACGGCCTTCGACGTCGTCGACCGGCTCCCGGAGATCACCGCGGACTGCCTGGTGGTCCGCGGGGTCGGGGACTGCGTACTCGACGCGGAAGCGGTCGCGCAGTACTCCCGGATCCCCGGGGCGCGGGTGCGCGAGTTCGAGGAGCACGGGCACTACGTGCCGCTCACCGCGGCGCGCGACTTCAACGACACGCTGACGGAGTTCTGGACCACCCGGCACTGACCTCCTCCACGCGAAACTCCCCACTCGAACGGATTGGTTGCAGAAGATGCTGGTAAGCAAGGACAAGGCGGCGGTCGTCCTCTTCGACATGCAGTTGGAGCTGATCCCGCTGCTGCTGGAGGGAACCCAACTGCTGCACAACACCTGCTGGGTGGCAGAGGTGGCACGGGACTTCGACGTCCCGCTGCTGCTGACCGAGCACAAGAAGCTGGGCAGCCCCTCGGTGTCGCTCGACGAGGCGGCCAAGGGCGCACCCCGGCTGGAGAAGCAGCACTTCGACTTCCTGCGCGAGCCGTCCGTCGCGGACCACGTGGCGGCCACCGGCCGGGAGCAGTACGTACTGGCCGGCGCGGAGACCCACGTGGTCGTGCTCCAGTCGGCGCTGAGCCTGCTGGAGCGGGGCAAGACGGTGTTCGTACTCGCGGACACCGTCTCGGCCCGCAACAAGGCCGACCACGAACTGGGCCTCGCCCGCCTGCAGCAGCTCGGAGTGCACCTGATCACCCGGGAGATGCTCTTCTTCGAGCTGATCCGCGACTCCGAGGACACCCGCTACCTGGGCCTGGCCAAGAAATACCTGGACGGCCGCTACATCCGCTGAGCAGGGCCCGCGGGCCGCAGGGGGCGTGAACTCCGCCCCCCCTGCGGCCCGCAGGACTCAGGCCGGCCGGATCAGGCGGCCGTCGGAGAGTTCTACGAGGGCGTCGTGGTGGTGTGCGCGCAGGGCGCGGTCGTGGGTGACCAGTACGACGGGGCCCGGGAAGCGTTCCACCGCCGCCAGCAGCTGTTCGACCAGCAGCAGGCTGAGGTGGTTGGTGGGTTCGTCGAGCAGCAGGAGATGTGGGCGCCGGGCGAAGAGCAGGGCCAGTTCGAGGCGCCGCCACTGGCCCACCGACAGCCGGTTCGTGGGGGTGGCGAAGTCCTCCGGGCCGAACAGGCCGAACCTGGTCAACTCGGCCGCCGCGTCCTCGACATGGGCCGCGCGGCGCGCGGCGAACGCGTCGAGGAGCGTGCGCCGCTCCGCCCCGAAGTCGCTGTCCTGCGGCAGATGCCCGATGCGCAGACCCGGTGCGCGCTCCACCGTCCCGGAGTCCGGTTCCCGCTCACCCACCAGTACGGCCAGCAGCGTCGACTTGCCCGCGCCGTTCGGGGCGCTGATCACGTACCGGCTGCCGGCGGCCAGCACCAGGTCCGCGCCGCGCAGCACCTCCCCGACGGCGAGGCCGGTGGCCCGCAACAGCACCCCGTCGGCCGCCTCCGCCGGCTGCGGGGGCGCGAAGTCGAGGGGTTCCGGCGGGCGTGGCACCTCCTCTTCGAGGAGCCTTCGCAGATGCAGCTGGGCGGCCCGGCCCGTACGGGCGACGGCTCGCTCGGCGCCGCTCCCGGCCGCGTCGTAGGACAGCTTGTCGTTGTCGGCCCGGCCGCTGAAGACCCGCCCTCTGGTACGGGCCTTCTGGACCTGCCGCGCGGCCTCGGCGAGCTCCTTGTCCCACTCCCGGTACTGCTGCCACCAGCGCTCCCGGGCCGCGGCCTGCTCGGCGAGGTACTCCCGGTAGCCGCCGCCGTAGCGCATGACGGCGCCCCGGGGGCCGTCCAGGTCGACGACGGCGGTGACCGCCGCCTCAAGGAGAGCCCGGTCGTGCGAGGCGATCAGACACGGCCCCTGGTACGAGGCGAGCCACTGGACGAGCCAGTCCACCGCCCGGTCGTCGAGGTGGTTGGTGGGCTCGTCGAGCAGCAGCGCGGCCGGCTCGTCGAGGACCAGCGCGGCCAGCGCGAGGCGGGCCCGCTCGCCTCCCGAGAGGGTGTCGGTGCGCCGGGCCCGGTCGAGACGCTCCAGGCCGAAGACGTTCAGGACCTCGCCGATCCGGGCGCCCAGCTCCCAGCCGCCCCGGCGGTCGAACTCCTCCTGGAGAGTGCCGTACTCCTCCAGCACCGCGTCGAGCGGACCCTCGCCCGACGACATCCGCTCCTCCGCGGCCCGCATCCGTGCGGACAGTTCTCCGATCAGGGCGGTCGCCCGGGTGAGTACGTCCTCGATGCGGGAACCGGCCGGGAAGCCGGGCTGCTGCGGCAGGAATCCCACCCGGCCCGTCACCGCGCGCACCACCTCGCCGCGCTGCGGCACGAGGTCACCGGCGAGGATGCGCAGCAGGGTGGACTTCCCCCGGCCGTTCTCACCGATCAGGCCCACCCGTTCGCCCCGGGAGACCGTGAGCGACACGTCGTGCAGCACCACCCGGTCGCCCAGCACACAGTGCAGGTTCTCGGCGAGGAGGTGCGCCGAGCGCTGGTCGGCGGAGAGGATGTCCTGCCCGCCGGCCGGCTGCGGGTCCGCCTCACTCATCGCCCGGCGCTCCCGTCTCCTGCAGACGGCCCTCGGCCAGCCGTAGCCAGCGGTTCACCCCGATCTCCTTGACGAACCGCTCGTCGTGACTGACCACGATGAACGCGCCCTCGTACGAATTGAGGGCCCCTTCCAGCTGCTCGACGCTGTCGAGGTCGAGGTTGTTGGTCGGCTCGTCGAGCAGCAGCAGCTGCGGCGCCGGTTCGGCGCCCAGCACACAGGCCAGGGTGGCGCGCAGCCGCTCGCCCCCCGACAGGGCCCCGACCGGCAGGTGCGCCGCCGCCCCCCGGAAGAGGAAGCGGGCCAGCAGGGTCAGCCGGTCCGCCTCGGGCTTGTGCGGCGCGTACCGGGCCATGCACTGCGCGACCGTGAGGTCCAGCGGCAGTGTGTCCAGCCGCTGCGAGAGATAGGCGATGCGCCCCTCCGCCCGCTTGAACTCCCCGCTCTGCGCGGTGAGTTCGCCACTGACGACCCGCAACAGGGTGGACTTCCCGGCGCCGTTGCGGCCGCTCAGCGCGATCCGCTCGGGACCCCGGACACTGAGGTCTGCCCCCTCGCCCGCGAAGAGCTTCCGCTCCCCGTAGCGGACCTGGATGCCCTCGCCGAGGAAGACGGTGCGCCCGGACGGCACATGGGTGTCGGGCAGCTCCAGCGCGATCCTGCGGTCGTCGCGCAGCGTCCGGCTCGCCTCGTCCAGCCGCGCCCTGGCGTCGGCGAGACGCTGTCCGTGCGTGTCGTTCGACTTCGCCGCCGACTCCTGGGCGCGCCGCTTGAGCGTGCCCGCGGCCATCTTGGAGATGCTGCCCTTCGCGGCGGCCTTCGCACCGACACCGGCCCGGCGCGCGGCCCGCTCCCGGGCCTGCTGCATCTCCCGCTTCTCCCGCTTGACCTGCTGCTCGGCGGTACGGATGTTCTTCTCGGCGGTCTCCTGCTCGGCGGCCACCGCCTCCTCGTAGTCGGAGTAGTTGCCGCCGTACAACCGCATCTCTCCCGGGTCGAGTTCGGCGATGGAGTCCATCCGGTCGAGCAGGACCCGGTCGTGGCTGACCACGAGCAGGCAGCCGTTCCAGTTCTCCAGCACCTGGTAGAGCCTGCGGCGGGCGTCCAGGTCCAGGTTGTTGGTCGGCTCGTCCAGGAGCAGCACGTCGGGCTGCCTGATCAGCTGGGTCGCCAGACCGAGGGAGACGACCTGGCCGCCGCTGAGGGCGTCCAGCCGCTGGGACAGCGGAACGTCACCGAGACCGAGCCGATCGAGCTGGACCCGGCTGCGCTCCTCGATGTCCCAGTCGTCGCCGACCGTGGCGAAGTGCTCCTCGCTCACGTCCCCCGACGTGATGGCGTCCAGGGCCGCGACGACGGGGGCGATGCCGAGCACCTCGGCCACGGTCAGGTCGCCGGTCAGCGGCAGGCTCTGGGGGAGGTAGCCGAGCAGGCCCTGAACGGTCACCGACCCGCGGTTCGGGCTCAGTTCGCCCGCGATCAGCTTCAGCAGGGTGGACTTGCCCGCGCCGTTCGGCGCGACGAGGCCGGTGCGGCCGTCGCCCACGTTCCAGGACAGGTCCTGGAACACCGGGGTGCCGTCGGGCCAGGAGAAGGAGAGATTCGAGCAGACGATGCTGGCGTCGGACATGTACGCGGCCTCGCAGATTTAAGGATGCGGGCGCGCCGGAGCACGCCCGGAGGGATGGTGGATTCGCACACGTGGGGGCACCGCCGCCCGACCGCACACACCCGGTGCGTGCACATCAGCGGCAGTCGACATCCGGGTATCACCCGGTGATGTCGTCGTCACCCGCGATCACCACGGCTACCTCTCCTTCGAGTACACCATCCGCGCGGCAGCGTATCAGAGGAGGAGATCGCCGCCAGTTGTACCGGGCAACTGGCCAACTGCTCCCGCTGCCAAGGATGTTCACATTCCCCGGCCGGAAGACAAATCCTTGAGCTGAACACGAGGATGAACATTGCCGTCCCTTCCCGCGCCTCGTTAGTCTCACTTTCGCTCATTCGGAAGGGCCGTTCCGGGAATCCGTTCGGAGGAGCCTTTCCGAGAAGCCGTACCGAGAAAAGGAGCAGGGCATGCGAACCACCGAAAAGGAAATCCCCGCCAAGAAGACCTGGCACTGTCCCGATTTCGTTTCCTTCGACATCGGCATGGAAGTCACCGCCTACTTCACCCGCGACTGACACGACGCCCCGGGAAGGACGCAGGCATACCGATGCCCCTGACGCACGAGGTCGACGCCCCCTGGAGCGAGGCCGATTTCAAGCAGGCGCTGTACGCGCTGGAGCCGTCGTACTGGGACCGGCACCCGTTCCACCAGCGGATGCACGAAGGGCTGCTCGACAAGGGCGAGCTGCGGCTGTGGGCGGCCAACCGCTGGTACTACCAGCGGTGCCTGCCGCAGAAGGACGCCTCGATCGTGGCCAACTGCCCGGTGCCTGACGTACGGCGGCAGTGGCTCTCCAGGATCGTCTACCACGACGGCACGGACGCCACCTCGGGCGGGGCGGAGAAATGGCTGCGGCTGGCCGAAGCGGTCGGGCTCCGGAGGGACGAGGTGCTCGACGAGAGCCTCGTCCTTCCGGGCACGCGCTTCGCCGTGGACGCCTACGTGGACTTCGCGCGCCGCCGCCCCTGGCTGGAGGCGGCCGCGTCGGGACTGACCGAGCTGTTCTCCCCGGGCCTGCTCGCCCACCGGCTGGGCCGGCTCAGGGAGCACCACCCGTGGATCACGGAGGAGGGCTTCTCGTACTTCACCGCGCGCATCGAGGTGGTCGGCCCCGAAGGCCGTTCGCTGCTCGACCTGGTGGCACGGCACGCCGTCACCCGTGCACAGCAGGAAGCCTGTGTACGGGCGCTGGCCTTCAAGTGCAGCGTGCTCAACGCGGTCCTGGACTCGCTCGACTACCACACGGGAAACGGAGCACCGCGGTCATGACCCTCCTGCCCGACCCCACCGTGCCGCGCCTGCGGGCCGGCGTCCGGCTGACCCACGACCCGGCCCGCGGCGAACTGGCCCTGCTGCCCGAACGCGTCGTGGTCCTCAACGACACCGCGGCGGCGGTGCTCACCCACTGCGACGGCACCCGGGACGTCGGCCGCATCGTGCGGCGGCTCGCCGAGGAGTACGAGGGCGTCAGCACCGAGGACGTCTGCGAGCTGCTCCGGCGGCTCGCCGAACGCCGGGTGGTGGACCTCGATGGCTGACGAGGCCCGCGCCCCGGTCCCGGCGGCCGAGGAGGCCGTCCGCGCCCCGATGGGGATGCTGATCGAGCTGACCCACCGCTGCCCGCTGCACTGCCCGTACTGCTCCAACCCCCTCGAACTCGTCCGCCGCTCCGAGGAGCTGACCCGCGAGCAGTGGACGGACGTCCTCACCCAGGCCCGTGAGCTGGGCGTCGTACAGATGCACTTCTCCGGGGGCGAGCCGCTGGCCCGCCCGGACCTGCCGGACCTCGTCGGCCACGCCCGGCAGCTCGGCGCCTACGTCAACCTGGTCACCAGCGGCGTCGGCCTGACCCCCGAGCGCGCCAGGGACCTGGCCGGGCGGGGCGTCGACCATGTCCAGCTCTCCCTCCAGGACGCCGACGCCCGCCTCGGCGACGAGATCGCCGGAGCCAGGGTGCACACCGCCAAGCTCAGGGCCGCGGAGGCGGTCACCGCCGCCGGACTCCCGCTCAGCGTCAACGTCGTACTGCACCGCGGGAACATCGACCGCGTCGAGCAGATCACGGACCTCGCCGTCGAGCTGGGCGCCGACCGGATCGAGCTGGCCAACACCCAGTACTACGGCTGGGGACTGCGCAACCGCACCGCGCTGCTGCCCACCGCCGGCCAGCTCGCCGCCGCCGATCTGGCCGTGCGCCGCGCCCGTACGAAACACGCGGGCGGCCCCGACCTGATCTACGTGGCGGCCGACTACTACGGCGACCGGCCCAAGCCGTGCATGGACGGCTGGGGCAACACCCAGCTCACCGTCACCCCCGCGGGCGACGTGCTGCCGTGCCCCGCGGCGTCCGTCATCACCACCCTCCCGGTGGAGAACGTGCTGCGCCGCCCGCTGTCGGAGATCTGGTACGAATCCAGGGCGTTCAACGCCTACCGGGGCACCGGCTGGATGCGCGACCCGTGCCGCAGCTGCCCCGAGCGCCACACCGACCACGGCGGCTGCCGCTGCCAGGCGTTCCAGCTCACCGGCGACGCCGCGGCCACCGACCCGGCCTGCGGCCTCTCCCCGCACCGCAAGCTCGTCGACGCGGCCCTGGCGGAGGTCCCCGAGGGCGCCCCGCCGGCGTTCGTACCGCGACAGCGGGTGGCGTCGTGAGGGCGATCCTGCTCGGCACCGCGGCGGGCGGCGGCTTCCCCCAGTGGAACTGCGCCTGCGCGCTGTGCGCCCGCTGCCTGAGCGGCGAACTGCCCGCCCGTACCCAGGAGTCCGTCGCCGTCAGCGGCAACGGACGCGACTGGTGGCTGCTCAACGCCTCGCCCGACATCCGCACCCAGCTCCTCGCCGTACCCGCCCTCGCGCCGGGACCCGGCCCGCGCGACACCCCCGTACGCGGGGTGCTGCTCACCGACGCCGAGGTCGACCACGCGCTGGGGCTGACCGTCCTGCGGGGCGGCGCGGACCTGACCGTGTACGCCGCACCCCCGGTGCGCGACGCGCTCACCACGGACCTGCCGCTGCGCGGCCTGCTGGACCGGTACGCGCCGTGGGACTGGCAGGACAGCACCGCCCCCGGCGGGTTCGCACTGGCCGGCGGGCTCACCGTCACCACGCACCGGGTCAGCGCCAAGGCCCCCAAGTACGTCAGTGGTCCGGCCCCGGACGCCCCCTGGGTGAGCGCCTACCGCATCGAGGACCGGGCGACTGGCGGAGTACTGGTCTACGCACCCTGCCTGGCCGCCTGGCCGGACGGCTTCGACGACCTGCTGGCGTCGGCGACCTGCGCCCTGCTGGACGGCACCTTCTTCAGCGCCGGCGAACTGGGTACGGCCGTACGCTCAAAGGACGCCGGACAGCCCCTGATGGGCCATCTCCCGGTGGCAGGACCCGGCGGCAGCCTCGCCGCCCTCGCCCGCCACCGGGGCCTGCGCCGCATCTACACCCACCTCAACAACACCAACCCGCTGCTCGACCCGTTCTCCGACGCCTGTGCGACGGTGCGAAAGGCGGGTGCGGAAGTTCTTCCGGACGGGCACGAACTCATTCTGTGAATCGGTGGGCGCATGTCGTCCTCCAGTACTTCTTGAGCGCTCCTCAAGTATTTCTCAGGGAACTCTGGATTCCACCTGGATGCGATCCGACGCCCGCGCAGGGTGATCGTGTGTACCGTGCAGGAGCCTGAATTCCGAGGGGAGCTGAGTGAGTCACATGCCAGATTCCGGTGCACTTGTCTTCGAGCCGATGCAAGAGAATTCTGACGCCCCGAGCTGCACGGCGGCGACCAGCACGGCGGCATTGGCGGGGACCCTCGACCAGGAAATTCAATCCGTACCGATCTCGTCGCTCGTTCCCGGCTATTCGCCCCGCCTGCGGGGGGAGGACACCGAGCACGTGGCCAGGCTCGCGGAGCTCGACGAGGAGCTGCCGCCGATCCTCGTGGAGCGGGCCACGATGCGGGTGATCGACGGCATGCACCGCATCATGGCCGCGTCCGCGAACGGCCACGAGAGCATCGGGGTGCGGTTCTTCGACGGCGCGGCCGAGGAGGCGTTCCTCCTCGCGGTCCGGTCCAACACGGCGCACGGCCTCCCGCTCTCCCGGGAGGACCGCAGGGCCGCCGCGCAGCGCATCCTCGCCCAGTGGCCGCACCTCTCGGACCGGGCGGTGGCGCGCAGCGCGGGAGTCGGCGCCAAGACCGTGGCGGCGCTGCGGGCCGCCTCGGCCGGACCCGGCCCGTGGCCGCAGGCCCGCAGGGGCACGGACGGCAGACTCCGGCCGCTGGACGGCGCGGAGGGCCGCCGCAAGGCCGTCGAACTGCTCAGGGAACGCCCCCACGCCTCGCTGCGCGAAGTGGCCCGGTGCGTCGGCATCTCACCGGCGACGGTCGGCGACGTCCGCAAACGACTCGCCTCCGGCCTGCCTCCTGTACCGGAGCGCGGCACTCCGAAGAAGCCGTCGGCGCACACCGGCGCGACGGGCATGACGGGCATGACGGGCATGACAGGCGCGACGAGTACGACGAAGCCGCAGGACGCCGTGAGCGTGGTCAGTCCGCTCCGCCCGATCCGCCCGCCCGACGTCTCGCCGATGGACAAGCTGCTGCGCGACCCGTCGCTGCGGCACAAGGAGAGCGGACGGCAGCTCCTGCGGCTGCTGCAGCGCAGCGCCGTGGAGCGGCGTGAACTACTGCTGATGGCCGACATGGTGCCCTCGCACTGCACGAACCTGGTGGCCGACCTCGCGAAGAAGTACGCGGGCATGTGGGCGGAGTTCGCGCGCGAGGTCGGGGAGAGCGAGCAGCCGTGACCGACAGCTGTGCCACTGCGTGCGACGGCAGCTGTTCCACTGCGTGCGACGGCAGCTGTTCAACTGCGCGTGACGGCAGCTGTTCAACTGCGCGTGACGGCAGTTGAACACCTGATCCGTGCGCGGGCAAACCTCTTGAGTGCCGCCGGAGCCCCGCCACAGCCACGGTCGGCGCCCCATGGTGCGGCCCTCGAACCCGGCCGGGGTTCCGGCCGTCCCACCCGTCCCACCCACCGACCCGAGAAAGGTACGACGCCTCATGCGCAGACGCATACCCGCACTGCTGAGCACGCCCCTCACGGCCCTCGCGGTCCTCGTCTCCGTGCTCGCCCCGGCGCCCGCCGCCCGCGCCGCGACCAGCACGCCGATCGGCACCTGGGCGGCCTCGCCCACCGCCGCGCCCGCCTCCGACACCACGGTGTACGAGAACCAGACGCTGCGGCAGAAGGTGCACACCTCCGTCGCCGGGGGCACCCTGCGCGTGCGGTTCACCAACGAGTTCGGTACGGAGCCGCTGGTGCTGGGCGAGGCGCATGCCGCACGCCCGGCGGCGGGCGGGCCCGAGACCGCCGTCGACCCCGGCAGCGACCGCGTACTGCGCTTCGGCGGCAGCGCGTCGACGACGCTCCCGCCGGGCACGCAGCGCTGGAGCGACCCTGTCGCACTGCCCACGACCGCCGGCGGCGACCTCGTGATCAGCCTGTACCTGCCGCGGCGCACCCCGGCCGACACCGTCCACTCGTCGGCCTACCAGCGCAACTTCGTGGCCGAGGGCGATGTCACCGGCAAGAGCGACCTCGCACCGACCGCGACCACCACGTCATGGCACTTCCTGTCCGGTGTGGCCGTCGACAGCGGCAGCGGCCGGGCCACCTCGGCACTGGTGACGCTCGGCGACTCCATCACCGACGGTACGCAGACCGCGGTCGGCGCCAACCACCGCTGGCCCGACCTGCTCGCCGAACGGCTGCGCGGGGACGCCCGGTTGGCCGGCACCGGCGTCGCGAACGCCGGCATCGGCGGCAACCGACTGCTCCGGGATCCGAACCCGGTGCCGGGCTCGCCCGCCGAGTCCTACGCCGCGTACTTCGGCGAGAGCGGACTCAAGAGGTTCGACCGGGACGTACTGGGCCAGCCGGGGGCCCGCGCCGTCACCGTGCTCCTCGGCGTCAACGACCTGGGCGCTCCGGGCCTCGCCGCGCCCGCGTCCGAGGAGGTCTCGGCGTCCGAACTCATCGAAGGACACCGGCAGTTGATCCAGCGCGCCCACCAGAGGGGCCTGCGGATCCTCGGGGCGACGATCCTGCCCTTCGAGGGCGACACCCTCGGCTACCACACCCCGCAGCGCGAGTCGGTGCGCAGGGCCGTCAACACGTGGATCCGCACGTGCGGCGCGTTCGACGGAGTCGTCGACTTCGACGCCGCCGTACGCGACCCCGACCGGCCGGGCCGGCTGCTCCCCGCGTACAACAGCGGTGACGGTCTGCACCCCAACGACGCGGGCATGGCCGCGATGGCCGGGGCCTTCCCGCTCCCCCTGCTGTACTGAGCCAACCCCGGCCGGCCGAGGCGGGGGTCAGACGTTGCGGGCCCCCGCCGAGGCGACGCCCAGCCAGGTGTGCGGATTGCCCTCCCAGCACCAGCCCAGCTTCGGCGCGTTCTTGCTGATCCAGAACGCGGGAACCCGCGGGTCGCCGATCCGGCTGCCGGCCACGGACCAGCACTTGTTCTTCGCGAGGGCCGCGGGGAACTGGGTGAGCAGGGCCAGGCCCTCCTCGATGGTGAGGACGCTGCGCCCCCGGCCCTCGATCACCTTGAACGCCTCCAGCGGTACCGTCCCGCAGAACTCCTCGCCGCGGTCGATGTCGAAGACGGCGTACAACTCCTTCTCGGGGACGGCGAGTTCCTCCAGCGAGACGAAGCGCTCCAGCTCGCCGGGGGCGAAGAACCGCTCGATGACACCCGGTTCGGTCCGCCGGGGGCTCGCCAGGGTGGTCAGCGGAACTGCGTCCTCCAGGGAGACGACGGCCCGTGGCACCACCAGGACGAAGGGCACCCGGCCCTCCTCCGGCTCCGCCATGTGCTCCGCCCGTGCCACCACGGGTGCGCGCAGGGGCGCGGCCAGGTCGCGGAAGGCGCTCTCCGAGAGCCCGGCGAGGCCCGGGTAGCCCAGGTCGACAAGGGTCTGGACCTGGCGGTCGAACTCGGTGCCGGCGTCGAAAGCGGTCATGCATACCTCCGGGTCTGGGAACTCAAGGTCATTTTAATCCGCCGGGCATCCGCCCCGGCGGCAGCGCGGTTCGACCCCTTCTCAACGGTTTCTCAAGGGGCCCGGCGGACCGTGTGAACGGTCGCCTGCAGCAGCGCACCGACCGACCGGAGGAGCACGAGCCATGCCCCACTTCACCGTGCCGGACCTTCCGCTGGACGCCTTGCTCCGCGAGGCCGCCGTCCGCGACTGCGAAGGCATCGCCCTGCGCACCGAGGACACCGCGGTGGACTTCGCCGCCCTCGACGCACGGGCCGACCGGGTCGCCGCCTGGCTGGAGCAGGAGAACGAGGGGCGGCGCGGGGTGCGTACGGGCGTCGTCCCCGCCCTCGGCCCGGACTTCGCCGCCCTCTACTACGGCACGGTCCGCAGCGGCGCCACCGCGGTCCTGGTCCATCCGATGGCCGCGGAGGAGGGCCTGCGGCACGTCCTGGCCACCGCGGAGGTCGAGGTGGCGTTCGTGCCCGCCACCACCGCCAAGGTGCTGACCGCGATGCGCGACGCACTGCCCCGGCTGCGCACGGTCGTGGTCACCGACGGGCCGCACGGGCCGGTGCGGGATGGAACCGTACCCCTGGAACTCGCCCTGGAATCAGCCCCGCAGGCCCCCGAGGGGCACCCGGCCGACCCGGCGTCGATCGCGGCCGTCCAGTTCACCACCGGCACCACGGGCCCCCCGAAGGGCGTCCTGCTCACCCACCGCAACCTGGTCGCCAACGCGAAGCAGACCGCCGTCGCGCACCGCCTGGACTGCACCTCCGTCACCCTCAACCACCTGCCCTTCTTCCACGTCATGCACCTCAACTCCGCGATGTACGCAGGGGCTTGCCAGGTGCTGTGCCAGGACCCCGACCCGTTCGCGTCGCTCGCCGCGGCCGCCGGGGCGGGCGCCACCCACTACTACGGGCTGCCCGCCCGGCTGCACCGGCTGGCCGCCGACCCGCGGCTCGCGGCCGCGGGCCCCGCGCCCGGCGGCACCCGGCTGACGGCCGTGCTCTCCGGCGGCTCCGCACTGCGGCCGCAGGCGGCGCACCTGCTGCGCGAACGGCTGGGCGTTCCCGTCGTCCAGGGCTACGGCATGACCGAGCTCTCCCCGCTCACCCACTGCCAGCGGCCGGGACGGCACCGGCCGGGCACGGTCGGCGAGGCACTGCCCGGCACCCAGTGCCGCCTGGTGGACCTCGCCTCCCGCCTTCCGGTCGGGCCGGGCGCCACCGGGGAAGTGCAGGTGAGGGGGCCGCAGCTGATGGCGGGCTACCTCGGCGACCGGCGGCCGCAACGGATCGACGCGGACGGCTGGTTCTCCACCGGAGACGTCGGCCACCTCGACGAGGAGGGAGAGCTGTGCCTGGTCGACCGGGTCGACGACCTCTTCTCGTACGACAACGAAATCGTCTCGCCGAGCCGGATCGAGGGCGTCCTGCGCGAGGACCCGAGGGTCGCCGACTGCATCGTCGCCGACCGGCCCGACGACGTGCACGGCGCCCTCGCCTGGGCCGGCATTGTGCTGCGCGAGGACCCGCGGCCCCGCTCGGGCGACGACCCGGGAGCAGCCGGCCGCGCCGTGGCCGACGTGCTCGCCTCGATCACCGCACGGGCCAACGGGCACCTCGCCGACCACGAGCACATCCGGCAGGCCGAGGCCCTGGAGTCCGTACCCCGCAGCCCGGCCGGAAAGCCCGAACGACGCGCCCTGCGGGCGCGGTTGCGATCCCACCCCGCCGCCTGAACGACCGTCCCCCACCCCCCTCAGGACCCCACCCCCCTTCAGGAGAGGAACAGACCATGACCGGCCGCCCCGCGCACCACCGCCCCGCCTACCGGCACGTCCTTCCCGGAGGCGGCGCATGACGCGGCGGACGGGCCCTGACGTACTCGTCGCGGGCGCCGGTCCCGTCGGTCTGACCGTCGCCCACGAACTGGCCCGCCGGGGGCTGTCGGTGCGCGTCGTCGACGCCGCCGAAGGCCCCGCGCACACCAGCCGGGCCGTGGCCGCGCACCCGCGCACCCTGGAGCTGTACGACCAGATGGGCGTCGTCGAGGCCATGCTGAACAGGGGCCGCCGCAACCGCGCCTTCACCATGTACGCGCGCGGCGGGCGGCCGGCCCGGCTGGAGGCCGACTACGCCACCATGCCGACCTCCTACCCGTTCACCCTGCTCATTGAGCAGACCGAGACGGAGGCAGTGCTGCGCGCGGCGCTGTCCCGCCGCGGCATCGAGGTCGAATGGGGGGTGCGGCTGACCGGCCTCAGCCAGGACGCGGACACCGTACGGGCGACCCTGAGCGGCCCGGACGCCGCCGAGGAGCGGGCCGGGGGGCCGGCCGAGGAGCGGATCGAGGTGCCGTGGCTGGTGGGCTGCGACGGAGGCCACAGCACCGTACGCGCACAGCTCGGCCTCGAACTGGCAGGGGAGACCAGCGAGACCTGGATGCTCTCCGACGCCCCCATCGAGACCGACCTGCCGCCCGACACCATCTACTGGGCCCACACCGGCAGTCAGGCGCTGATGATGGTGCCCTTCCTGCGCGACGGGCACTGGCGGGTCCTCGACACCGTGCCCGCCCCGCGCGAGGGCGACCCGCGCCGCGCCGAGGAGCTGCTGAGCGAGAAGCTGTCGGCGGGACTCGGCCACCGCGTCGAGGTCGGCCCGAGCCGGTGGACGTCCGTCTTCACCTTCCAGCAGCGGATGGTGGAACGGATGCACGAGGGCCGGGTGCTGGTCGCGGGCGACGCCGCCCACGTGCACAGCCCCGCCTCCGGGCAGGGCATGAACACCGGCATCCAGGAGGCCTGCAACCTGGCCTGGAAGCTGGCCATGGTCGCCCACGGCCACGCCCACCGGGACCTGCTCGCCACCTACAGCGAGGAGCGGGTGCCGCTGGGCAGGACGCTGCTCCACTCCACCCGTACCGCCACCTTCCTCGTCCAGCTGAAGCAGGCGTTCGCCTCCCGGGCGCTGCCCCTCGTCCTCACCGCCGTACGCACGGTGCGCCCGCTGCGGCGGGCGGTGCAGCGCAAGGTGCTGGGCGGCATGTCCGGGCTGCGCATCGGCTACGCCACCTCCTCCCTGACCACCGGCGCCCCGGGCACGTCCGCCGGACCGGCACCCGGCGAACGGCTCACCCGGGCCCGGGTGCACGACCCGGGCGACCCCGGCTGCGCCGCGCTGCACGCCGAACTCCGCGACCCCCGCTGGACGTTGCTGCTGGCCGCAGGGGGCAGGCAGCCGGACGACGCCCCGGCGGACGTCGCCGGTACGGCGGCCCTCCAGTACGCCCCGTGGCTGTCGGTACGCACCGTCGGCGGGACGGGCACCGACGGGCCCGCCCCGCTCACCGACCGGGGCGGCCGGCTGCGCACCGAGCTCGGTCTGACACCGGGCGGCTGGCTGCTGGTACGCCCGGACGGCCATGTCGCCGCCCGGGGCGCCACGCTGACCCGGGCCGCACTGTCCGCCGCCCTCGCCCCGGTGGGGACGCTCACCCCGCTCGCGGACCGGGTCCCGGAGACGCCCGCAGTCGTGCCCGCCTGAGGGACCGGCCTGAGGGACCGGCCTGAGGGGATGGGCCGGAGGGATCGGCTTGAGGGAGCGGCCTGAGGGATCGGCTTGAGGGATCCTCCACGTGCCTGCGATCCGCCCGGCACAGCATGGGCGCAACCCACGAACGGAGTCGCCATGACGACCACGCCCGACCTCGCGCCCCCCGCCGCCGCCCCGGCCGCCTGGAACGCGTCCCTGCACGCCGAGGTGCAGCAGTTCTACGCGCACCAGATGCAGCTTCTCGACCTGGGGGAGTCGGAGCGCTGGGCACAGACGTTCACCGAGGACGCGACCTTCGCCGTGCCGACGCTCCCCGAGCCCGTGCGGGGGCGCCCGGGGCTGGTCGCCGCGACCAGCCGCTCGCACGCCGAACTCGCCGCCGCAGGCCAGCGGCACCGGCACTTCATCGGCATGTTCGACGTACGCCCCCTCGACGACGGCGCCGTGGACGTGCGCTCGTACGCCATCGTCTACGTCTCGCACATCGGCGGCGACTCCGCGGTGCACCGGGTGTGCGTCTGCGAGGACCGGCTGGTGCGCGGCGACGACGGCACGCTGCGGGTCCTCGCCCGTACGGTCACCCGGGACGACCTTGCCTGAGCCGTGGCCGCCGCCCGTACGCGGAAGGGCCCCCGGGGAGAGATTCCTCCGGGGGCCCTTTCACGTGCGCCGGCCGCCCGGCGCACGCCGGTGGCTCAGAGCACGTCCGCGGCGACGAAGCCGAGGTCCTTCAGCATGGGCAGGTAGTTGAACACGTCGTAGTGCTCGATGACCTTCCCCTCGTCGTTGAACCGCAGCTCTTCGAGCATGTACCAGGTCACCGACCGGCCGCTGGGGGCCTTGCCCATGAACTCGCCCAGCTGGGAGCCCGTCACGGTGATCCGCAGGATGACCCGGTCGCCCTCGGCGACGACGCTCTTGGCCACCAGGTGCAGATCGGGGAATGCGGCCAGGCCGCCCTCCATCGCGGCGACCATCTGCGCCGAGTCGACCTGGCGGTCCTCGGAGAAGTGCCGGATGTCCGGGGCCCAGTGCTTGATGATGCCCTGGAGCTCCCAGCGGTTCCAGGCGGCGACCATGGAGAGGGCCAGTTCCTTGTTGCGGTCCTGGACCGAGGGTGTGGCGGCCTGCGTGCTCACTGCGGTGGACATGTGAATCCCTCGTTCTGGTAGGGGGTCAGGGGGTCGGGGGGTCAGGGGATCAGGACGTGCTTGCCGACGGTGCTGCCGTCCAGCAGCGCGCGTACGGCGAGACGGGCGTCGGCCAGCGGGTGCCGGGCGGCGATCTTCGGCTCCAGTACGCCCTCGTCGAGCAGGCGGTACAGCGCGGCCAGGTCGGTGCGGAAGTTCTCGCCGGGCTTGACGTAGTACATGGACTGTCTGCGGCCGCCGGTCAGCCCCAGCTTCCGGGCGATCCAGCGCCGTCCGGTGCGCTGGAGCGCGGGGACGTGCGGCCTGAACCACTGGCCAGGCCGGTAGCCGGCCACCGAGGAGTCGTAGGAGACGAGGGTGCCGCCGCGGGCCAGCATCGCCCACCCGGCGTCCAGCCCCCGGCCGCCGATGTGGTCGAAGACGCAGGTCACGCCATCGGGCGCCAACTCCCTTACGGCAGCGGCCAGATCGGGGGTGCGGTAGTCGAGGGGCTCGGCCCCCAGGGCGCGCACCGTCGCGTGCTTGGCGGGCGACGCGGTGCCGATGACGCGCAGCCCCCGGTGCACGGCGAGCTGCGTGAGCAGGGTGCCGACACCGCCGCTCGCACCGTGCACCAGCACGGTCTGCCCGGCCTGCGGGGCCGTCGCCCGGTGCAGCATCTGATAGGCGGTCACCCCGTTGGTGACCAGCGAGACCGCGACGGCCGCGTCCAACGCCTCGGGCACGTCGGCCAGTTGGGTCGCCGGCACGGCTACGTACTCCTGCCAGGCGCCGTGCCGCGGCATGGCCGCGACCCGGTCGCCGACGCGGTGCCCGGTGACGCCGGGGCCCACCTCGGCGACGCGCCCCACCAGGTCGTAACCGGGCACGAAGGGGAACCGGGGCGGGAACGGGTGCAGGTGCTGCAGCATCTGCACCTCGGCGAAGGAGACGCCTGCCGCCTCGACCCGCACCACGACCTGGCCCTTGCCCGCTTCCGGCCGCCGGCTCTCGCCCGGCACCAGGTGCTCCTCGGCCGTGCCGGTGCCGGTGAGCGACACGTGGGCGGTGCGCAGACCGGTGGGGATGTCGATGCTCATGCCGTCGCCCCCGCCGGCTGCGGTGCGAAGTCGGCGGCGTGGTCGGCGGCCCACCGCGCGAAGGTACGGGCCGGGCGGCCGGTGACCCGCTCGACGGTGTCCACCGGGGAGGGCGGGTGGTGCACCGCGTCGGCGAGATAGCCCAGGACCATCTCGACGACCGGGGCCGGCATGAACCGGCCCATCTCGGCGCGCGCCTCGTCGGGAGTGATCTCCTCGAAGCGCAGCGGCCGGCCTGCCGCCCCGGCCAGTACCTGAACCTGGTCCGCCTGGGTGAGGGCCTGGGGCCCGGTCAGTACGTACGCCTGCCCCGCGTGCCCGTCCTCCAGCAGGGCGGTGGCGGCCACCGCGGCCACGTCCGCCTCGTGGATCAGCACCCGCGGCGCGTTGCCGTACGGCGCCCGCACCACGGACTCGGCACGGATCGAATGCCCCCACTTCCAGAGGAGGTTGGTGGCGAACTCGTCGGGCCGTACGAAGGTCCAGTCGATGCCGGAGGCCTCGACGGCCTCCTCCACCGCACGGTGGTGTGCGCCGCTGTGGTTGTCGCCGCTGGTGTCGAGCACCGACGAGGAGGACAGCACGACGATGTGCCGTACCCCCGCCTCCTTGGCGAGGGCGACGACCTCCCGCGCCGTTTCGGGCACCGGGAAGAGGTAGAGCCGCTCGGCCCCCTCCAGCGCGGCGCGCACGGTGGCGGGCCGCTCCAGATCGCCTTCGAACACCTCGACGCCCGAGGGCAGCCCTGCCGTGGCAGGGGAGCGGGTCAGCGCCCGTACGGACGCCCCTTCCGCGACGAGCCGGTCCACCACGTGGCGGCCGACGGCTCCGGTCGCGCCTGTCACGAGAACGGTCATCTCTTCTTCCACCTTCACCCCTGTGTCGACGCTGCCTGACTGCTGCGCCTGCCGCGGTCCGGCCAGCGTCGGCAACGGCGCTGGAGAGGCCACGGAGAGGCGCTGGAGCACCGCCGCGACCTGCGGGAGCCGCCCGCCGCCCGAGCCGGGCTCCAGTCCCCGCTGGGAGATTCGGGGGGCAGTCGAGTGCACCGGCCCCCACCGCAGGAACGAGAACCGGTGCGACGCACAGAACCGACAGGAGAGAGAGGCAGCCCGTGCCCACCCCCACCCTGGCCCGATCGTCCGCACCCCCCACGGCCGAACAGGAGGAGGTGACCAGCAGCAGCACGACGAAGGAACGGCGGCCCCGGCGGACCCGGCGGCAACGGCGGGCGGACCGCGGGGAGTTCCGGCTCGGACCCAGGGGGCGCAGACTCACGCTCGCCCTGCACATCACCTCGTCCGTCGGCTGGATGGGCCTGTCCATGTCGATGGCCACGCTCGCGCTGATCGGCCATCTGACCACCGACCCGGGCATCGCCGAAGGCGCGTACTTCGCGATGTACATCTTCGACGAGACCACCGTCTCCCTGATCAGCCTCGTCTGCGGCGTCACCGGCGTCCTGCTGGGGCACGGCACCCCCTGGGGGCTGCTGCGCCACCGGTGGGTGCTGACCAAGTGGGTCCTCTCGCTGGCCGTCGCGGTGTTCGCCTGGGTGTACACCCACCCGCTGGTGCTGGTGGCGGCCGAGAAGGCTGCCGCGTCGAAGGGCGGGGTGTACCGGCCCAGCGAGGAGGGCGCCCTGCTGGCGTGGACCGTGCCGCCGGTGTTCGGCGTGCTGGTGTTCCTGGGCTTCCTCTCCGTGTACAAGCCGTGGGGGCGCACCCGCCGCGGACTGCGGTACGCGGCACGCCGGGCCGGCGCGGGAGCGGCCGGGCCCGCGACCGGTTCAGGGTCCGGGTCCGGGTCCGCCGGAGCGAAGAGTGCCGTGGACGTCCCCGTGACCGTCGGTGCGGTCGACCGGCTCGCCGAAGGGGTCGTGGGCCTGCGGCTCGTCCCCGCCGACGGGGCACGCACCGCCGAGTGGAGCGCGGGCGCCCACATCGACCTCGTCCTGCCCTCGGGCAAGGTGCGCCAGTACTCCCTGTACGGCGACCCCGAGGACACCGGCGGCTACCGCGTCGCGGTGCTGCGCGAACCGGCGGGCCGGGGCGGCTCCGCCGAGGTGCACGGCCTGTCCGAGGGGGACCGGATCGCGGTGCGCGGCCCGCGCAACCACTTCCCGCTGGCCGACGCCGAGTCCTTGCTCTTCGTCGCGGGCGGCATCGGCATCGTCCCGTTCCTGCCCATGATCGAGGAGGCGGAGCGGCGCGGCGCCGACTGGCGTCTGGTCTACGTGGGACGCAGCCGCGCCGCCATGGCGTTCGTACGGGAGCTTGAGCACTACGGCACCGAGCGGGTGCGGGTGCATCCGCGCGACGTGGCGGACCGCCCCGACCTGGGCGCCCTGCTCGCGGGGAGCCCGGAGGGGACGGCCGTGTACTGCTGCGGCCCGCAGGCTCTGATGCGCGCGGTCGAGGAGACGATGGACACCGCCTGCCCGAGCGGGACCCTGCACCTGGAGCGGTTCGAGTCCTCCGCCGACAAGCGGCAGGCCGCCGACAACCTGCCGTTCGAGGTCGAACTCGCCGCCAGCGGCACCGTGGTGGCGGTACCGGCCGACCAATCGGTCCTGGAAGCCCTGCGCGAAGAGGCCCCCGGACTGTCCGCGTCCTGCGAGGACGGCCTGTGCGGCAGCTGCGAACTACGGGTGCTGCACGGGACCCCCGACCACCGCGACGACGTACTCTCCCCGTCGGACCGAACCCGCACCGACCTCATGTACCCCTGCGTCTCCCGCGCCCAGAGCCCCCGCCTGGTCGTAGACCTCTGAGCCAGTGGGGCGCCCCCAAGTGGGGCGCCCCCTTGGGGGCGCGGGGCTGTGTCATTTTGCGGCTCCGCCGCGCGGGCGCGCCCCGCCACGACGCCGCCGCAGCTCACCGACAACCCCACCCCTCACCGCCATCCGGCGCGGCCTACTCCCCCAACAACTCCCCCAACGCATCCGCCGGATCCTCGTGCGGTGTCGCCGACGGCCACCACTGGCCGCCCTCCTGCCGGTACGGGTACCAGCGGCCGTCCCTGCCGTGCCGCAGCTGCAACCCCCGTCCGGCCAGCGTCCAGCGGTTCCGCTCCACCTCCACCTCGGGGAGCTCGTCCTGCGCCCAGCCCGCCTCCAGCGCGATGCGGGCCCGCGCGTCGTCCTGGCGCGACGGCGTCCAGGCCTCCTCCAGTACGTCGAGACCCGCGCTGCCGCCCCACCGCCAGGCCCGCGCGGCCCGTTCCAGGTGCTCCGGGTCGCCACCGGCTTTGCCCAGCCGCACGATCACCCTCGGATCGGGGTGCGTCGCCGCGATCCGTACGGTGTCCCGCCGCAGATCGAGCGGCGGCGACGGCTCGGCCACGAAACCGTGCACATGGGCCAGCAACTCCCTGGCCCGTACGGCCGCGTCCGCGACCAGCTGCTCCAGCGGATCGGCCCCGATGCCGGACACCGGCTCCCGCCGGGTGGCCGCACCGGGCAGCGCGGGCAGGGCGGGCAGCGCCACCGGCGCACGGCCGAAGACGTCCTCGGCGGGGACCGCCCCGGCGGGCGGCGCGGGCGGCACGAGGGGCGCCGGCCCGCCGGACTCCTCTTCCTCCTCCTCGGAGTCCTCACCCGCCAGGGCCCGCATCAGCAGGACGGACTTCAGCTCCTCCACGGCCTCCCGCCCGCCGCGTCCCCGCAGCAGCAGGAGCAGCGCCTGGTCCTGGTCCAGCAGCCAGGCCGTCTGGTAGCACAGCGCCGCGGCGTGCGCGCACACGTCGTCGAAGGAGTCGCAGTCGCAGTCGGGTTCCAGTTCGCCGTACCCCGGCAGCAGTCGCACCCGGGCGTCCTCGGCCGACTCCAGCAGGTCGGGCGGCACCGCGCCGTCGAGCAACTCCTGCAGGACGGCGGGCCGTTCGGCCGACTTCTCCCACAGGAGCTCCCACTCCTCGTCGTCGAGGACGTCGAGCGTGAGCACCGTCGCGTACGACGAGTCCCCGTCGTAGACCTGAGTGGCGATACGGCCGGGACTGAGGGTGATCGGCCCCAGCCGGCCCGAACGGGCGAAGGTGCGGCCCTTCTTCAGCGAATCCTCGTCGAGTCCTGCGTCCTCCACCGCCTCGGTCCAGGCCCGCCCCCACCAGGACTGCCCACGCGACCGGCTGCCCTTGCGCGCGGCGAACGCGGGAAAGCCCCGCGCCCCCCTGTGCTCCCCGCCGGGCTCCCCGCCGTGGTCCCCGCCGTGGTCTCCGTTGTGCTCCCCGCTCATCCCGCGCTCCTCAGCTCGACCAGGTTGGCCAGCTCGTCGTTGTTCAGTTCGGTCAGGGCCTGCTCGCCGGAGCCGAGCACCGCGTCGGCGAGACCCTTCTTCGCCTCCAGCAGCGCCGCGATACGGTCCTCGACCGTGCCCTCGGCGATCATCCGGTGCACCTGCACCTTCCTGGTCTGGCCGATCCGGTACGCCCGGTCGGTGGCCTGCGCCTCCACGGCCGGGTTCCACCAGCGGTCGTAGTGCACGACGTGGTCGGCACGGGTCAGGTTGAGCCCCGTTCCGGCCGCCTTCAGCGAGAGCAGGAAGACCGGGACGGCGCCCTCCTGGAACTGCTGCACCATCTCCTCGCGGCGCGGCACGGGCGTCCCGCCGTGCAGGAACAGGGTGGGCACCCCCCGGTCCCGCAAGTGCCGCTCCAGCAGCTTCGCCATGGTGACGTACTGGGTGAAGACCAGTGCGGCCCCGTCCTCGGCGATGATCGTCTCCAGCAGCCTGTCGAGCAGTTCCAGCTTGCCGGAGCGCTGGTCGAGGCGGGAGTTCTCCTCCTTGAGGAACTGGGCGGGGTGGTTGCAGATCTGCTTCAGACCCGTCAGCAGCTTGAGCACCAGGCCGCTGCGGGCGATCCCCTGTGTGGACCTGATCTCGGCCATGACGTCGCGCACATGGTTCTCGTACAGCTTCTGCTGCTCGCCGCTGAGCTCGACCGGGCGGTCCGTCTCGGTCTTGGGCGGCAGCTCCGGTGCGACACCGGGGTCGGTCTTCTTGCGGCGCAGCAGGAACGGGCGCACCAGCTCGGAGAGATGGCGTGCGACGGTGCCGTACTCCCCGTCCTCGCCGGGCGGCGGCCCGAACTCGGCGCGCTCGGCGCGCTCCGCCTCGATGGCGGAGATCCACCGCCGGCGGAACTGCCCGTGGCTGCCGAGCAGACCGGGCGTGGTCCAGTCGAGCAGGGCCCACAGCTCGGAGAGGTTGTTCTCCACCGGGGTGCCCGTCAGCGCGATCTTCGCGTCGGCGGGGATCAGCCGCAGCGCGCGGGCCGTGCTCGCGTGCGGGTTCTTCACGTACTGGGCCTCGTCGGCGACGACCATGCTCCAGCGGTGCGCGCCGAGGTGCGCGGCGTCCAGCCGCATCGTGCCGTACGTCGTCAGTACGAACCCGGAGCCGGCACCCTGAAGGGTGCGGCCGGGACCGTGGTAGCGGCGGACCGGCGTGCCCGGGGCGAACTTGACGATCTCCCGCTGCCAGTTGCCCAGCACGGACGCCGGACAGACCACCAGGGTGGGGCCCTCGCTGTCCTCGTGCTCCTGGCGCAGCAGATGCAGCGAGATCAGCTGGACGGTCTTGCCCAGGCCCATGTCGTCGGCGAGACAGCCGCCAAGACCGAGCGAGGTCATCCGCTCCAGCCAGCGCAGGCCCCGCAGTTGGTAGTCGCGCAGCGTGGCGGCGAGCGCGGCCGGCTGCTCCACGGGCTCGCTGCCGCCGTCGGGGTCGGCGAGCCGGTGGCGCAGCGCGAGCAGCCACTCGCTCGGCGAGACCCGGACCTGCCGGCCGTCGATCTCGGTGTGCCCGGTGAGGGCCACGGCGAGCGCCTCGATGGCGGTCAGCGGCTTCAGTTCGCGTTCGCGGGCCGCACGGCCCATCTCCGCGTCGATCAGCACCCAGCGCCCGCGCAGCAGGACCAGGGCCCCCTCGGCGCCGGCGATCTGTGCCATCTCCTCGTCGGTGAGGGCCTCGCCGTCGAGGTCGAGGTGGCGGCGCAGGCCGACGGTGCCGTCGGAGCCGAGGAAGGAGCGCAGTTGGGTGGGGGCGGCGAGGTCGCCGCCGACGACGGCACGGGCGGTGAGGCCGCTGGTGGAGTCCTCGGGCCACAGCACCTCCACCCCGTGCGCCGCCAGGCGCGCCGTGGCGTCGCCGAGCAGCTCCTGGACCTCGCGCCCGGTGAGGCCGAGCGCGGAGGGCACCGGCAGCAGCCGGCCGAGCGGCGGCCAGACCTCGGCGGCGCGCCGCAGGGCGACGACGGTGTCGCTCTGGGCGCGCGGGCCGAGACCGGCCGCGTCGGCGCCGGCGAACAGCTCGTCGGCGTCGGCGCGCAGCGTCGGGTCGGCGAGGCTGGAGATCTGCGGCACCAGCCGCAGCACGGGCGGCCGGCTGCCGTCGGGCTCCGGCACCAGGTCCAGGCGCAGCGCCACCCGTACGCCCGAGTCAAGACCGGCCGACAACGCCTCGGCCCACTCGCGCAGTTGCGGCACGTGCTGGGGCTCGACGGCGGCGAAGGCCGCACGCCCGGTGGCGGTCGCCGCCGCCGGGGTACGCGGCAGGGTGTCGCCCACCGCGTCGACGAAGGCGCGCACCAGGTCCACCGCGCCGGTCAGCAGCAGCGGCCCCCCTTCGGGTACGGGAACGGGCACGGCGAGCGCGGCGGCGGGCGCCGCGGCGGCCACCTCGCGCAGCAGCGTCACGTCCCCGGAATCCAGCGGCCCCGCCCGCCAGGCGTCGTAACCGCCACTGGAGACACCGGGCAGCAGACGCCTGCGGGCGGTCAGGTGCAGGGCGAGGGCGGCGGCGGTCCCCCAGAAGGCGGCGGACCGGCTCGCGCCGCCAAGGCGCCCGCCCGCATTGCCGCTTGTGCCTCCTGTGCCTCCTGTGCCGACTGCGCCGCCCGCGCCGGCTGTGCCGCCCGCGCAGTCCGCGGGGCGGGCGAGGCCTGCGCCGCCTGCGTCGACCGCATCGGCTGTGCCGCCTGTGCCGCTTGCGTTGCCCGCGCCGCCGGTCCCGCCTGCACTGCCCGCGCCGCCGGTCCCGCCCGCGCCTCCTGTGCCGCCCGCGCCGGCTGTGCCGCCCGCGCCGCCTGCACTGCCCGCCCCGCCCGCGCCGATTTCACTGTCGTACTGCCTGCGTGCCCACAGGAGCGCGGGCAGCGCCTCGGCGACGGTCAGCCGCAGTACCGGGACCGTCCGTACTTCGGGTCCTTTGCTCCCGGCGAACACCAGGGCCGCCTCTCCCGGTTCGCCCACCGGGAGTGGCGGCAGGTCTGCGGAGGCCGGCCCGCTCACGTCCGCCGATTCTCCCCCGCCCGCTGCTCCCGCGTAGAACGCCAGCCGGCCGGTCCGTGCCGGGTCCCCCGGTTCGAAGACGGCCTCCCACCGTGCGAGCAGGCCCGCCTGCTCCTGCGTCATCCACACCATCTGGCCCGCCCCTTGCTTGTACAGTTCGGTCAACTTCCGCCGCCCACGCGGCGGTTCGCCCACTCCTGTGCGTATGCGTACCACAGGGGGGCGGTGCGATGCAGATTGAGTACGTGCCCCGTGGCAGGCACGGCGAGGGCCTCCAGCCTGGCCTTCGGCCCGTACAGCGGTGCCGCGCTGGCCCGCAGGGCGGCGGAGCTGGAGCAGTCGCTGCCCGGGGCGCCGCAGATCAGTTTGTCCCGCTCGCCGACGACGACCAGGACGGGGACCCTGATGCGCCGGTTGAGCGCCACGTCCCCGTAGGCCGGGTCGGCGGGGTAGACGTCCGGCTCGGTGGTGAACTCGTCGGTCAGCAGCACCCCCGGGTCGGTGGTCCTGAGGTCGTAGAACCAGTCGGCCTTGCCGCCGGTCCGCAGCGACGTGTACCCGTCGTCGAGGCCCCGCCGGGCCAGCAGCGGATGCCGGTTGGCGGGCAGGTACAGGCCGCCCATCTGCTCGAACGCCTTGTGGTTGGGCGGTGAGCCCTCACCGGTGAGGATCAGGCCGTCGACCTCCTCGGGGTGGCGTACGGCGACCATGCGGGCGACGGTGGCGCCGAAGGAGTGCCCGACCAGGATCACCTTGTCGTAGCCGGCCCTGCGCAGCTTCCGGATCAGCTGCAGGGTCACCAGCTCGTGGGTCCTGTCGGTGAACCGGGAACTGTGCGGTGCGGAGCTGCGGCCGGTGCCCAGCCGGTCGACGGCCAGCGTGGCGAGCCCGGCCCGGCCGGCGGCCTCCACGTAGGACGGGCCGCGCGGATCGCCGCGCCTGGTCCAGTAGCTGCGGTCGTACGTTCCTCCGTGCAGCAGCAGTTGGACAGTGCGGGCGTGGGTGCTGCGGGGGCGGCACAGCGTGCCGGTGATCTTCTGGTCGGCGCGGGCGCCGGGGGCGGTGGCCACGGCGGAGCCGAACGGGGTGCAGCGCACCGGCCCGGACCCGCTGGTGCGCGGGTCCGGGCCGGTGGCGGCCGAGGCTGTCGCCAGGCCCCCCAGAGTCGTCAGGAGGAGCACGGCTGCGGCGGTGGCCGCCAGCCGTGCCCGGATGCCCAGAACCATAGGAATCTCCGAGAGTTGGGGGCTGTGGAGCAGGTGGAGCAGGTGGAGCAGGTGGAGCGGGTGGAGCAGAGGGGGAGTGGGGGGAGGGCCCGGATCAGGCGGTGAGGTGGCGGAACCGGCGTACGGCCAGCGGGAAGAAGACGGCGAACAGCACGACCGGCCACACGAGAGCCATCAGGGTCGCGTTCTGCGTGATCCAGGAGTCACCGGCCCAGCCCGGGTTTCCGAACAGTTCCCGGGTCGCCGTGACGGTGGAGGACAGCGGGTTCCACTCGGCGATGGTGCCCAGCCAGCCGGGCATCGTCGCGGGGGCGACGAACGCGCTGGTCAGGAAGCCCACCGGGAATTCGAGGGTCTGCACCATGGTGATGCCCTCGGGTCCCTTCATGAGCAGCCCGAGGTACATGCCCACCCAGGTCAGGGCGAAGCGCAGCAGCAGGAGCAGGCCCACCGCGAAGAGGGTCTGGCCGGTGGTGCCGTGCGCGCTCCACCCCATGAGCAGGCCCACGCCGAAGAGCACGGCCAGGGCGAGCACCGTGTTGAGCATGTCGGTGACGCAGCGGCCGACGAGGACGGCCGAAGGCGCCATCGGCATGGCGCGGAAGCGGGAGGTGACGCCGCGGTTCTTGTCCGCGGCGACGGCCGTCACCGTCTCGCCCACCCCGAACACCATGGTCATCACGAACATGCCGGGGAGGAGGAACTCGCGGTAGTCGCCGCCGCCCGGCACCTGCATCGCGCCACCGAAGAAGTAGCCGAACATCAGGACCATCATGACGGGGAACAGCATGCCGCTGATGACGGTGCCGGGCTCTCGGGTCCAGTGCGTGAGCCCGCGCAGGGTGATCGTCCACCCGTCGGCGAGCGCCCAGCGCAGCCGGGACAGGGGACCGGTGGGAAGGTCCGGGATCGCGATGCTCATGCGTGGGCCGCCTCCGACTTCTTCGATTCCTTCGACTGCGACTTCTTCGTCTTCTTCGACTGCTCGGACTGCTCGGACTGCCCGGACTGCTTGGCGGAGTCCGCGCCCGCCCCGGTGTCCGCGCCGCGGTCCTCCCCGGTGAGGTGCAGGAACACCTCGTCGAGGGTGGGCCGGCGCAGTGCGATGTCCTCCGCCTCGACGCCCGCGCCGTCCAGCGCCCGCACCACTTCGGTGAGCGCGTTGGTACGGTCCTTGACCCGCATGCTGATCTGCCGGGTGGCCTCGTCCAGGACGGGCTCCTCCGCGCCGATCCGGGCCATGGCGCCCGCCGCCGACGACAGGTCGGCGGCGTGGCGGACCACGACGTCGAGACGGTCGCCGCCGATGCGGCCCTTGAGCTGCTCCGGGGTGCCTTCGGCGATCACCCGGCCCGAGTCGATCACCGAGATGCTGTCGGCGAGCTGGTCGGCCTCCTCCAGGTACTGGGTGGTGAGCAGCACGGTGGTACCGCCCTCCACCAGCGCCCGTACGGAGTCCCAGACCTCGTTGCGGCTGCGCGGGTCGAGACCGGTGGTCGGCTCGTCCAGGAACAGCACCGGCGGTGCGAGCACCATGCTCGCCGCCAGGTCGAGACGGCGGCGCATGCCCCCCGAGTACGACTTCACCGGCTTGGCGCCGGTGTCGGTGAGCCGGAAGCGCTCCAGCAGCTCGTCCGCACGGCGCCGGGCGACGGCGGGGGAGAGGTGGTAGAGGCGGCCGAACATCACCAGGTTCTGCCGGCCGCTCAGCACCTCGTCGATGGCGGTGTGCTGGCCGACGAGCCCGATGCGGTAGCGCACCTGGGCCGACTCGCGGGCGACGTCGAAGCCCGCGACCTCGGCCCGGCCCCCGTCCGCCGACAGCAGGGTGGACAGGATGCCCACCGTGGTGGTCTTGCCCGCTCCGTTGGGACCGAGGAGACCGCACACCGTGCCCTGGGGCACCGTGAGGTTCAGTTCGTTCAGTACCCGGTTCTCGCCGTAGTTCTTGCGGAGCCCCTCGGCGACCACGGCCGACCTGCTCGATTCCACGTCTGTACCTTTCGTTCGGGGGGGGAAGTGGGGGAAAAGCTCGGTCAGTAGGGGCCGATGAATCCGGCGTCCACACCGGTCAGGGCCGGGACCGCGACCGCGTTCTCGCCCAGCAGGTCCAGGCAGGCCCCGGCGATCGAGCGCGCACTGGGGTGGAACGCCTCCTCCAGCGGCCAGGACACCGGGGCGGGGCAGTCCGGCGGTGTCACCCGGCGGACCGGGGCCCGCAGTTCGGCGGGGATGCGCTCGGCGATCACGGCGGCGACCTCGGCCGAGAAGCCGTACCTGGCCCAGCTGGTGTCGGCCACCACCACCCGGCCGGTCCTGGCGACCGACTCGCAGATGAGGTCCTCGTCCAGCGGCCGGATGCTCCGCACGTCCACGACCTCGACGCTGATGCCCTGTTCGGCCAGCAGGGCGGCGGCGCGCTCCGCCTCGTGGACCATCAGCGAGGCCGCCACGACCGTCACGTCGGTGCCGTGGCGGGCGATGCGGCCCACGCCGAAGGGCACCGGCACTGCCTCCTCGGGAACCTCGCCCTGGACGGGATAGAGCGAACGGTTCTCCATGAGCACCACGGGCGTGTCCGCCTGCAGCGCCGAGACCAGCAGGCCCTTGGCGTCGGCGGCACTGGCCGGGGCCGCGACGTACAGGCCGGGGAAGTGGCCGAAGGTCGCGTGCAGGCTCTGCGAATGAGTGGCGCCCTGCCCCCAGCCGCGGCCGACGACCCCGCGCATGACGACGGGCACGCCGTTCTGGTTGCCGTACATGTAGCGCCACTTGGAGGCCAGGTTGATCATGGCGTCCATCGCCAGGAACATGAAGTCGGCCCGGGTGTGCACCACCAGCGGGCGCATGCCCTGGTCGGCGGCGCCGACGCAGATTCCGGCGACGGCGGTCTCGCTGTTGGGGGTGTCGATCACCCGCCCGGCGCCGAACCGCAGGAAGGCCTCGCGGGTCGTGCCGTAGGAACCCTTGTGGTCGTCGACGTTCTGGCCGGCCACCACGATGCTCGGGTCGGCCTCCATGCACTGGACGGTCGCCTCGGCGATGGCCTGCCCGTACGTGAGCGTGCGTGTCATCGTGCTCTCCTGTCAGCTCGCGCCGTACGGGCGTCCGTAGGCGCCGTCGGTCAACCGGTCCACGTCCGGGTAGGGGGCGGCCTTCGCCGCGGTGACCGCGAGGCGAGTCAGATCCCGGAACTCCTCGTCCCAGTCCAGGAGTTGGCGTTCGATGTCGGGGGCGGCGCCGCCCAGCTCCCGCGCGGTGCGCCGGATCGGGCAGCGCTCCTGCCACGCCTCCACCTCGTCCCCGGGCCGGTCGATGCCGTTGTCCCAGTTCGGACCGACGTGCTCGCGCCAGCGGTAGGTGTCCAGCTCCAGGAAGTACGGGCCCAGGCCCGCGCGGCAGTGCGCGGCGGCCCGCAGCGCCGCCTCGTGCACGGCACGCACGTCGTTGCCGTCGAGCCGCTCGGCGGCGATCCCGAACGCCTGGGCCCGCTCGGTGATCCCCGTGGTGGCGGAACGTGCGGGCTGGCGCGCCGACAGCGGCGAGGAGATCGAGTACGAGTTGTTCTCGCAGACGAAGACGATGGGAATCCGGTGCACCGCCGCGAAGTTGAGCGACTCGTGCAGGACGCCCTCCTCGGAGGCGCCGTCACCGAAGAAGGTGCTCACCACCCGGGAGGTGCCCTCTCTGGACAGCGCCCAGGCGGCCCCGGTGGCCACCGAGATCATCTCGCCGAGGATCGCGGCCGAACCGGCGAAGCCGACGGCCCGGTCGCTCAGGTGGACCGAGCCCCCGCGACCACGGGAACAGCCGGTCTCCTTGCCGTAGAGCTCCGCGACCATGCCCGCCAGATCCCCGCCCTTGGCGAGGTACGCGGCGTGGCTGCGGTGCCCGGTGTAGACGAGGTCGTCCGCGCGCAGGGCGGTGCACACCCCGACGGCGGCGGCCTCCTGCCCGACGGAGAAGTGCACGGGGGTGCGCATCTCCTGTTCGTCGCGGTAGAGGTCCGCCAGTTCCTCCTCGACACAGCGGATGCGCACCATCTCGCGCAGCAGTGCGGCCGGGCCGGCTGGCGGATCATCCAGTCCGTCCGGTGTGTTGGGGTTCGGCACGGCCGACGTCACCTCCGGGCTCAACTGCACAGTTGGGAGGCCGATTCTGCGGACCGGCGATCGAGCCGTGCTGGAGTACGGGTGGAACCGTCGGGACCGGTTCCGCTCGACCGCTGCTCCGTCCGGTCCGCCTAACCTGCGCCGTGCCCGTGGCGCGCCCGCGCCCGCGAGGAAGAGCCCGTGCAGAGAGGGTGCCGCAGATGACCGTCACGGAACAGGAGACGGGCCGCCGTCTCCAACTCGTCCAGGGAATCCACTGGTTGTACGCAGCGGGCGGCGACCCCTACGCCGCGCTCCTGCGGGGCGTCCCCGGTACGTCGCCGTCCCAGGAGTACGCCCGGATCAGGGCCCGCGGGCCGGTGTGGCGCAGCCGGCTGGGGACCTGGGTGTCCGGGCAGTACGCGAGTGCCGTGGAACTGCTGGCCCTCGCCGACGCGCACCCGGTGCGCCCGCCCGCGCCGCAGCCCCGTACCGCCCTGGCCTGGGACGCCGGACTGCCGGCCGCCGACGTGGCCGGCCCGCCGCCGGCGGCGGACCGCGTCCGGGAGCTCACTGCGCTCGCCTGCGCCCGCCGCTTCGCCGCGCTGCGCGACGGGACGGAACTCGTCGCGGAGGTGGCCGCCCGCGTCCCCGCCGAGGTGCTGGCCGACCTGCACGCACTGACCGGCGGCGACCGCGACCGGTTCCTGTCGGCCTGCGCGGACGCCGCGCCCGCGCTCGACGCGGCGCTGGCCCCGCCCTCCTACGAGGAGGCACGCCGGCTCCTCGAAGCGGTGGCCGTCCTGCGCGACCTGCTGGGCGGGAGCTCCGCGCGCCGGGCGGTGGTGGAGGTGCGGGCCGCCCGCGAACTCGTCGCCGGGACGCTGCACGCCCTGCTCCGGGAAAGCGGGCAGTGGGCGGAGCTGGCGGCCGGGGGGCCCGAGGCGGCGGAGCGGGCCGTGACCGAGACCCTGCGGCACGACCCGCCGGTGAAGGTGCACGCCTTCACCGCGCCGGCCGACGCCGAGGTGGGCGGGGAGCGGATCGGGGCGGGCGACCAGGTGGCGGTGGTGGTGGGCGCCGCCCATCGCGACCCTGACGCGGGCGGGCAGGTGCTGGTTCCCGCCCCGCACGGGGTGGAGCTGGGACCGCTGGTGCGGGCGACGGCCGCCACGGTGGTGGCCGAACTCGCCCTGCGGTGGCCCCAATTGCGCGCCTCGGGGCCCGCGTACCGCAGGGGAAGGGCCCCGGTGACCGGAGCCCTGGCACACCTTCCGGTCGTGCTGGGCCGCCCCGCGGGCCGCTGAGCGCGGCACACAGAAGCGCACCGGGCCCCGCCCGGCCCGGCCCGCGACGCGCGGGGCGGACCGGACGGGGCCCGGCTTCATGCGGCTTCATACGGGTGCGTACGGGTGTGTACGGGTGCGTACGGTACGGCGCCGGGTCAGGCGACGCGCTCGGACACCGCGGCGTACAGGTTCGGCTCGCCGGTGCTCAGCTCCCGCAGCGCCGCCCGGTGCGGTGCGAACTCGGGCTGCCGCAGCGCCTGTTGGAAGGACGCGTCGTCCTGCCAGTCGGCGATGTTCACATAGGCGGCCGGGTCGCTCGTGTGCCGTACCAGCCGGTGGCCGAGGAAGCCGGGCTGGGCGGCGAAGAACTCCGACGTCTCGTCGAAGACCCGCTCGAACTCCGCGGCCGGCCCGGTGACCGTGAAGCGGTTGATGAAGGTGATCACGACAGCGTCCTCCTGGAATCGGTGAGGGCGGGCTCCCGGACGCCCGCGGCAGGGGCGGCGGGGGCGGAAGGGCTGGAGGAGGAAGAGGAGTTGGCGGGACCGGCGGCGTCGGCGAGGGCGGCCGGGCCCGCGGCGGCCCGCGTACCCCACCGGATCCTGGCCAGTACCAGTCCGGCCAGGATGACCGCCATCCCCACGATCTCGCGCGGTGCGAGCCGGTAGCCCTCCAGCAGGACCGTGCCCAGGGTGAGCACCACCGGTACCGCGTACAGCACGCTGGAGGCCCGTACCGGACCCTCGTCGCGGATCAGCCGGGCGAAGCACAGGTAGACGAGACCGGTGTTGAGGATGCCGAGGACCAGCAGCGCCCCGATGACGGCCCCGGACCACTGGGGGGCGCGGTCGAAGCCGCCCTGCGGCATGTTGAGGGCCGCCCAGCCGACCCCGATGACCGCCTGGGAGGTGGCGAGTACGAGCGGCGGCATGTCCTGGCCGCCCTTCTCGCCGGGACCCATCAGCTTCGCCATGAGCAGCATCGACCAGCCGTAGGCGAGGGCCGCCACGGCATTGACGGCCGCGCCCGCCGACAGCCACGCGGCGCCGGTCTCCCACGGCGCGTACAGCACCAGCACACCGGCGAAGCCGACCAGCAGCCCGGCCGCCAGCGGCAGCGGCACCCGGGCGCCGCCGCGCCGCGCCAGGACGAGCACGACCACGCACAGCGGCACGCTCGCGTTGAACACCGACACCATGCCGGCGTCGGCCCCCAGCGCGTCGTCGACGAGCTCGACGAGCAGCACCGGCAGCGCGTTGGCGAGGAAGGCGATGAGGATCAGCTGCGCCCAGACGCGCGGCCGGCGCGGCAGCCGGGCGCTGCTCAGCAGCAGCACGCCCAGCATGGCGACGGCGCCGACGAGGATCCGGAAGAAGCTGAACTGCGCCGAGTTCAGCCCCTGGAAGACGATTTTGATCCAGAAGTAGCTGGATCCCCACATCAGGGCGACGACACCGAAGTGTGCCGCGGTCTTGAAGCGCACGGATTCCTCCTTCTCTCTCAGTGGTCGCGGAGGGGTTCAGCGGTCGCGGGCGGGCACCTCGGCACCGGCTGGCACCTCGGCGCTGGCGGGGGACCGGACGAACAGGGCGGCGAGGAAGGCGGCCGCCGCACAGCAGGCGCCCGCGACGAAACTCGCCTGCATGCCCGCGACGAACTCCTGGCCCGGAGCCGCGCCGCGGCCCCCGTGGGCGGCGACGGTCACCAGGATCGCGACCCCCAGCGAAGCGCCCAGCGTCTGCAGCGAGTTGTGCACGCTGGACGCGGCGCCCGCCTCGTCGCTGCGCAGCCGGGAGGTGGCCAGGATCATCGGCGGGATGACGTAGCAGGCCATGCCGCAGCCGAAGACGACCAGCGGCGCCAGCACATCGCTCGCGTAGGTGAACTCCGGGGTCAGCCGGGACAGCCACAGGTTGGCGGCGGCCAGCAGCAGCGCACCCGCCAGCATCACCCGCCGGGCCCCGAAGATCCTCTCCAGCCGGACGACGACACCCGACATGACCACCATGGTGACGGCGATCGGGGACAGCGCGAAGGCCGTGCCGAGCGGCCCGTAGTCGGTGAACTGCGGGAAGAACTGGACGAGGAAGAAGCCCGTGCCGATGAGCGCGCCCTGCACGGCGAAGGTGCCCGCCCACGCCCAGATCCGGTTGCGGTCGGTGAACAGCCGCAGCACCAGCACGGGTTGCCTGGCCCGCCGCTCGACCAGGACGAACACGGCGAACAGGGCAGCGCCCGCGGCGATCGGGCCGACGACCGTGAGGTCCGACCACGGGTGCTCCGCCACGCGGGCGAGACCCAGCACGAGCGCGGTCGCCCCCAGCGTCGACAGCAGCGCGCCGAGCAGGTCGAACTGCCCCCGGGCGCGCGGCGTCTCCTTCAGTACGAGCGGGGCGAGCAGCAGGATCAGCAGCCCGACGGGCACGTTCAGCAGCAGCACCCAGCGCCAGGAACTGACCGAGGACAGGGTGCCCGCGAGCAGCAGCCCGCCCGTGGTGCTGGCCGCGCCGACCGCCGTGCACACCGCGATGGCCCGTTTGCGCGGCGGCCCTTCGGCGAACATGCTCAGCACCAGCGCCAGCGCGCTGGGAGTGGCGAGTGCGGCGCCGACCCCCTGCACCGCCCGTACGGCGATCAGGAACTCGCCCGACCCCGCGGCACCGCGCAGCGCCGCGGCGAGCGTGAACAGGGCGACGCCGGCCAGGAACACCTTGCGGCGCCCCAGCAGGTCCCCCGCCCGCCCGCCGAGCAGCAGCAGCCCGCCGAAGGCCAGCAGGTAGGAGTTCAGCACCCAGCCGAGCCCGACCGGGCCGAGCCCCAGGTCCTGGCTCATCCCGGGCAGGGCGATCTGCACCATCGACTCGTCGAGCAGGACCATCGCGTTGCAGCCCGCCAGCAGGCCGAGCGCGACACCCGCCCGCGCGGCGCGCCCGCGGGTCGGCGGCGCCGAGGGGACCGGCGCCCGCGTGGGTCCTGGCGCCGGTTGTTCGGACGTGTGCACGGACATGCCTTGCCTCCTGAGGGAGTACGACGGGGCCGGTTTTCGGCATGCTCCGCCTCGACTTCCGGCCACCCTCCCAGCGGGCGCTAGAGCGGCCTTCGAGCGTGGATGGCTAGCGTCCGGACCATGACGACCTCCCCCAGCAGCAGTACCGGCCGGCCCGCCGTGGTCATCACCGGAGGCGGTACGGGTATCGGGCGCGCCACCGCGCGGGCGTTCGCCGCACAGGGCGCGCGGGTACTGGTCGTGGGCCGCACGGCCTCGACCCTCGACGCGACGGCGGCCCACCACCCCGGGATACGGACCCTGGTCGCCGACCTGACCGCACCGGACGCCGCACGGCACATCGTGTCGACGGCGCTGGCGGCCTTCGGCCGGCTCGACGTACTCGTGCACAACGCCGCGGCCGTACTCCCCGAGCCCACCGGGGAGTTGACCCGGGCCCACGCGCACACACAGCTGGAGACCAACCTGCTCGCCCCGCTCCTCCTCACTCGGGCCGCGCTGCCCGCCCTGAGCGCCGCGCGCGGCACCGTGGTGGCGGTCGGCACCGCGGCCACGCTCGGCCGCCGCACCTTCCCCGGCCTGTCCCTGTACGGCGCGACCAAGGTCGCCCTCGACTTCCTCGTCCGTACCTGGGCGGTGGAACTGGCCCCGCTGGGCATCCGCGCGGTCGGTGTCGCCCCGGGCGAGACCGACACCGGAATCGGCGAGCGCATGGGGTGGAGCGCCCAGGAGATTGCCGACCACCAGCGGGCGGCCGCCGCCCGCACGCCCTCCGGCCGGGTGGGCCGCCCCGAGGACGTGGCCTGGTGGATCGTCACGATGGCCGGTCCCGAGGCGGGCACCACGACCGGCACCACGGTGGCGGTCGACGGCGGGGCCTCACTGGTCTGAGCACCTGCGTCCGCGAGCCGGGCCGGCACTTCTGGCCGTACGTCAGGAAGGCTGCCCCGCACGGGCCGCCACCGTCATGCGCTCCAGCACCGGCACGATGTCGTTCGGCGTCGGCTCCCGCAGGATCTCGGCGCGCACCTTCGCCGCCGCCTCGGTGAACGAGGGCTCCGTCAGCAGCCGCAGCAGGGCCGCCCGCAGCGCCTCCACCGTCAGCTCACTGGCCGGCAGACACAGCCCGTACCCCAGTTCCGCCACCCGGCGGGCCTTGGCGACCGTGTCCCAGCCGTACGGAAGCATCACCTGCGGCACCCCGTGGAGCTCGGCGGTGGTCCGGGTGCCGATGCCGCCGTGGTGGACGACGGCCGCGCACGTCGGCAGCAGGTCGTTGAGCGGGACGAAGTCCACCAGCCGGACGTTGTCGGGCACGGCCGGGGGCTTCGCACCGCCCTGGCCGCCGAGCGTCGCGACGATCTCCGCGTCCACGTCCGCGAGCGACTCCAGTACGGCGCCGAAGGAGAAGCCCGCGTGGTCGAGCTCGCCGGACACTCCCAGCGTCAGGCACACCCGGGGCCGCTCGGCCGGCCTGCGCAGCCAGTCCGGCACCACCGACGCACCGTTGTGCGGGACGTAGCGCACGCCGACCGTCGCCACCCCGAGGTCGAACCGGGAGCCGGGCGGGGTGATGTCCACGGTCCACTGCCCGGTGACCATCTCCTCGGTGAACCCCAGGCCGGGGGCGTAGCGGCGCAGCACCCGCCCCAGCCACTCCGCCGTCGGGTCCTGCACCGCGGCGGCGGGCAGGAGCGCTGTGCGGCGCAGGAACTCCTGCCGGGCCCGCACCGTGATGTCCATGCCGTGCAGCAGGCGTGCGTGCGCGGCCCCGACCGCGCGGGCGACGACGGCGCCCGCATAGGTGTGCTGCTCCCACACCACCAGGTCCGGCCGCCAGTGCCTGGCGTACGCCACCAGGTCGTCGAGCATGGGGTCGTTGCTGACCGAGGCGTACAGCGAGGGCACCGCGATGCTCTCCAGGGCGAGCAGCGACTCGTAGGTCCACTGGGTGCGGTCCTCGCCCGTGAAGTCGAAGTCCTGCACGTGGTCGGAGCCCTCTTCGAGGATCTGCCCCAGCAGTTCGGGCGCGTGCGGGTCGTTCTCGTACCAGCCGGGAACGCCGACCGGCACCGCGGTCAGGCCGGTCGAGGTGATCTGGTCCGTCAGGTCCGGGTGACTGGCCACCCGCACCTCGTGACCGGCCGTCCGCAGAGCCGAGGCGAGCGGCACCATCGAGAAGTAGTGGGTGCCGTGCGGGAAGGAGACGAACAGCACCCTCACCGGCCCGGCTCCGCCCGTACGGCCAGCGTGTGGCGGAACACGTCGCGCGGGTCGAAGGCGGCCTTGACCCGCTGCAGCCGCGGGTAGGCGTCCTTGTAGTAGAGGCGGTGCCAGGGCAGGCCCGAGGTGTTCCACCGCGGGTCCGCCATGTCGATGTCCGGGTAGTTGATGTAGCAGCCGTCGGTGCTGCGGCCGGGCACCGGGACCCCGCCCGTGGTGGCGTACAGGTCCCGGTACAGCCGCCGCAGCCAGTCGACGGCCTCGGCGTCCGCGGCCGGGTCCTGCCAGGTGTTCATGTAGAGCGCCTTCAGCACCGAGCCGCGGTGCGTGGAGGCGGTGGCGTCCTCGGCCACGGAGTTGATCGCGCCGCCGTACGACTGGAACGACACCGAGGCGGAGTCGTGCCGGTTCCCGGTGCCGTTGAGGTACGTGTACAGCACGTCGGCCTGGGCGTCGTCGTGGCCGCGGCGCAGATACGCCGACTTGATCTTGTGGCGTCCTGCGTCGCTGTCCTGGGCGGCGGCCAGCGACTCGGTCGCGGCCAGCCACGGCTGGTTGCCGATCTCGCTGATCTCCGGCGAGCCGCCCACCCCTTCGGCGACGGCGGCGGAGTACTCCCGCAGCAGGCGCTCGGCGTCCGGCCGGGAGCCGTCCATGTGGGCGAAGCTGACCGCGGCGGGCCCGGGATCGCCGGCTGCGGGGCGCCCGTACAGCACCAGCCCGCCGAACAGGCCGGCGTACGGCGAGGCGGCGCCGCTGTTGCGCTCGTGCCACTGGCCGTGGTTGCGCACCAGCCGGCGGAAGGACGCCCGGTCCATGCCCTCGCGCGGGAAGTACACGCTGCCGGTGAACACGTTGCCCGGCGGGCGCGGCAGCAGCCGGGCGGGGTCCGTGCAGTGCGCGGGCGCCTGCGGCGAGCGGAACCAGTAACGGGTGACGACACCGAAGTTGCCGCCGCCGCCACCGGTGTGCGCCCACCACAGCTCGCGCAGCGGGTCCGTGCGCTCCCGGGTGGCGACGACCGCGCGGGCCCGGCCCGACGCGTCGACGACGACGACCTCGACGGCGTACAGATGGTCCGCGGCGAGCCCGTGCGCACGCGACAGCGCGCCGTAGCCGCCACCGGCGATGTGCCCGCCCATGCCCACGGTCGCGCTGGCGCCGCCGGGCAGGGTCACGCCCCAGCCGTAGTAGAGCTTCTTGTACATGTCGAGCAGCTGGGCGCCCGCCTCGACGACGAAGGCACGCCGCTGCGGGTCGTAGCCGACGGCGTTCATCTCCCCGAGGTCGATCACCAGCCGCACCGCCGGGTCGCCCGCCACGTTCTCGTAGCAGTGGCCCCCGCTGCGCACCGCGATCCGCCGGCCCGTCCGTACCGCGTCGCCGACCGCCCGCACCACCTGCTCGGTGGTGGTGACCAGCCGGAACGCGTCCGGGTGCGCGGTGAAGCGCTTGTTGCTGCCGCGCTGCGAGAGGTCCGCGTAGCGCGGATCGTCCGGGGTGACGACCGTCCCGCCGTCCGGGACGGACCTGCCCGCGGCCTGCGCGGGCACGGCGCCGGCGGTGAGCCCGGCGGCGGCCGCCGTGAGAGTGAGAGTGCGCGCGACGAAGCTGCGGCGGCTGGGAACGGTCATCGTTCGCCTTTCTCCATGGTCCATCCGGCGGCGGAACGTCCCGCCCGCACGGTGCCCCGATGCTCAACCCCCCGCCCCCAGCCCGACTCGCGCCCCACTGGAGCCACCCCGCCTCCACCCCGCCTCCGCCCCTCTCCCCGCCGCGTCGACCGTGGCTCCAGTGCGCGCCCGCAGACTGTGGGGCCCGCAGCCGGGCCCCACCCCCAGGAGGACAGATGACGACCCGCACGCACCCGGAGCACACGGCCGGCACCCCGCACCGGACTCCCGCCGGTTCCGCAGGCTCTGCCGGTTCCGCAGGCTCCGCCGGCTCCTCCGCCCCGAATCCCGCCGTGCGGGAACTGGCCGTCAGTGGTGCCTTTCTGTTCACTCCGCAGGTCTACGGCGACCTGCGCGGGGTGTTCGTCTCGCCCTTCCAGGGCGAGGAGTTCGCCGCGGCGGTGGGCCACCCGATGCCCCTCGCGCAGACCAACCACAGCCGTTCCGCGCGCGGTGTGCTGCGCGGCCTGCACTTCACGACGACCCCGCCGGGGCAGGCCAAGTACGTGCACTGCGCACGCGGCCGGGCCATGGACATCGTGGTCGACCTGCGGCTGGGGTCGCCCACCTTCGGCGTGTACGACGTGGTCGAGACGGACCCGGTGGACTTCCGCTCGGTGTACCTGCCGCTGGGGGTGGGCCACGCGTTCCTCGCCCTGGAGGACGACACCGTGATGTCGTACGTGGTGTCGTCCCCCTACCGGGCGGGCCTGGAGCAGGCGATCGACCCCTTCGACCCGGAACTCGCCCTGCCCTGGCCCAAGGACCTCGCCCCCACCCTCTCGGAGCGGGACGCCGAGGCGGTCTCCCTGGCCAGGGCCGAGGAGCTCGGCATGCTCCCGCGCTACGAGGAGTGCCTGGCCCTGACCGACTCCTTCCGCTGAGGCCGCACCACCGCGGTGCGCGGGCGCTCCCGGCGCCCGCCGCCGCCGGGCAGGAAACCGATCAGCGCGAGCAGGCTGCGCGCCTCCACGTTCAGCCGGCTGCCGTGCGCGACGAACCCGATCAGCTGACGCACCGTCATCCAGCTGTACCCCGGCGGCACTTCGAGCGGGAAGTCCTCCGCCGCCTCGACCAGCAGGTACCGGTTCTCCGCATGGTGGAAACGCCCGCCCTCCTCCGACTGGACGGTGTCGAACCGGATCCGCTCGGGCCCCGCCTCCAGGACCACGTCCAGGAAGGGCGGGTACGGAGCACGCCCCGCCGCCGCGCCGGGACCGTGGTCCGAGGGCTGGCACTGCACGGTGGGGGCCAGCTCGACCCGGGCCAGGGCGCCGGTCTCGACCCGGGTCTGGACCAGCAGGTGCAGCGTTCCGGCCACTCGTTTCGCCAGGAACGCCACCACCCCCCGGCTGCACGGCGCGATCATCGGCTGGGACCAGCCGGGCACCTCACGGCTGGACGCCGCCACCCGCACCCCGAGGACGGTGAAGTGCCTGCCCTCGTCGTGGCGCAGCACGCCCTCGCGCAGCGACCAGCGTGCAAGCCCGGCCAGCGCGACGGGACGCCGTACCAGGGTGCACCCGGCCCTGGCCCGCTCCAGCCGGTCCAACAGCGTGGCGCTGTAGTGCAGTTGACCCCCGCCCGGCTGCCAGGACGCGGCCAGCGCCCCCTCGAAGGAATCGGGGTCGCCGCCCTGCGGACGGCGCAGCCCTATCGCCCCCGAGAGCACCGTCCGGGTATCCATGTTGACCACGTTGTCGCTCTGCAGCAGCTCCGCGACCTGGTCGAAGGACAGCCAGCAGAAGTCGTCGAGCACCGGCACGTCCTCGTCCGTACGCACGATCATGTTGCGGTTGCGCTTGGCGAGGAACCAGGCGGCCTGCTCCGACTGGAGCGCGTCGGCGACCACTTGGCCGCGGGGCGCCAGGAAGTACTCCAGATACGGAACCGGCCGCCCGCCGTGCACCCCGGTGTAGTTGCTCCGGGTGGCCTGCACGGTGGGCGAGAGCTGCACCAGATTGATGTTCCCCGGCTCCATCTTCGCCTGGAGCAGGCAGTGCGGAACACCGTCGAACTCCTTCACCAGTACGCCGAGTACGCCCTGCTCGCTCTGCACGATGATCGGCTGCTGCCAGGCGTCCACCGCCCGGCCGGAGCGGGCGACGTCGAGGCCCTGCACCGAAAAGAACTTCCCGCTGCGGTGCACCAGGTTGCCCGTTCCCGCCTCCTGGGACCAGCCGTCCAGGAGGTCGAGGGGTACGGACTCCACCTCGCACTCCTGCGCCCTGCGCCGCCCTTCGAACCAGCGGTGGAACTCCGTCGTGTCGCGGAACATGGAAGGCCTCTCGTCGGGGTCGGACGTCCGGGGCCTCGCGGGGCCCGCCCGGAGTCGCTGTCCGAAGTCTCGCCATGCGTTGTCGAGGCTTCCTCGACCCGGGATCGAGCCGTCTTGGACACGGTGGGCCACCTCCACGTCCCCGACGACTGGACCCGCCATGACCTCTGAGACGCCCTCCCGCCCCCCGGCCGCACCGCCCGCACGCGCCGCCGGCCCGACCGGCGGCCCGGCGCTGCGCTTCGGCGTGCTCGGCTGCGCCGAGTTCGCCCGCCGCCGCATGCTGCCCGCCATGGCGGCCCACCCGGCCGTGGAACTCGTCGCCGTGGCCAGCCGGTCGGCCGACCGGGCCGCCTCGGCCGCCGAGCCCCACGGCGCCCGGCCCGTCGAGGGGTACGCGCGGCTGCTCGCCGACCCCTCGGTGGACGCCGTGTACATTCCGCTGCCCGCCGCGCTGCACGCCCAATGGGTCGGCGCCGCACTGGAGGCAGGCAAGCACGTCCTGGCCGAGAAGCCCCTGACCACCGACCCGGAACGCAGCCGCGCCCTGCTGGAGCGGGCCCGTGAACTGGGCCTGGTGCTGCGGGAGAACGTGCTCTTCGTCCACCACGGACAGCACGCGGCGGTACGCGAACTCCTCGCCGGCCGGGCGATCGGAGCCCTGCGCTGCCTGCACGCCGCGTTCACCGTCCCCGCCCCGGCCGACGACGACATCCGCTACGACCCGGACCTCGGCGGCGGCGCGCTCGCCGACATCGGCCTGTACCCGGTGCGGGCGGCGGTGCACCTGCTGGGCCCGCACCTCGACGTCGCGGGCGCGGTGCTCTCGGCGGCGCCCGGACGCCGGGTGGAGACCTCGGGGGCGGTGCTGCTGCGCCGGGCCGACGGGGTCGTCGCCCAGCTGACCTTCGGCATGGCGCACGCCTACCGGTCACGGTACGAACTGTGGGGCAGCGAGGGCCGGATCACGGTCGACCGGGCGTTCACCCCGCCGGCCGACCACGCCCCGCAACTGCTCCTGGAGAAGGCCTCGGGCCCCGAGACGGTGACCCTGCCCGCGGAGGACCAGGTGGCGGCCGCACTGACCGCCTTCGCCGCCGCCGTGCGCGGCGACCGCACGGCCGCCGAGGCCGACGCCGAGGAGGCCGACCTGCTGGCCCAGGCGAACCTGCTCGCCGGGATCCGGCGGGCGGCCGGGTGGCCGGCCGGCCCGCGCGAGCCGGCCGGTGGGGCCGGGGGCCAGGCAGTGAGTGCGAGCGGGGTCAGGTAGTCAGCGCCAGCGGGCGGTCGGCCCCGACGGCCGGCCGCAGCAGCGGCTCCCACCACGCCCGGTGCTCCCGGTACCAGGCCACCGTCTCGGCGAGACCCTCGGCGAAGTCCTTGCGCGGGCGGTAGCCGAGCTCCGCGGTGAGCTTGCCGCAGTCCACCGAGTAGCGCCGGTCGTGCCCCTTGCGGTCCTCGACGAAGTCGGCCCGGGACCAGTCGGCGCCGCACGCCTCCAGCAGGAGCCCGGTGAGCTCCCGGTTGGTGAGTTCGGTGCCGCCGCCGATGTTGTAGATCTCGCCGGCCCGGCCCCGGGTGCGCACCAGCTCGATGCCGCGGACGTGGTCGTCGACGTGCAGCCAGTCGCGGATGTTGCCCCCGTCGCCGTACAGCGGCACCCGGCCCCCGTTCAGCAGCCGGGTGACGAACAGCGGGATGATCTTCTCCGGGAACTGGTGCGGCCCGTAGTTGTTGGAGCAGCGGGTGACCCGCACGTCCAGGTGGTGCGTGCGGTGGTGGGCGAGGGCGATCAGATCGCTGGAGGCCTTGGCCGCGGCGTACGGGGAGTTGGGGGCGACCGGATGGGTCTCGGGCCAGGACCCGGCCGCGATCGACCCGTACACCTCGTCCGTGGAGATGTGCACGAACGTCTCCAGGCCGTGCCGCAGTGCGGCGGCCAGCAGGGTCTGGGTGCCGCTGACGTTCGTACGGATGAAGTCGGCGGCCTCGGCGATGGAACGGTCGACGTGCGACTCGGCCGCGAAGTGCACGATCTGGTCGTGCTCGGCGACGAGCGCGTCCACCAGGGGCGCGTCGCAGATGTCGCCGTGCACGAAGGAGTACCGCGGGTCGTCGCGGACCGTGTGGAGGTTGGCGAGATGGCCGGCGTACGTCAGTTTGTCCAGCACCGTGACGGCCGCGCAGGGGTTGCCCTGCGGCCCGAGCAGCGTGCGGACGTAGTGCGAGCCGATGAAGCCCGCTCCGCCGGTCACCAGAATGCGCGGGAGTGTGTTCATGAGGAGATCTGCACCTTGCTGTGGTCGCCGAGGATGAGTCGATTGCTCGCCGGGATCCGCACGGCCGGAGTCACTGCCACGTTGCGGCCGATCAGCGAGCCCCGCACCCGGCGTACTCCGTCCAGGTGCGAGTCGCACAGGACGATGGAGAATTCGATCTCGCTGTCCTCGATCCGGCAGTTGTCCGCGATCGAGGTGTACGGGCCGACGTACGAGCCGCTGATGACGGTGCCGGCACCGATGATCGCGGGGCCGACGATGCGCGAGTCGCGCACCTGGGCGCCCGGCTCCAGCCTGACCCGGCCGATCAGTTCACTGTCCGCGTCGACGGTGCCGCCGGTGTACGGCTCGATGCTCTCCAGCACCGACCGGTTCACCTCCAGCATGTCCGCGACGTTCCCGGTGTCCTTCCAGTAGCCGGAGATCGTGGTGGGCCGTACGTCGCGCTTCTTCTCGATCAGCCACTGGATGGCGTGGGTGATCTCCAGTTCGCCGCGGGCGGACGGCTCGATGGCGGCCACCGCCTCGTGCACGGCCGGGGTGAACAGATAGACGCCGACCAGGGCGAGGTCGCTCCTGGGCCGTGCGGGCTTCTCCTCCACCCCCACGATCCGCCCGGCGGCGTCGAGTTCGGCCACGCCGAAGGCGGTCGGGTCGGGGACCCGGGTCAGCAGGATCTGCGCGTCGGGGCGTTCCCTGGCGAACTGCTCCACGAGGGGGGTGATGCCGTCGATGATGAAGTTGTCGCCGAGGTACATCACGAAGTCGTCGTCGCCGAGGAAGTCCCGGGCGATCAGTACCGCGTGGGCCAGACCGAGGGGCGCCTCCTGGGGCAGGTAGGTCACGTCGAGGCCGAACCCCGACCCGTCGCCCACGGCCGCACGGATCTCGCCCGCGGTGGCGCCCACCACGATGCCGACTTCTTTGATGCCCGCGTCCGCGATGGCCTCCAGCACGTAGAAGAGGACGGGCTTGTTCGCCACCGGGACCAATTGCTTCGGAGAGGTGTGGGTGAAGGGCCGCAGGCGGGTGCCTGAACCTCCGGACAGCACGAGTGCCTTCATGCGGGCGACGCTACGACCACGTACTCAAATACGAGTCGGGAGCCGATCGCGCGGCCGGAGCCGGCCGGCGCGGCGGCCGGCCTGCCCCGCCGGTCAGGCCAGACAGCAAGGCGCCCCGCCGTAGTAGGTGTTCATCTCGCCGAGCGCCTGCTGCAGCACGGGCATCGGCAGAGCGGCCGCGGCCTCGGTGCCGCGCAGCTCGGCGTAGGCGCGGTGCAGGTTGGGCACCAGCCGCTCGGAGTCGAGGAGTTCGGCGTACGGGCCCAGGTCCGCCTCCCGCGCCGCCTGCATCGGGGTGAGCCCGGCCGCCAGGCCCTGCTCGGCGATCCGGCCCAGCAGCCTGACGTACCCCTCCACGGTGTCCAGGACCTCGGGGCCCGAGACGGGCCCGTGGCCGGGCACCACGACGGTGGCGCCGAACGCGCGCAGCCGCTCCAGCGCCGCCAGACTGCCCGCCACCGACCCCATCAGCAGGAACGGGGTCACCCCCGCCATCACCAGGTCGCCGGCGAACAGGACGCGCTGTTCGGGCAGCCACACCACGGTGTCGTTGGAGGTGTGGGCGCGCGGCCCGATGTGCACCAACTCGGCGCGTACGGCGCCGACATGGAGAGTGAGCCCCTCGCGGAAGGTCACCTGCGGCGGCGTCAGCTCGATGCCCCCCCACTCGACGTCGGGCCACAGCCCGGTCAGGTGCAGACCCGCGGCGATCATCTCGCTCCGGGTCCGCTCGTGCCCCAGGACCAGCGCCTCGGGGAAGAGGAAGTTGCCGAAGGCGTGGTCGCCGTGGAAGTGGGTGTTGACGACGGCGCGCGGAGCGCCGGGATTGCGGGCGAGCGCCACCTCGCGCAGATGACGCGCCCGGGTCTCGGTCGCCGCGGTGTCCACGAGGGCGCTCTGCCCCTCGGAAACGATCACCCCGGCGTTGTTCAGACACCAGCCGCCGGGGGCCTGCACAAAGGCATGAACACCCTCGGCGATCTCGGCCACCTCGGCGGGCGGTGCGGGCACTGCGACGGGGACGACGGTGGAAGACGACACGGCGATACTCCTCACGACGTTCGACGGACCCCCCGATCCTGAGCACGACGGCTCGCAGCACGGTCGAGGAATCCGGAACGGGGCCCCGACCCCGCCGCCCCTTCGGCGGAGCCCTCGGTCCCAGCGCCGCTCCAGCGGGGCCCCGCTCGCCCTCCATGCGGGGGCGGGACGCTCGGTCGTGCACGCGGACAGAGCCCGCGCATGCGTATCAACTGCCAATCGATGGGGGTTTCGCGAGATGACGCAGACGACGATCGGCCCGCCCACGGCCTCGGTACTCCAGCAGGCCGTCCAGGGCGCGGCGGACCGGCTGGTCGAACTCGGCGCGGCCGGTGTCCAGTTCCGGGTCGCACGGGGCGAGGAGGCCTTCGTCGTGACGTCGGGCATCGCCGAACTCGGCTCCGACCGGCCCGTTCCGGAGGACGGACGCTTCCGTATCTCCTGCATCACCAAGCCGTTCGTGGCCGTGGTGGTCCTGCAGCTGGTCGCCGAGGGCAAGATAGAGCTCGACCGCACCGTCGAGAGCTACCTCCCGGGGCTGATCCCGTACGGCGAGCGGATCACCATCCGCCACCTGATGCAGCACACCAGCGGCCTGTACAACTACATGGACTCCTTCCAGAAGCCGGGCGACCGGTTCCTGAAGGACCGCAACCGGCACTTCGAGGCCGAGGACCTGATCGCCATCGCGGCGGCCAAGCCCCTGGAGTTCGAGCCGGGCACGAAGTTCGCGTACTGCAACACCAACTACTTCATCATCGGTCTGCTCATCAAGAAGGTGACCGGCCGCGGCCACCGCGAGGAGATCACCGACCGCGTGCTCAAGCCCCTCCAGCTGGAGGAGACCTACCTGCCGGGCGACGACCCGAAGATCCCCGGGCCGCACGCCCGCGGCTACATGCAGATCGGCGGCAAGCCCGTCGACGTCACCGAGATGAACCCCTCCGAGGCCGGCTGCGCGGGCGAGATGATCTCCACCACCGCCGACCTGGACCGCTTCTTCACCGCCCTGTTCAGCGGCAAGCTCCTGGAGGAGCCGCAGTTCAAGGAGATGACCGACCCGCTGCCGCCCGAGATGATCGAGAACCTGCCCATGGGCATCGGCTACGGGCTCGGCATCATGAAGCTGGAGAACGACGCCGACCTCGACCTGTGGGGCCACGGCGCGGGCATCCCCGGCTACGCCACCTTCGCGGCCACCACCCGCGACCTCACCTCCCGGGTGCAGCTCTCGTTCACGCTCGGCGACAAGGACTTCGGCCACGACGCCGAGCAGGCCGTCATCCGCGGTGTCAATACCGCACTGTGCTCGTGACCGGCCAAATTCCGGAATCCGGGGCCGCTGATTCCGGTACCGCTGATTCCGGTACCGCTGAATCCGGCGCCCCGGAATCCGGGAATTCGGATTTCGCGGGGAAAGGCGTCGTCATCACCGGCGGCGGCAGCGGAATCGGTGCCGCCACCGCCCGCAAATTCGCCGAAGAGGGCGCGCAGGTACTGATTGTCGGGCGGACGGAGGCCACCCTCAAGGAAACCGCCCGGGGGCACGACCGAATTCACGTACTGGCGGCGGACATTCACGACCCGGACGCCCCCGAGCGGATCGTCGCCGCCGCACTGGACGCCTTCGGCCGCATCGACGTCCTGGTGAACAACGCGGCCGTCACCGGGTTCGCCTCCCTGGCACAACTGGACCGCGAGGAGGTCCGCGCCCAGCTCGGCACGAACCTCATCGCCCCGGTGTTCCTGACCCAGCAGGCCCTGGACAGCCTGGAGGCCGTCAAGGGCGTCGTGGTCAACGTCAGCTCGGCCGGCTCCCTGGGCCGCCGGGCCTGGCCGGACAACTCGGTCTACGGCATGGCCAAGACGGCGATGGACTTCCTGACCCGTACCTGGGCCGTGGAGCTCGCCCCGCGCGGCATCCGTACGGTCGGCATCGCCCCCGGAGTCGTGGACACCGGCGTCGGGGTACGGGCCGGCATGCCGGAGGAGGCCTACCGGGCGTTCCTCACGGAGATGGCCGGGCGGATCCCCTCGGGCCGCGTCGGGCGTCCCGAGGAGATCGCCTGGTGGATCGTCCAACTGGCCAGGCCGCAGGCCTCGTACGCCAACGGCACGGTCCTCGCGGTCGACGGGGCCCTGTCCGTCACCTGACAGGCAGGCAGGCAGACAGGCAGGCAGAACGAACGAGGCGGCGCCACCGGATTCCTCCGGCGGCGCCGCCTCGTCGTGGTGCCGTGGTGTGCCTCAGCCGGCCACGGTGGCCGTCACGTAACGGACCGGGACGTCGATCAGGACGGGCCCGCCGTCGGTGCGCAGCGCGTCGAGCGAGGAGATGAGGCGTGCGCGCAGCGCCGCGGCCTCGTCCTCGGGCAGGTGCTGCCACAGCAGCCGCATGCCCTGGGTGTGCGACCAGTCCACCCACGCCTCACCGGACGCGGCGGTCATCGCCACGTTCTCGTCGGTGATCTCCACATCGGTGAAACCGGCCTTCTCCAGCGCGGCCGTCAGGTCCGCCGGGTCCTCCAGCCAGGAGTGCAGCTGACGGTGCAGCTGGTCGGGGTGCCAGGCCGCAGGCAGGTGCTCCAGGAGTGCCAGCGGAATCAGCTCGGTGAACAGCGGCGGCAGGAACGGGAAGGTGTCCCGGGTGAAGACGGGACTGGTGAACGCGACGCGGCCGCCCTCGGCCAGCAGTCCGGCATACCGGGCGAGCGCCGCCCGCGCGTCGGGGAGGAAGATCACGCTGTAGCTGCCGAGAACCAGGTCGAAAGAGCGGGCCGGCAGGTCGGGGTGCTCGCCGTCCATCACCCGCAGCGCGACGTTGGTGATGCCCTGCCGGGCGGCCTCACGGCCGGCCTCGTCGATCATCGCCGCCGCGATGTCGATGCCCAGCGCGGAGCCCTCCGGGCCGACCTCCCGGGCCGCGGGCAGCAGGGTCGCGCCCAGGCCGCAGCCGACGTCCAGCAGCCGCTGCCCCGGCTTCGGCTCCGAGAGCTCCACGAGCCGCTTGCCCATCGGCGTGAAGAATTCCACGCCCAGCCGGTCGTAGGTCGCCGCGGCCCCGTTGAAGGCATCGGTGACTTTCGTCTTGTACAACGCGGTATCCACATTCAGCTCCGGGTCTTCGCGGTCGAGTGAGGTCGCACTGGGATCGCACTGAGGTCGTACTGGGATCGCACTGAGGTGGTACTCAGATCGCGCTGGGATCGCGCTGGGATCGCACTGATTTCGTACGGGGGAGAAGCACTTCACCCCCCATCCTGGCCACCCCACCACGGGCCGCACTGGAGAGTGCGTCGAGGGCCGCTGGACACCTCGCCGTATTCCGCGTCCGCCCCTTGCCCGGGTTTACCGGGTGCTCCCAGAATGCTCCTGACACCCCAGTGGAGGGAATGCGATGAGCAGTCAGAAGGACGCGGTACGCCGGATGATAGAGGCGTACAACACCGGTAATACCGAGGATGTCGCCGAGTTCATTCACCCCGAATACCTCAATCCCGCTTCCCTGGAGCACATGGACCTGCGGGGCCCCGACTCCTTCGCGATGGCCGTCAAGTGGCTGCGGATGACGTTCTCCGAGGAGGCGCGCCTCGACGAGGTGCTGCTGGAGGAGCGCGGCGAATGGGTGCGCGCGAACCTCGTCCTGTACGGCCGTCACGTGGGCGATCTCGTGGGCATGGCGGCGACCGGCCGCCGGTTCTCCGGCGAGCAGATCCACCTGATCCGCTTCGTCGACGGCAAGATCCGCGACCACCGGGACTGGCCCGACTACCAGGGCACTTACCGCCAGCTCGGCTCGCCGTGGCCCGAGCCGTCCGGCTGGAGGGACTGACCGATGATTCTCGTCACCGGCGCGACGGGCAAGGTCGGCCGCGAGGCCGTCGAACAGCTCGTGGGCCTGGGCCACCAGGTCCGGGCGCTCAGCAGGAAGCCCGAGGAGGCCCACCTCCCGGCGGGAGTCGAGGTCGTGGCGGGCAGCCCCGCCGACCCCGCGTCGCTCACCGTGGCCTTCGACGGGGTGGACCGTGCCCTGGTCGTACTCTCCGGAGACGTGGCCGGCGAGGCCCGCAACGTCGCAGCGGCCGCAGCGGCGGCCGGCGCCGAGCACCTGGTGCTGCTGTCCTCGGCCGGCGTCCTGCACCCGCTGCCGCACGGCATCGCCGACGAACACCGGGCCGCCGAGGAGGCGATCACCGCGTCGGGCGTCGCCACCACGTTCCTGCGCCCGGGACCCTTCCACGCCAACACGTCCTGGTGGATCAGGACCGTCCGGGAGAACAGCGCGGTGCGCTGTTGGATCGGCAACACCCCCGGCGCGCCCGTCGACGAGTACGACATCGCCTCCGTCGCCGTCGTCGCGCTCACCCAGGACGGCCACCGCGGTGCGTCGTACGTCGTGACGGGCGACGAGGTACTCACCTCCGAGGAGCAGGCCCGCATCCTCGGCGAAGTCCTCGGCCGGGAACTGGAGTTCTCCGTGGCCCCCGAGGACGAGGTCGTCGAGGTCTTCGCCGGCCTCACCGGGGACCGCGCGGCCGCCGTCACCAACGTCGCCGCCCTGCGCAGCCCCGAAGTGCCCTGGGGGAAGCCCACCACCGCCGTACGGGACCTGACCGGCCGCGCCCCGCGCCCCTACCGGGCCTGGGCGGCCGACAACGCCGCGCTCTTCCGCTGATCCGCCGAGAGGGATACCTACCGATGACCGAGACGAACCGCACCGTCCTGGTGACCGGCGCGACCGGCCAGCAGGGCGGCGCCACCGCCCGCGAGCTGGTACGGCGCGGCCGGGACACGGCCGCGCTGGTGCGCGACCCGCAGTCGAAGGCGGCCCGTGCCCTCGCCGGTCTCGGGGTGCGCCTGGTCCAGGGCGACCTGGACGACGAGGCCTCGCTGCGCAGCGCCATGGAGGGGGTGCACGGGGTCTTCTCCGTACAGAACTTCATGACCCCCAAGGGGCTGGGGGGCGAGGTCCGCCAGGGCCGCGCGGTGGCGCGGGCGGCCCGGGACACCGGAGTCGCCCATGTCGTCTACAGCTCCGTGGGCGGCGCCGAACGCCACAGCGGTGTGCCGCACTTCGACTCCAAGCGGCACATCGAGCGCTATCTGGAGGAGCTGGGCGTCCCGACGACCGTGCTCCGCCCCTCCTTCTTCATGGACAACTTCGCGGCGCACGGCCCGCAGAACGTCGACGGAACGCTCGTCGTCCAGCTGGCGCTGAAGCCCGCCACCCGCGTGCAGTTCATCGCCGTCGAGGACATCGGATTCTTCGCCGCCGAGGCCTTCACACACCCGGAGGCCTACCTGGGCCGCGCCGTCGAGCTGGCGGGCGACGAGCTGACCGCGGAGCAGGTCGCGCAGGTGTTCGCCGCGCACAGCGGGCTGCCGGCCAGGTTCGAGGAACTGCCGCTGGACGCGGTGGCGGCCAACCCGTACATCCCGAACGCACCCGAGATCGCGCTGATGTTCGAGTGGTTCCAGGAGCACGGCTACCGGGCGGACATCGAGGCACTGCGCGCCGCCCACCCGGGCCTGCGGACCCTCGCCGCCTACCTGAAGGAGATCGAGGCCTGACGGCGCGACGGGCGCGCACACGAAGGACCCGGCAGGGGGGAGCCACCGCAGCAGTACGCGGTGACTCCCCCCTGCTTGGCGTCGTACGGGGGTGTCGTACGGGATCCTGCTCGGCGTCGTACGGGCCCCCGCTTGGCGTCCTACGGGGTCGGCTCAGCCTCCGCCGGAGCGCGCCGCGTCCAGCCGCGCACACCAGTGCGCCGGGCTCTGCGCGCGCAGCAGCCCCGTCCCGATCAGCAGCCCGTCGAAGCCCGCGTCCAGCAGCGCGGCCGCCCGGCCGGGATCCGCGATCCCACTGGCGCTCACCGCGCACCGGGTTCCGGTCCGCAGGACGGCCGGCAGCAGGTCCGTACTGCGCTCCGGATCGCCCGGAAGCCGCTCACGCGTCGCGATGTCCTTGTTGTTGACCGCCACCACGCACCGGGAGCCGTGCGCCACCGCACCGGCCTCCGCCTCGTCGGCGACCTCCACGAAAGGGGTCAGGCCGAGCTCAAGGGCCTGCTCCGTCAACCGCGCCAGGACACCCGAGGGCAGCAGTTTCGCCGTCAACAGCACGGCGTCGGCGCCGAGTTCACGCGTACGCGCCAACTGCGAGCGGCCGGTGACGAAGTCCTTGCGCAGCAGCGGCAGATCCGTCAGCGAGGCGACCTCGCGCAGCAGGTCCTCGGTGCCGCCGAACCAGCGCCCGGTGACCACCGACAGACAGGGCGCGCCCGCCTCCTCGTACCCGGCGACGACCTCGGCGACCGTACGGCCGCCCATCAGGTCCCTGCCGTCCGCGTCCTGCCGCTTGATCTCCATCACGACCGGACGGCCGGCGGCGGCGAGCGCCGCGGTGAAGCTCACGCGTCCCTCCAGGCGTGCACGACGGCGGCGGCCCGCGCGGCAGCGAGCAGGCCGTCTCCGTCGCGGGCCGCGGAGTCCACGTCGATACCGAGGAATCGGGGGTGGGCGACGGCCGCGCCGAAGCGGCCCCTGTTGTCCGCGTCCAGGCCGCCCGCCAGCAGGAACGGGCGTTGCATCCGGTCGGCCAGGCCGGTCACCACCGCGTCGTCCAGGCTCTGCGCGGTACTGCCCACCCGCCCGTCGGCGGCGACGGCGTCCAGCAGGAACGCATCGGTGCCCGCCCGCTCGTACGCACCGATCAGCGGCGCCTCCACACAGGAGCCGTCCCGGACGTGCAGCACCTTCACCACGCGCGCCCCCTTGGGCAGCAGCCTGCGCAACGCCCGTACGGTGGCGGGCGGTTGATAGCCGTGCAGCTGGACCCAGTCGACCGCGGCGCGCGCGGCGACATCCGCCAGGACGGCGGCGTCGGAGGCGAAGGTGACCAGCACCGACTCCAGCCGGCCCGTCTCGCGGGCCGCCGCCGCCAGCTCCGTCAGCCGCCCGGCCGGCAGGTCGGCGCGGCCGCCGGGCACCCCGTGCCACAGCCCGACCAGACCGGCCCCGGCGGCGGCGACGTCGCGCACCTCCCGCACACTGCCCGCGCCGCAGATCTTGACCAGCACTAGGACCCCACCGTGTCCCGCGCCTCCCGCACGAGGGAACCGGACGCGAAGCGTGACCGGCCCTCCTCGAACAGACCCGGGTGCCCCGCGCGCAGCTCCCCCAGCACCCACGTGTGCGGCAGATCGTCGAACTCCCCGTGGAAGCGCAGGAATTCCATGCTGCGCCGCCCCTGCAGGTCGAAGGGGTGGTGCAGGCTGTCGGCGGTGCCGTCGAACTCCAGCGGCGCCATCCGGTAGAGCCGGCACAGGGTCTTGTTGAAGACCGGGGTGGCCCGCACCCAACGGCCCTCCAGCAGCACCGAGGTGAGCCCGTGCTGGCGGAACACGTCGCCGCCCAGCAGCCGGGTGAGCCGCCCGGAGGCCAGATGGTTGCGCACGTCGGTCAGGACCAGCCGGGCCGGGATGCCGAGCGAGCGCAGACCGGCCGCGTACAGCACCGACTTGTGCAGGCACATGCCGGAGCCGGTACGCACCACCTGGCTGGCGCGCATCCCCTCGCGGGACAGGTCCGCGTCGTACACCTCGTAGCGGATGCCGTCGCGCACGGCGCGGTAGAGGGCCACCGCCCGCTCGGTGGGGGAGAGGGCACCGGAGGGCACCGCGTCGCGCACGAACGCGTGCACCTCGGCGCTGTCGTGGTCCAGGAACCAGGTGGCCGCCAGGTCCCCAGAACCTGCGGGACCGGAGACGGGGGCGGGGGAGGGGCCGGGACGCGACGAGGGGCCGCCGGCAGTGCCGGGTACGGGGGCCAGTGGGGCGGTCATGATGACGTGGTCTGCTTTCGTCGGGAACGGAGGGCGTCGAGCCCCGGGCCGGCCCGGAGCGCCAAGACGGGCCGGCGGAGCTCACCGACGAACGCCGCGAACTCCGAGACGGGATCGCGCCCTTCGGCCAGCGCCCGCTCGATCCGCGCCACACCGGCGCTCCCCACGACCGCCGCGTCCGCGCCGAGCTCCTCCAGGGCGTCGATGTCGCCGCGGGAGCGGACGCCGAAACCGACGGCCACCGGGACCCGGGCCGTGGCACGCAGCGCAGCGAGCGCCGCACCGACCAGGGCCCCGTCGGGGGCGGCGGAGGTGCCGCTGCGCCCGTAGTGGGCCACCAGATAGACGTACGCGGAAGCCACCCGGGCCGCCTCGGCGACCGTGGCCGCGTCGGAAACGGCGTAACAGGTGGAGACCAGGGGCAGTTCGGCGAGGGCTGCGGCCTCGTACTGGGCGGCGCGCAGCCGGGGCGGCAGGCCGTGCAGCAGCAGTCCGTCGCAGCCGGCGTCGGCCACCGCACGGGTGAAGTCGCCCAGGGCCATGCCCTTGACGGTGTGGCTCCAGTCCGCGAGGAGGGCGATCCGCAGCCGCCGCAGCCCCGGCCGTACGGCCGCCACAGCGTCGAGGACGGCGTCCAGCGTGACGCCGCCGGCCAGCGCACGGTCGGCGGACCGGCGGATCACCGGTCCGTCGGTGACGGAGCCGGGGAACGGAACGGCCAGCTCCAGACAGTCCACGTCGCTCTCGTCGAGCATCGCCACCAGCTCGCCCAGTGCGTCCAGCGGCGGATCGCCCGCATTGACGAACACGGCAAGACCGGGCCTGCCCGGCCGCCGTTGCGCGAAGAAGCCGCACTGGTCAGACATTCTGGACCTCCCGCGCGCGCAGCCGCTCCACCAGCTCCAGTGCCGCCCCGTCGCGCAGCGCCGCCTCGGCGGACCGCAGCGCCCGGTGCCAGTCGCCGGTCACCCGGCCGGCCACCGCGAGCGCCGCCGCGTTGAGACAGACGGTCTCGCGGACCACCGGGGCGCAGCGGCCGGCCAGCACCTCCAGGAAGAGCTCCGCGGCCTCCCGCGCACCGCCCTCGGGCCGGCTCAGCCCCGCGAGAGTGCCGGGGCCGAGCCCCAGCGCGCCCGGCGAGAGGGTGAACGTACTGTCGGACCCGTCCTCGAAGGCCCGCACCCGGTTGGCCGCGAACGAGAGCAACTCGTCGGCGCCCGCGTCGTTGTCGACCAGCCACACGGACCGCCCCGCCTCCCGGGAGACGTGTGCGGCGGCGTGCCCCAGCGCCTCCAGGTTCCGCGCCCGTGACACCCCGGTCACCTGCGCGCCCACCGGCACACCGGCGAGGAACGGGCCGAGGGCGTTGATGAAGGAGCCCAGCCGCCGCATGTCCAGCGGCGCGACCGCCCGCGCCAGCCGCGCGATCTCGCGGGGGTACACGAAGTACCCGGTGAAGGCGATGTTGTGCCGCCCCAGCATGTCCTCGGTGTGCGCGTACGACGTCGTCGGGGCGATGCCGAGCTGTTCGAGCAGGTCGAGGGAGCCGCAGGTGCCGGTGTACGCCCGGGAGCCGGTCTTGACGACGGGGACCCCCATCGCCGCCGCCGTGAACGCGGCGGCGGTGGAGATGTTGAACGTGGGCGGCCCCCCGCCCGTACCCACGACGTTGACGGCCCCGGCGAAGGAGTGCGCGGGCAGCTCCGGACGCCGTTCGGCCAGCGAGGCCAGCAGGGCGCGCACCGTGGTGCGGTCCGGCATCCGGGTGGCCAGCGAGGCCAGCAGGGCGGCGCCCTCCCCCCGCTGGAGCTTCCCGGCGTGCAGCCGGTCCCAGAACGACCGCCACACGGGCAGTTCCACCGGGCGGTCGCGGCCCATGAGCAGGACGACGGCGTCGTGCATGTCAGCTCTCCTCGCTGAAGTGGGCCGACAGGAGGTGCTGCCGGTCGATTTTCCCCGTCGGGGTCCGGGGCAGCGGGTCGTCGACGATCCGCAGCCCGGACGGGATCGCGGCCCGGGGCAGCCGCCGGGCGAGATGACCGCGCAACCGCAGGCTGTTCAGCGCGGAACCCGGGCTCCGCCGTACGACCGCGTGCAGCAGCCGCCCGACGAGCGGGTCCGGCACCGGCAGCACCGCCGCCTCCGCCACCTCGTCGTGGTCGAGCAGCACGTGCTCCACCTCCTGGGTGTTGACCCGCACCCCGCGCACCTTGACCTGGTGGTCCGAGCGGCCCTCCAGGACCAGCGAACCGTCGGGGCGGCGGCGCACCAGATCGCCGCTGCGGAAGTAGCGCCGGCTGTCGTCTCCCGCCGGATGCGGTACGAAGACGGACGCGCCCGCCCCGGCCCCGAGGTAACCCCGCGTCTGGAACGGTGTGGAGACGAGCAGTTCCCCGCTTCCGGGGCCCTCCAGCACGGCCCCGTCGGCGGTGACGAGGAGCGCGGACACCCCGGGCAGGGGCCGGCCGAGCGGCAGCGGGCCACCGGCCGCGGCCCGCGCGTCGGCCACCGTGTGTACGAAGCTGTCGTTGGTCTCGGTGCACCCGTAGACGTGGTGCAGCCGTGCCCCGGGCAGCAGTTCGGGCAGCCGGGCGAGCAGCGGTCCCGGCATGACGTCCCCGGTGAAGAGGGCGTCCCGCACCCGGGGCAGGACCGCACCGGTCTCCCGGGCCGCACCGGTCTCCCGGGCCGCGTCGGCGAGCAGCTGGAAGAGCATGGGCACGCCCTGGACGATCTGCACCCGGTGCCGGTCGATCAGGTCCAGCAGCCGGGGGCCGTTCAGCGCGTGGTCGGGATCGACGAGGACGACCTGGCCGCCGCTCGCGAGAGTGGCCCACACGTCGAGCAGGCAGAGGTCGAAGTTGAGAGGCGCGTAGTTGAGGACGCGGGTGCCGGCGTCCATGGCGAACGTTTTGGCCGCCCAGCGCACGAAGGAACCGACGGCCTCGGCGCCCAGCGGAACGATCTTCGGCAGTCCGGTGGACCCGGACGTCGTCAGCAACAGGGCGGGCCGGTCGCCGTCGTCAGGCCCGGCCGGACGGTCGCCGGGCCGGTCGGCGGTTTGGTCGCCAAGCCGGTCGGCAGCCCGGTCGCCCGGGCGGTCGGCAGACAGGTCGGTGCCCGCGGACCCGCCGTCCGGGTCCAGTACGTGCCGTACCCCCGCCTGCGCGTACAGCCGCTCCAGAGCGGTCTGCCCCAGCGTGGCCGACGGGAGCAGGACCGGCCGCCGCTCCAGCAGACAGGCCAGCACCAGCGCGATCGTCTCCGGCCGCTTCACGGCCGGTACGCCGACCGGTTCCCCGCCCGGCAGCCGGGCGACGCGGGCCCGCTGCCGCGTGACGAGGTGCAGCAGCGCGCCGTAGGTGATCTCAGAATCCTTGTGGACCAGGGCAGTCGCCCAGGGCCGCCGTCGCGCGTGCGCGAGGAAACCGTCGGTCAGGACGTGCCGGAGTGCCGGGGGCACCCCCACGACGTCGGGCAGTGTGACGGTGCTGGCACCCACAATCCCTCCCCCCTGCTCACCACTTGTGTGTCGTCGGATTCGATGGTTGTGGCACGGTCTTGAACACGGATCGAGCCCCGCTGCACCCCGTAACGGCACCCGCAGGCCCTTCCGGAAGCGGGCACGAGCGGGCGAGCGGGCGAGCGGGCGGTCCCCGCCCCGGGGCCGCCCGCCCGCCGCAGCGCCCGTCAGGCCGCGGCCCGCTGGGCCAGCGTCTCGTTGACCAGCGCCAGGTACTGACGCGGGGTCACCGCCTCCTCGATGGCGTCCTCGTCCAGGAGCACCTTCCACTCCCGCTCGATGTGCCCCGTCGTCTGGAGCATGGCCAGCGAGTCGTAGCCGAGGTCGACGAAGGCGACGTCCAGGACGTCACCGCCCAGGTCGACCCCCTCGGACTCGCCGGCGCACTCGCGCAGCAAAGTGGTCAGATCTGTCAGTTCGAACCGGGTCACGGCATACCTCGATCTTCCTCGTACGGACGCTCGTGCGTCAGTGATGGATTGCGCCGGCACGGGCACGGACCACGGCCGGCCGGGATCAGGCGCGGACCACGACGGCGGCGTTGAAACCGCCCCGCCCCCGTGCCAGTACCAGTGCGGTACGCAGCGGAACACCTCTGCGCGGCGCCCCGGTCACCAGGTCCAACGGGCAGTCCCGCGCCGGACGCACGGTGCCCGTCGTGGGCGGGATCACCTGGTCGCGCAGGGCGAACAGGGCCGCCGCCACATCGAGCGAAGCGCCACCCGCGGCGAGCCTGCCCGTCATGCTCTTCGGCGCGGTCACCGGCACGCCCTGCGGGCCGAACAGGTCGACGATCGCCCGTGCCTCCGCACGGTCCGCCTCCCGCTCGCCGGCCGCGTCCGCGAAGACCACGTCGACCTCGTCGGGCCTCAACCCGGCGTCCGCCAGGGCGAGTTCGGCCGCCGCGCCCAGCCGGCTGCCGCCGCCCGCGGCCGGCGCCGGGTCGAAGGTGGCCGCGTAACCGGCCACGGAGCCGTACACCCGCGCACCGCGCGCCCGCGCCGACTCCTCGTCCTCCAGAACCAGCAGGGCGCCGCCCTCTCCGGGCACATACCCGCAGGCGTCGTCCGAGAAGGGCAGGAAGGCCTGCTCGGGGTCGTCGCTGAGACTGATGCGACCCTCCGCGAGATGAGCGACCCAGCCCCACGGGCACAGCGACGAGTCGATGCCGCCGGTGACGACGAGGGACGCGCCCTTGCGCAGCTGGCGGCGGGCGGCGGCCACGGCGTCGAGACCGCCGGCCTGCTCGCTCACCACCACCCCGCTGGCGCCGCGCAGCCCGTGCCGGATGGAGATCTGGCCGGTGTTGACCGCGTAGAACCACGCGAAGGACTGGTACGCGCTGACGTACTGGCCGCCCTTGCTCCACAGGGCCTGCAACTCGCGCTGCCCGAACTCGAAGCCCCCGGCGGAACTGGCGGTGACCACACCGCCCGCCCCCGGCGGCAGCTCCGCCGGGTCGACCCCGGCGTCGTCGAGGGCCTCGCGCGCGGCGGCCAGCGACAGCCGGGTCACCTGGTCGGTCTGCGCCATCAGCCGGCTCGGGACATGGTCCTCGGCGACGAAACCGGGCACCTCGCCCGCCAGACGGGCCGGATATCCGGAGGCGTCGAAGCGGGTCAGCGGGCGGATCCCGCTCTCGCCCCGCAGCACCGCGGCCCACCACGCACCGGCGCCGAGGCCGTTGGGGGCGGCGACACCGATCCCGGTGACCACGGCCCGCGAGCGGGCCGGCGCGCCGGAGGTGTCCGTAGCGCCGCGGACAAGGACGGAGGTGTCGCTCATACGGACGCTCCCAGGGACGGACGGGTCAGGACCATGGCGCTCTGGAAGCCGCCGAAACCGCTGCCCACGGTGAGAACGGTGTCGGTCCGCTGCTCGCGCGCCACCAGCGGGGTGTAGTCGAGGTCGCACTCCGGGTCCGGCTCGTGCAGGTTCGCCGTGGGCGGCACCGTGTTGTGCTCGATGGCCAGGGCGCTGGCGGCCACTTCGAGGGAACCGATCGCACCGAGGGAGTGCCCGATCATCGACTTGATGGAGCTCACGGGCACCGCATAGGCGTGTTGGCCCAGACTGCGCTTGAACGCGGCGGTCTCGTGCCGGTCGTTCTGCTTGGTCCCCGAACCGTGGGCGTTGATGTAGTCGACGGCGTCGGGATCGAGCCGGGATTCGTCCAGGGCCGAGGTGATGGCCTCCGCCATCTCCGCCCCGTCCGTACGCAGCCCCGTCATGTGGTACGCGTTGCTGCGGCTGGCGAAGCCGGAGATCTCCGCGTACACATGGGCGCCGCGCCGCCGGGCGTGCTCGAACTCCTCGACGACGAGGACGGCCGAACCCTCCCCGAGCACAAAGCCGTTACGGGTGCGGTCGAAGGGCCGCGAAGCGGTCCCGGGATCGTCGTTGCGGGGGCTCGTGGCCTTGATGGCGTCGAAGCAGGCGACGGTGATCGGCGAGATCGGGGCCTCGGTGGCACCGGTGATCATGACGTCGGCGCCGCCCTCACGGATCAGCTCCACCGCATGTCCGATGGAGTCGAGCCCCGAGGTGCACCCGGTGGAGATGAGCGCGACGGGCCCCTGGGCGCCCACCGCGTGCGCGACCTCGGCCGCCATCGAGCTGGGCACGAAGTAGTCGAACAGGTGGGACACGGCCCGCTCGTGATCGACGAGCCAGTGCGCGCCGTGCTCGCTGACGGCCGCGTACTCCCGGTCGAGACCCGTGGTCGCGCCCACGGCGCTGCCGAGGCTCACACCGGTGCGCAGCGGATCCAGTTCCCCGCTCAGCCCGCTGTCCTCCACTGCCTCACGGGTACTGACCAGCGCGAACTGGGTCGCCCGGTCGAGCCGTTCGGCCTCCGAAGCGGTGAATCCCTGCTCAAGGGGGGCGAAGTCCGCTTCCGCAGCGATACGCGAACGGAACTGCGCCGGGTCGAACAGGGTGATGCCGCGGGTGGCGGAGCGTCCGGCGGTGAGCAGCGACCAGAACTCCTTGGTGCCCACACCGCCCGGGGCGACCACTCCGATTCCGGTGATCACGACCCTTCTCATCGGCTGTCCTTCACAGTTGTCCTCCAGGGGTCACGGCAGACCGCGGGCCGTCGCTCGGCGTGCGGCCCGGCTACCGCATGTGGTCAGCCGAGAGTTGCCGACGAGCCTGGAGAACGGCTTGATTCCGCTCCTGGAGCCCGGCCCCCGAAACCCTTTGCCCGGCCCCTCGCCCTCGTACATCCGTACAGCTGCGCTCTAACAGTTCTCCAGGTACGAAAGCCAGGATCGGCCGCAGCACGAACGGCTGGAAGAAGAAAAAAGTAGAGGCAGGATGCTGCCCGCCGCCCGCGGCCTCCCCCACGAGGAGCACCCGGCGGCGCGCCGCCGCCCACCTCCGGCCACCCGGCCCGCCACCCCGACGACGTCGCGCGCAGCACCCCCCACCGCCACCGGCGAGCAGCTGTCGCGGGCCCCACCGGCGAGGCCGGCCGCGCACCGCCCGCCCTGCCTCCGCCATGCCACCACCCGCAAGGAGACCCGACATGTCAGACACCGTCACGGCCGTCAAGCGATTCGTCGTCGAGGAGTTCCTGCCCGACGTGGCACCGCAGGACCTCGACGCCTCCCTGGACCTCCTCGACGAGGGAGTCATCGACAGCCTCGGCCTGCTGAAGGTCATCGCGTGGATCGAATCCGTCTACGAGATCGACACCGACGAGGTCGACCTCGACCCGGAATCCTTCCGCTCGGCCGCAGCCATCGCCGCGTTCATCGAAAGCTCCCCGGCCCGGCACGCCGAAGTGGCCTGACCGCTTGCCACCGCCCAGGTGCGGGACCGTCCCGCCCCCGCCTCACCAAGCCCCGGAAAGGAAGTCACCATGATCGTTCGTACCCTTGAGGATGTCGCCGGCGTCGAGTGGGGCAACGGCCTCAGCCGCCGCTTCCTGACCGAGTCCGACGGAGTCGGCTACTCGGTCACCGACACCGTCGTACGGGCCGGCACCAAGTCCCGCCTGGAGTACCGCAACCACCTCGAAACCTGCTACTGCATCGAGGGCAGCGGCGAGGTCGTCGACACCGCGGGCAACTCCCACGCGATCACCCCCGGCACCCTCTACACGCTCGACAAGCACGACGCCCACTGGCTGATCGCCGCCCCGCACGAGGACCTCCGCCTGGTCTGCGTGTTCACCCCCGCCCTGCGCGGCGACGAGAAGCACAACCTCGCCCAGCCCGACTTCTCCCAGTACTAAGGCCTGTCCGGCCCTAGAACATCCAGTACTAGAACGTACGGAGCACGTAGATGATCAAGTGGAACGGTGATCAGCGGGCCCTGCGCGACGGCCTCGGCCCCTACCTGGAAGACCTCAACGCCGGGCACGTCGAACGCGACGCGCAGGCTCTCTTCCCGCACGACGGATGGAAGCTCCTGGCCGACACCGGAATCCTGGGCCTGCCCTTCGACGAGCAGTACGGGGGCCTGGGCCAGGACCTCCTCACCACCATGTACGTGCTCGAAGGCCTCGGCGAGGGCTGCCGGGACGCCGGACTGAACTTCTCGGTCTGCACCCATCTCGCCAGCACCGGCGTACCGCTCCAGCGCTTCGGCTCCACCGCGCTCAAGGAGCGGTACCTGCCCGGCCTCTGCCGCGGCGAGACGATCGCCGCCCATGCCATCAGCGAGCCCGGCAGCGGCTCCGACGCGCTGGCCATGCGCACCAGGGCCCGGCGCGACGGCGACCACTGGGTGCTGAACGGCAGCAAGTCGTTCGTCAGCAACGGCCCCGTGGCCGGATTGATCGTCGTGTACGCCCGTACCGCCGACCGCTCCAGCCCACTGAGCCACACCGCCTTCCTCGTCGAACGCGACACCCCCGGCCTCGTCGTGGGCGCCCCGGTGCCGAAGATGGGCCTGCGCACCGCCCCCCTGTGCGAACTGTTCCTCGACGACTGCCGGATCCCCGCCGACCGCGTCCTTGGCCGTGTCGGCGGCGGATACCTGGTCATGGAATACGTGATGCGCTGGGAGATCCTGCTCTCCTTCGTCGTCAACGCCGGAGAGATGACCGACCGCCTGAACCGCTGCGTGCAGTACGCCAAGGAACGCACCCAGTTCGGCCGGCCGATCGGCTCCAACCAGGCGATCTCGCACAAGCTCGTCGACATGAGGATCGGCGTCGAAAGCGCCCGCCAGTGGCTCTACCTCACCGCCCAGAAGATGGCCGACGGCGAGAACGTCACCGAGGACATCGCCCTCGCCAAGCTGGTCACCAGCGAGGCCAACGTCGCCTCCGCCCTGTCCGCGGTGCAGATCTTCGGAGCGAACGGCTACATGTCCGAGTACGGAATCGAGAAGGAGCTCCGCAACTCGGTCGCCGGAACGATCTATTCGGGAACCTCCGAAACCCAGCGCAACCGCGTCGCCTCCCTGCTCGGCCTCTGAACCGGCAGAGAGCGGCTCCCCGCAAAGCCGCCCCCTCCACCCCCCTTCCGCCGCCTCTCCACCAGCGCGGCACACAGTCGTGACACCAGCCCAACCCACCCACCCGCCGCACTCGTTCACCCCGGAGGAAGACACATGACCGCACCGACGAAGCCGGTGGCGCTGGTCACCGGTGCCACCAGTGGTATCGGCCTCGCGGTCGCACGCGACCTCGGCCGCCGCGGGCACCGCGTGTTCCTGTGCGCCCGCACCGAGTCCACCGTCCGGGAGACCGTGGACCTCCTTCGCGGCGAAGGCATCGAAGCCGACGGCGCCGCGGCCGACGTCCGCGACGGCGAGTCCATCACCGCCCTGGTCGCCGCCGCGGTCGCCGCGTTCGGCCCCATCAGCGTCCTGGTCAACAACGCGGGCCGCAGCGGCGGCGGAGTCACCGCCGACATCCAGGACGAGCTCTGGCACGACGTGATCGCCACCAACCTCACCAGTGTCTTCCTGCTGACCCGCGAGGTGCTCAAGAAGGGCGGCATGGAAGGCGCCGCGTACGGCCGCATCGTCAACATCGCCTCGACCGCCGGCAAGCAGGGTGTCGTCCTGGGCGCCCCGTACTCGGCCTCCAAGCACGGCGTCGTCGGCTTCACCAAGGCCCTCGGCAACGAGCTGGCGCCCACCGGCATCACCGTCAACGCGGTCTGCCCGGGATACGTCGAGACCCCGATGGCCCAGCGCGTCAGGTCCGGATACGCGGCGGCGTTCGACACGACCGAGGACGCCATCATGGAGAAGTTCACGGCGAAGATCCCCCTCGGCCGCTACAGCACCCCCGAGGAGGTCGCCGGTCTCGTCGGCTACCTGACCACGGACCTGGCAGCCTCCATCACCTCCCAGGCGATCAACGTCTGCGGCGGACTCGGCAACTTCTGATCGGGAAGAGAGAACTCCGATGGTGAACGAGCAGGTGCACCGCACGGTGCACGAGCACGAGACCGACGCCCCCGCGGACACGGTCTACGCACTTCTCGCCGACGCGGTCCGGTGGCCGCTGTACTTCCCGCCGAACGTCCATGTGCGGCAGCTGGAGAGCACCGGCGACACGGAACGGCTGCGGATGTGGGCCACGGCCAACGGACAGGTCAAGTCCTGGACCTCACGCCGCACCCTGGACCCGGCCCGGCGGCGCATCGAATTCCGCCAGGAGGTCTCCGCGGCCCCCGTCGCGTCCATGGGCGGCACCTGGATCGTCGAGGCCCTCGGCGACGCGCGCGCGAAGGTCACCCTGCTGCACGACTTCACCGTCCTGGGCACCGGCGCCGAGTACGCCGAGAACGTCGCATGGGTCGAGCGTGCCGTCGACACCAACAGCCGCGCCGAACTGGCGAACCTCGCCGGGCTCGTCCAGGGCTGGCAGCAGCTCGACGAACTCACCCTGTCCTTCGAGGACTCCGTCCACGTCGACGGGCCGGCCGACCTCGTCTACGACTTCCTCTACCGGGCCCAGGACTGGCCCGAGCGCGTCCCCCACGTGGACCGCCTCGACCTCACCGAGGACGAGCCCGGCGTCCAGGTCATGGCCATGGACACCCGCACCGCCGACGGCTCGGTGCACACCACCGAATCGGTACGCGTGTGCTTCCCCGACGAGCTGCGCATCGTCTACAAGCAGACCGCCACCCCCGCACTGATGGCCGCCCACACCGGCTGCTGGACCCTCACACCCGCCGAGAACGGCGGCGTCACCGTGACGTCCCAGCACAGCGTGGTGCTCCGCGAAGAGCCCATCCAGAAGGTACTCGGCGAGGGCGCCGACATCCCCCGCGCCCGCGCCTACGTCCGCGAAGCCCTGGGCCGCAACAGCACCGCCACCCTGAAACTCGCCAAGAACTTCGCGGAAACCACCACCCCGGTCTCCTGACCGCCGAACCAGCGGAAGCCGGAACCGGACCCCACCGGCCCCGGCCCCGGCTTCCGCGAGACGGCCGCCCGCACTGCCGCGCGCTTACCCGTACGGACTACCGGGCGGCATTCCTTAGCCCGAGTGGGTGACAAGAACCACTGAACGGCCAAGCAGGGCAATTACTGTCCTGTCGCATGACTTCCACCGAAACAAGCGAAATCGTCCTCAACAAGGCTCACTTGGGCACGATCGGTGTCCTCGCCTGGGCCGGCACGCACACCGACGACGGCCGCGACGTGGCCTTCCTGCTCGCCTACCCGCTCGGCGACGGAGAGGGCAGTACGGAGGAGGGCGAGCTCGCGGTCCGCGCCATGCTCACCCAGGCCGGCCTCCCCGTGGGCGGCGCCATCGTCAACGGTGCGCTCTCCAGCGTCCCGCTGTCCCTGCTGGTCGAGGGCAGCAGCGCGGTCCTGACCCTGCCCCAGCTCAACGCCACCTGCACCGCCCCGCCGGAATGGTTGGCCGCCGCGGAGAAGCGCGGCCAGGTGCACCTGATGTTCACCACCCGCACCTGGCCGGAGGCCAAGCCGGGCGAGCCCGTCACCGAGGAGAACCTCCAGGCGTTCGTCGGCGACGAGGAGACGATCCGCTCCTCCGCCCACTGCCGCCTCCCGGCGGCCCGCCTGCGCAGGTGACGTACGTACCCGGGTGACGTACGCACCCGGTGGCAGACGTGCATGGGCCCCGCGAAGAATTCCTTCGCGGGGCCCATGCGCCGTTCACCTCAACCCGGTGTGCGAGCGGCTGTCACGCACTCCGGGCCCACCACCGGGCCCCTCCGCAGCAGAAGGGGCCCCGGTATCAGTGGTTGCCGGCGCCGTTGCCGGTCAGGACGGGAATGTCGTTGAGGATGTGCGAGAGCGGCTCGTCACCCTTGGCCTGGGTGGAGTTCTCGACACACTGCTGGTTCTGCGGGGCGGACAGGATCGGGATGTCCTGGACGCCGATCGGCACGAGACCCACGAGGGACTGGACGTTGGCCTTGGCCGGCAGGCCGACACAGGGCTTGTTGAGCGAGCCCTGAACCAGGGACATCTGCGGGCTCATGTCGCCACGGGTCTCCGAGTTGCCGTAGTGCTGCTCGGCACCGTTACCGCTCAGCGACGTCGTACCACCGTCGTCCGCGATCGCCATGGCCTGCGGTGCGGCGAAGCCCACCGCGGACGCTGCGACTGCGGCCGTGACCATCATCTTCTTCAGCATCTACATTTCCCTCTTCGTTTCGGACAGACGGTCTTGCGTCCTGCCCAACCACGGCACCTCGCGTTTGGTTCCTTCCGTTCACCCGAATGGAATAAAAACGTCCCACCGGGCACTCTCCGCCGATATTTCCATCCAGTCTGTTTGTCATTTAATTCACGGAAGAGCCGTACGAGTGAATGGTGATAACCAAAGGACCTCCGAAGAGTTTTCCAGGGAGCCTCAGCTCGGGGTACTCCAGTGGGAAAGAAGGAATTCAGAGATGAAGAAGGTCATGGCAACCGCCGTGTTCGCAGCGTCCGCGGTGGGCTTCACCGTCATCGGCGCTCCGCAGGCCATGGCGATCACGGACGACGGTGGCACGACGTCGCTGAGCGGAAACAAGGCGGAGCAGCACTACGGCAACGCGGAGACCGCCGGCGACATGAGCCCGCAGATGTCCGTCGTGCAGGGCACGCTCAACAAGCCCTGCATCGGCCTGCCGGCCAAGGCCAACGTCCAGTCCCTCGTGGGCGTTGTGCCGATCGGTGTCCAGGACATCCCGGTCCTGTCCGCCCCGCAGAACCAGCAGTGCGCCGAGAACTCCACCCAGGCCAAGGGTGACGAGCCGCTCTCGCACATCATCGATGACATCCCGGTCCTGTCGGGCAACGGTGTGAACAACCACTGACGCCGTTCCGCGGCGCGGCCCGGCGGGGCCACGCCGCGGATGCATTTACGCGCACATCAGTTGAGCCCCCCAGCAGATCTGCTGGGGGGCTCAACTGATGTGCAATACAGGAGGACGTGCACGCCTGCGTGAATTGGCGGTCATCAACGACGTGTGCGCCGACGGCTGGGAGAATCGCGCCCGAACAGGTGCAAGTGCGAGATTACCGCACCGAACCAGAAATCCGGCCGGGTGTCACCCGAATGCCTTTCGTGTCGTGTGAGCGGGTGAAGTGTTCGGGCAAAACGGTGCGCGTGTGCGAGGTATACGGGTGACACCGGGGATTTCCCGGTGCGGCACCTGCCGCCCGAGGGAAAGCCTGTCGCCGTTCCCTCTCGCCCCTTTCGGCAGGAAGAAGTTGACACGTGAAGCGCAGAAACCAGTGGGCCGGGGGGCTCGTGCTCGGCGCGATGGTCCTCGGCAGTTCCGGGTTCGCCGCCCCGCCCCGGCCCGCCCCCGCGGCTGCCGCGTCCTTCGCAGGGCCGGGGGCCGTGCTGTCGGCCGCGCCCGCGAAGGAGGACACCACCCCCGGGGACGGCGGCGGCTCCGAGGCGGTGCGCCAGCGCGAGGCCGAGCTCAACCCCGTGGCGCTGCAGGCCCTGTGCGCGGGCCCCTCCGACCGTGAGTACAGCTTTCCCCTCTTCGACGACGTGACCGTCGAGGTGGTGGAGCAGTCCCGCAGCGTGGTGGGGAACGTGGTGGTGCTCTCGGCGGCGGTGCAGGGCGCGGTCGGCGAGCAGGTCGTGGCCACGGCCCAGAACGCCTGCGACGGTGTACCGGGCAACGAGCACCTGACGGCCCAGTTCATGCTGGGCGGGGACTCGTACGCCATCGAGTCCAGCGGCCCCGACCGGGTGTCCATCACCCAGGTGACCCCGCTGGGCGACGAGGACGAAGGGCAGTCCATGAAGATGCCGCCGGCCCCGGCATCGATCCCCGTACTGCGGTCCGCCCCGGTGACCCCGGACAAGGCCTGCCGGAAGGGCGGCAGCACCACGCTCATCGACCTCGTCGTCGGCTACACGCCCAAGGCGCTCGCCGAGTCGGGCGGCGTCACCCAGATGCGCGCCGACATCACCCGGGCCGTGGCGCTCACCAACGACGCCCTGGCCGACAGCAAGGTCAACGCCCGCGTCCGCCTGCTGACCATCCCCCCCGTCTCCCAGGTCCCCGCGGCACGCGACGGCGTCACCCAGGACCTCATCAAGGCGCTGGCCACCCCCCGTGACGGGCTGCTCGACGAGATGCAGACCCTCCGCGACCGCCACGGCGCCGACCTGGTCTCGGTGATCGCCGGCGGCCGGGCCGCAGGCGGCCTCGGCTACTCGCCCAAGGCTCCCTCCACCAAGACCGCCAACTACGGCTACAACGTCGTGGCGCACGCCGCGCTGAAGAACTTCTCCCTCGGCCACGAGATCGGCCACAACCTCGGCTCCGCGCACGACCGCACCACCGAACCGAACCAGCCGCCGCCCTACGGCGCCAACGGCTACTTCCCCCGCAACGGCGACTTCGCCTCGCTGATGGCCTACGAGTCCAGCTGCCGCAAGTCCACCCGTGGCCGGTGCGGACGCGTCAACCAGTTCTCCAACCCCGATCTGACCTACCGCGGCCAGCCCTTCGGCATCCCGCTCGGCCGGCCCGACGAGGCCGCCACCGCACAGATCTTCAACACCACGGCCAAGGCCATCGCCTCGTACCGCAACACCACGTCCAGCGACACCCTGTGCGCGGTGACCACCGCGGTTTCCCCCGGCGGCGCCGGCACCGTGACCCCCGCCCAGACCGGCCCCTACCCCAAGGGCAGCACCGCCCGGTTCACCGCGAAGCCCAGCGCGGGCTACGTCTTCGCCGGCTGGACCCTGAACGGGAAGAAGGCCGGCACCGCCGACAACACCCTCAACGTCGCCGTCACCGCGGACCAGACGCTGACCGCCGCCTTCCGCAAGGGCCAGACCCCGCAGCCGAAGGTGACCACCTCCGCCACCCAGGGCGGCACCGTGAAGAAGGTGCCCGCCAAGCGCGGTGCCCCCTCCACCGGCACCGAGCTGTACGACGCGGTCCCCGCGCCCGGCTGGAGCTTCACCGGCTGGACCCTCAACGGCTCGAACGCCGGCGACGACGACACGGTCGAACTCGAACTGGACGACGAGAACCTCGCCCTGCGCGCGGAGTTCGACCGCAACCAGTACACCCTCCGTACGGACGTACGCGGCGGCCGAGGAAAGGTCACCCTGTCCGAGCAGGGTCCGTACGCGGAAGGGGACACCGTGACCGCCACGGCCGCCCCCGAGCGCGGCTTCGTCTTCACCGGCTGGCTCCTGGACGGTCAGGAGTACGGCGGCGACATCGACAGGTCCACCGGCGAGACCGCCCTCTCCTTCAGCGACGACAAGAGCCACACCCTCACCGCGCTCTTCGCACAGGTGAAGTGACTGGTCGTCACACCCCATGATGTGGCCGGCCCCGTCCGGGGCCGGCCACCGCTTTTCCCCGTGTGAAGAAATAAAAATATATGAATAAATGAATCCGAGTGCGCCATCTGCGGTATTTCAGCTGCTCCGGTGCTTCCTGTGCCCAGGGCTTTCTCTGAAATGTGCAAAGATCGTCGAAATACCCCAGCTCTCCAGGAGACGCACCATTATGAACGCTGCTAAGAAGGCTGCCTTCGTCCTCGCCACTGCGGGTCTCGCGGCCGGCGCCGCCGCCGGTACCGCCGCGGCCGACAGTGAGGCGGAGGGCGTCGCGGCCCACTCTCCGGGCGTCATCTCGGGCAACCAGGCCCAGGTCCCCGTGCACGTTCCGGTGAACGTGTCCGGCAACACCGCCAACCTGATCGGCGCGCTGAACCCGGCGTTCGGCAACACCGCCGTCAACAGCTGATTCCGGCTGTCGCCCACGCGAGTGGGGCCCCACAGACGAACTGTGGGGCCCCACTCATGTGCGTGTCCGGGTCAGAGCAGATCCAGATCGACGTCCAGGTCGAGAAGGCCGTGGTGCGGGTGCCACCGGGGTCCGTCGGTGCAGAACATGTGCCCGTGATGCACCCAGCAGCGGTCGGCGGCCGACGGTTGTGCCGACGGCTGAGCCGGTGCCGCAGAGGCCGCCCCTGCCAGCGGAAGAAGAGCGACTGCCGTGAGGACAGCGGTGGCCGCAGCTCGTCCGACGATCTTGCGCATGTGGTGCTCCCATGAACGGGGAATATGACAAAAAGAGGCATACCGCCGCCTCTTGAAGTCGTCACCACGACACACACGCGTCACCCGTACGGGACCCCTATTGGGCCGTCCGCCCCGCCCGGCAGCCCCTAACGGCCGACCGGGAGACCGCCGAGCATCGAACCGGCAGCGGGCCTGACCGCGCCTTCGACCAGCTTCATCGGCTCCGCGTTCCTCGTGTCGTTCAGCTTCTTCGCGACATCCTTCGCGGAGTTCACCAGCGGTACCGGCCCGTCGAGCGGCTTCGTGTGCGTGTTGTACGCGTCCACCAGCTGCTGCACACCGGAGTTGAGGCTCATCGAGGGGCTGGTCGGCACGCCGGCCCCACTCTGTGCGGCAGCAACCGAGGCGGCCGAGCCCACCGCGACCATGGACACGGCCAGGACCGAAGCAGCCTTCGTGTACTTCATCTAAGTTCCCTCATTTTCTGCGGTGAGCTTCTCAGTGTGACGAATTCGGCGCCGTGAGTACGTCCTCTCGCAACGCCCACGCCATGACTAACGGCCTGTCCGCCGCGGAGAAACTGAATCCATGCACAGATTCCCGCATTTCACCCGCATGCCGAAAATAAGCGTACGCAAATAAGCGGCACGCAAAGAAGAGCGGGAAACGAAGCCGTCCCGCCGCCTGACGGCAGCGGGACGGGAAGCGGGGCCGACTCTCTTGGCAACAGAGTCCTCAAGTGCCTGCCCCGCTGGGGCGACGACGGCCGCCCTGCGCTCTGGGATCAGCGCTGTGCGGCGCGGCCGCGACGGGCCAGGAACGCACCGGCGGGGATCAGCGCGGCGCCCAGCGCGGCAGCGTTTCCAGTCTCACCGACACCGGTGGACGCCATGCGCGGCTTGCCGTGGGGCTTGCCCGGGGCAGAGGGCTTGGACGGAGCAGTCGGCTTGCCCGGGACGGTGGGCTTGCCGGGGGGCTTGACGACCGGCGGCTTGACAACCGGGGGCTTGACGACCGGGGGCTCGTCCGCCGGGGGCTCGTCCGCCGGAGGCTCATCGGCCGGGGGCTCGTCGGCCGGGGGCTCGTCCGCGGGCGGCTCGTCGGCCGGGGGCTCGTCGGCCGGCGGCTCATCGGCCGGGGGCTCGTCGGCCGGGGGCTCGTCCGCGGGCGGCTCGTGCGACGGCGGGGTCTGCATGGCCGGGCCGTTGGCGCATTCGTTGCCGAACGCCGGGTTCAGGCCGGCGATCCCGTTGGCCGTGTTGCCACAGGCGTTGACCGGTACGTGCACCGGGACCTGGGCGTTGTTGCCGGAGACGACGCCGGGGGAGTGGGTCACCTCGGAGTCGGCCGAGGCGCCGTTGTCCGTGGTCCCGTGGCCGCCGTGGCCTCCGTGCTTGTGCCCGGAGATGTTGGCGCACTTGTTGCCGAACGCCGGGTTCAGGGCGCCGATCAGGTTGGCGGTGTTGCCGCAGAGGTTGACCGGTACGTGCACCGGGACCTGGGCGTTGTTGCCGGAGACGACGCCGGGGGAGTGGGTCACCTCGGAGTCGGCCGAAGCACCGCCGCCCATGGCTCCGTGGCCGCCGTGGCCTCCGTGCTTGTGCCCGGAGATGTTGGCGCACTTGTTGCCGAACGCCGGGTTCAGCAGACCGATCACATTGACCGTGTTGCCGCAGACGTTCACCGGTACGTGCACCGGAACCTGCGCGCTGTTGCCGGATCCGACGCCCGGCGAGTTCGAGACCGCCCCGTCCGCTGCAGCGTCCGCAAAGGCGGAGCCCGCGGTCATGGAGAGCACACCCGAGACTGCTGCTGTTACCAGCAGACTCTTACGCAATACCTGTCGCACTTCGCCGTTCCCTGTCTTTCATGATTGCGGGGCGAGCCGATTGCTCGCCCACACGCGAGGAGGCGTTGAACGGCCAACCCCTGAATGCAATACATGAATTCAGGGACTGGCCGGGTCCGAACACACGAAGGTTCGGGTTTCAGAACTACTTGTTGACGCAGGTGTTGCCGAACGCCGGGTTCAGCAGCGCGATCACGTTGACGGTGTTACCGCAGAGGTTCACGGGCACGTGGACCGGAACCTGGACGTTGTTGCCCGAGAGCACGCCGGGAGAGTTCTTGACGACGGCGTCGGCGCCGGCGTCCGCCATGGCGGGGGCGGCCGCACCGAGGGTCATGAGCGATCCGGCGACAACTGCGGCGATCTTCGTGTACTTCATTTTGTGACCTTTCATTCGGCGGCACCCTGAACAGTCACGTATTTCGTGCTGCACGGGTTCAATTGGCATTCCCGTAGCGCCGCTTTCCCTATCGGTAACGATGTGGCGTCATTGAGGAAACTCATTTTATTCCGTGAGTTTTTTCTGTCACTCGAAAGGCCTATAGGGAGAAGCTGTGAGAAGTGATCCACGGTGCTTATCGGGAAGCCGGGGGTGCGGGCTCCAGGATGCGGTCGGCGCCCTGAAAGCTCCCCTTTGAGACCTGAGGTGCCGTCAGGGGAAGTGCGAGCGGCAGTTCGTCCGCCGCAGCGGCACCGGCCGGGGCTGCGAGTGCGGCGGACGCGGCGACGGCGAGGATCAGCGGGTACTTCTTCATGAGCTGTCAACGGCGGGCGCACCGTAGGGTCACGCCCACCACCGGGCCGCGGTCAGCCGCCGAGGGGGAGACCACTGAGGGGGAGCCCGCCGAGCAGGTCGCCACCGGGCAGGCCGCCGGGGACGGCGGACGCGGGTGAGGCTCCCTTGGCCAGGTCCCCGACCAGGGGGAGCCCGCCCAGAAGGTCGCCGGCCGGAGCCGCGGCGGCCGGGCCCGGTGCCGGGGCGGCCTCGGGGGCAGCAGCCTGAGCAGTCCCCGCAGCGGCGAGCGCCGCACCCGAGGCGAGAACGGCGAGGGCGGCGGCGGTGGTCTTGTGGTGGCGCATGATTCTCCTGCTGAGTGCGGTTCGGCTGGACGCAGGCGCAACGAGCCGCACCGCGCTGAAGTCACGCGCCCGCCCCGTCCGGGAGTCACCTGCCCGCCCCGGAAGGGTGTTCGACCGCCGGGCCCCACCGGAGGGCGGAGTGCGTCAATAGGGTGATCTGCGCTCCGGTCACGTCTCCATTGGTGAGGGCACGCGTTCTCCAGAGGTGAAACGACAGCGGCCATTTCGGCGGCGTGTCGTCCCGTCACCGCCCGACAGACAGGATCCCTCGTGAAGTACATGCAGGCCACCGCCGCTCTCGCAGGAACGTTCGTTGCCCTGGGCTCGGCCACCCCGGCGTTCGCCCACCACGCCGGTGACCACGCCATGCCGGGATCCGCGCAGGTCGCAGGGGAGCAGTCGCAGGCCGACGAGGTCAACGCCCAGCAGGTGAAGCGGCTGACGGACGTCCTCACCCCCCAGAAGTTCGTGGGCGACGTCAAGTCCCAGGTGGACGGCATGCAGCTCAGGGAAGAAGCTGCGGCCGGCCGGGTGCACCCGGCCGGCCCCGGGGCCGTGCCTGCCCCCGGCGCCCTGCTCGGCGGGCTCGCCGCAGGCGGAGGCCCCATCGGCGTTCCGGTCGCCGACCTGCTGGGCTGATCTGCGTACGCCGTGCCGCCTTCACGCGTGGGGTGTTCAGGCGAACATCTCGCCGAGCATCTCCGGTCCGATGGCGATGAGCGCGGGGTGGTAGGCGGGCGGCTGCGTGCCCATCAGTTCGCGTACGAGGAAGTCCCAGCTGCGTGTACGGGTGTAGGCCAGGCTGTCGATCAGTGTGTGTTCGGCGGCTATGGGCGGGTCGGGGTGGGTTGTCCCGGTGCGGCGATGTGGTCGGGCGGGTCGTCGGCGTGGGTGGGGTGGGTCCGGGTGGCGTTGCGGAGGGGCTTGTTCCGTCCTGGGGTGCTTTGCCTGTTCGGTGTGATGGCGGCGAGGCCGGGTGGGTGAGGGGTTGCGCGTCGGGGCTGGTTGTGCCGGGGTCGGAGCATGGGGCGACCCGGTTGGTCTGCGGGCCGGGGTGGGGGTTGTCGGCCACGGGGTGGTGCCGGGCGGGGTCGAACCTATGTGGTCGGTGGGGTATGCGGTGGGTGTTTGTCTTCCCGTCGGGGGCGTTGGCGCGGGACTGTTCCGGTGGTGTTCAGCCGGTGGGGGGTGAGTGTGTTGATGTCGGTGTGTTCGAGGTCGGCGGGTGTCTTCCCGGTCCAGTCGTGGGCGCGGGTGGGGTGTTGAGGGTCGGCGCGGAGTCGATGAAGCACTCCTGGCCGGCCGCCATGGTGACGGTGTGGTCCTGGTCGTTGTCCGTGAGCCGGGCGGATCGGGTGCTGTCGGGGGAGTCCCGGCAGACGGTGCGCCGGTAGGGGGCCCCGTCCACGAGTCCGGCGGCGGTGACAGCTCCTGTTCGGCTTCGTCGGGGCGCGGGATTTTCCGTACTGTCCCCTGGCCGGTGGTGATCTGGCCGTGCGGTGTGCCGGTGTGCAGGCCGTTCCCGGGACTCGGGGACAGGGTCTCCTCCGTCCGGGCCTGCTGAAAGACCACAGCCGACCCAACCACCTACCGGTACCGGACTCCGAGGTCTCCACGAAAGGCGCCGAACCCGGCGTCAGAGCTTCAACCCGAGGCGAGAAACCCCCGGCCCCCGGCCCCCGGCCCTGGCCCCGGCCCCGCACCATGACCTGCCCGACCGCCGGGTCCGGGGACCGGCCAAGGCAGGAGCAAGCCCAGCCACCACCCCCACACCTCGGCGACAGACCGGCCCCGGACCCCGCTCACCACAGCGCCCGGCCACCGCCCCACACCGGCAGCACCTCCGCACCCGAACACCACACCTCACCGCCCATGCCCAGGCCGGTCCCCGGCCCCCTTCCCCCAGTTCGAAGGGGGCGGCAACCCGGCACAGGGAAGAAAGGAACGTCTCCCCGGCCAGGAGAGGCACACGAGGAACCACACCAGAGACCCGTCTCAACCTCCCCTGTTCTGTACCCACTCCAGGATTTCCGCGGCGCCCCGACGAACGACCGGTTCCGGGCCTCGGACGAGCTGCTCGCACACGACTGCAAGACCCGCCACTCTGCCCGCCGTCACCAGCGCGTCGTGCACGCCGGTCTGCACCCAATCGGCATGACTGCCGTCAGCCCCCGCCACCGCCCGCGCAAGGACCCCTACCGCCACCGCCGTTCCCGCCCGCGCCAAAGCCTCTGCCGTCTGCCGCGCCACCGCCGTGTCCTCCACGTCCAGGAGCAGGCCCACCAACGCCTCCGCGGCCTCAGGGACCTCGGCGAAGGAAGCAAGCGCCCTCCCGCCCCGCGCACGCCGCGACCACAAAGACGACGACGCCTCCGCCAACGCCTCCTGCAACCCGCCCACTACGCCCGCCGCTCCCTTGCTGCTGCCCATCGCATTCCTAGCCTGTCGAGCTGTGCCCACCGTCCTGTGGCGGGTTCGTGGGCGTTCTGTCGCGTGCCGGCCGAGAGCTGTTCTGTGTTTCGCGGGGCTGCCCCCCGGGTTATGCGTGCACTTGTCCTCCTCGAGTTGTTCTTCGTGTTTTCTGGGTTCTTGCGGGTGTCTTTCGCGGGTGTTCCAGCAACCGTTGGTGCGGGGATGCCAGGTGGTCCTACTGGTGGTGGCACGCCGCCTACTGTCTGAGGTTTTTGTGTTGGGCTGTGAGTTCCTCCGGCCCCGGTCCTGTGGTTCTGGTTTCGGAGATGACGGGCAGGTCGGTTTCGCGTTGTCTGTTCCGTGTCTCCGGCCGTCCGGCGCTGGTGATGCGTGTCTGTGGCCTTCGGGGTTTTCTGCGTGTTCTTCGCCCAACCCCCAGCCCCCATCCACCCATCCGTCCTCGTGAGTTTCTGTCCTTTCCTGACGGTGGTTGTAGGTGGCGGGAGGTGTGGGTGCATAGCCGTCCAGTTGTTCTTTCCGCCCGCTGTGTATTCAAGGTGGTTTCCCTCGCCCGGGGTGGTGCGGTTGTGTACGGCCGGCGCACGGCTGGCATGTGCCGTGGTTGTATATGGCAGCCCACGGTTTCATGCCGTTCCTGTCTGAATCAGCAGGTCAAGCGAGGGAGCCAGCACCAACTCCCTGCGTGTGCACAACTGTTGGGCGATGACGGTGGCGATAGGGGTCTTGCCGGTCGGGGTGGCCGCGCTCACCTGCGTCCGTAGCCCCTCCGGCGGCAGCGACCCGCCGGCAGGTACCTGGGGCACCCACAACACGGCGCCCCCGCCTCCTTCTGATGCAGGAACAGCGATGCCCCCGACACGACCAGCTTCTCTCAAAATCTGCATCCAACGGAATTACCAGATGCTGTTCCGGCTGCGCGCAATTTGGTTATGGCGGTGCCCCGGATATCAAGGGTTGCTTTATCTGGATACTGTACAAGCTGCTAACCGGATTGTATCCGCAGACCCTCACCCCGGAGATGGCTACTTATCCCAGAGCCTACCCGCCTTAGAAAATTGACGCACATACGTGGAAGAAGCCGTCACGAGGGGGCCCGCCCTTACTACGGCGAGACTTCAAAACCCCCGCAGCAAGGTGACAGCCCACCCCAACTCCCCACTCCCAGGCACGCACAGGCCGGACACTCTGCAGAACCCAACCCCTGACTTACCGTCAGCCGGCACACCGAACAAACCCGGCCCCGTATCCAGCTCAAGGCCACTGCGGAGCAGGGGCCGTTGGCCGGATCGCGGAGCGATCCGAGCCCGCCGCCGACGAAGTCGACGGCCAGGGCCACGGAGTGGCCCGGATTCGTGCGGCGAAGCCGCCGGATCACCGCGCGGAGCGCGGTGCGTCTTCCGCCGCGTAGCGGCGGCGCGTCGTG